>CATKXR010000008.1 GCA_949840805.1 uncultured Lachnospiraceae bacterium | reverse complement strand
TGTTGAGAAAAAGCAGTTGCACAAAGTTCAAGGATAAAATGGTGGAGATCGGGAAGAAAGTGGAACGTGGTCAGATGATGAACTATTCTGAATGGTGTTCAATCAATTCATACAAGGGATGGTTGAAGCATTGTGACAGTTACCGCTTGCAAAAGAAATACCTTGCCCCTATCTTGCCGGATGCAGACAGATACTATTATTTTGTTGTCAAAAAGAAAGGTGGTAAAGAAAATGAAGGACTATGGAAGGGTGAGAAGTTGTGTCAAGCCTGAATCAGTCGTTATTGATGATTTCAGCGTTTGGCAGCACACCGACATTCAGGAAGTTTCTGAAAATATCGGTGAAGAAAATGAGTTCGTGGGGTATGAGTTCAACATGATCCAGTACGGTAAGGACGAATTTATTTTGAAGCAGGCAACCGAAAACGCAGCAATCCAGCAGCAGATCACGGACACGCAGCTTGCATTGTGTGAAGTGTATGAACTGATGGGATAAGGAAGGGGTGAGAAAATGGCGGCGGTATATGCTAATCTGATTATCAAGGGGCAGAAGCAGATTGAAGAAGTCCCTGAAAAAATCCGGGATGATGTGCGGGCAATCCTGACGGAAAAGGGATTCCCTGAACTGGCGGCTGGTGATGCGGATTGATTATCAATCTAATCATAAAAATTTTATTCAGGAAGGAAGTGGAAGAAATGGCTGTTGTTTATGCGACACTGATTGTCAAGGGTAAGAAATCCTTTTCGGAAGTCCCTGACAGAATCAAGGATCAGGTCAAGGCGGTGCTGGCTGATCTGGATTGCCCGGAATTGGCTGAATAAGGTCATAGGGTAAGGAAATCTATGAACGACACAATAAACCCCCTATATGGGCTTATATGAAGCCCTGAAAGGGGGTTTTTGCGTGTCCAAAAGCAGAAAGAGAGGTAAGAAAGAATGAAGGTCAAAATTTTATCGTTACTTGGATGCGCTGGAAGTGTAATTGCTTCCCTTTTCGGTGGGTGGGATGCTGCCCTTGTCACGTTGCTTATTTTCATGGGCATTGATTATGTGACCGGGCTGATTGTTGCCGGGGTTTTCCATACCAGCGAAAAGACCGAGAAAGGAACGCTGGAAAGTCGTGCCGGGTGGAAAGGTCTTTGTCGGAAGGGTGTCACTTTGCTGGTGGTTCTGGTGGCTTGCCGCCTTGATCTGATGATGGGTTCTAATTTCATCCGGGATGCCGTTGTAATTGCTTTTGTTGTGAATGAAACGATCAGCATTATTGAAAATGCGGGGCTGATGGGGATTCCTATCCCGGCGGTCATTACAAAGGCTATTGAAGTACTGAAAAAGAAAGCAGAAAGCGAGGAATAAGCGGAATGAACATCATTGAAAGTTTACTTACAAAAAATCCTTGTTACCAGAAAGGACAGAAAATCACGGTTGCGGGGCTGATGCTTCATAGTGTTGGTTGCCCGCAGCCATCCGCAATAGTTTTTGTAAAAAGCTGGAACAGTGCGGATCATGATAATTCTTGCGCTCATGCGTTCATTGATGGGAACACGGGGGATGTTTACCAAACTTTACCGTGGAATCATAGAGGGTGGCATTGTGGCAGCGGAAGCAAGGGAAGCGGGAATAATACCCATATCGGGATTGAAATGTGTGAACCGGGATGTATCAAGTATACCTCTGGCAGCAACTTTACTTGTTCAGACATGGAAACGGCAAAGGCAACCGCAAAGCGTACCTATGAAGCAGCCGTTGAACTGTTTGCTTTCCTTTGTGAGAAATACAACCTTGACCCGCTGGCTGATGGGGTGATTATCGGTCACGCAGAAGGACACAAGCGGGGGATTGCTTCCAATCACGGCGATCCTGAACACCTTTGGAATCAGCTTGGAATGGGGTATACTATGGACACATTCAGGGCAGCAGTCAAGGCGGCTATGGGAAAGACCGAAATGAACGGCTATACCAGAATCGCCGGGGAAGCGGTTGCAACGGTGGAGCAGATGCAGGCTTACATCCGGGCGGTCAATCCTTCCGTGCCGCAGTCCGTGATTGACATGATCCCGTTTTATCTTTCAGAGGGCAAAGCGGAAGGGATCAGGGGGGACGTGGCTTTTGCCCAGTCTTGTCTTGAAACCGGGAACTTTGCTTTCAGCGGTTCGGCGGTCACGCTGGATCAGAATAATTTTTGCGGGATGGGTGTCACGTCCAGCGGCATGAAGGGAAATTCCTTCTATACCCCGCAGCTTGGGATCAGGGCGCAGATTCAGCACCTGAAAGCCTATGCAAATTCTGATCCGCTGGTGAACGGGTGCATTGATCCCCGGTTCAAATATGTTTCCCGTGGTTCGGCTGAATTTGTGGAGTGGTTGGGGATTCAGGAGAACCCGCACGGTAAAGGATGGGCGGCTGGTGCAAAGTACGGTGAAAAAATCCTGAACATTCTGGACAAAATCACCGGGACGGCAGCAGAGCCGGAAGTCCCGGCAAAATTCCCTTACAAGGTGCGGGTGAAAATCCCTGATCTGTATATCCGCAAGGGCGCAGGAACGAACTACCAGAAGGACGGTTTCACGGGCAAGGGAGTTTTCACCATTGTTGATGAAGCTGATGGGCAGATCAGCAGCACCGGGAAGATCGGGAAGTGGGGACTTTTGAAGTCCGGGGAAAAGGGGCGCAACCGCTGGATTTGCCTTTCTTTGGGTGATTCCGTGACCGAAAAAGTGTGATACTAATTTGTTACTAATTAGGGCATATTTTGGAGGTTTTGCGCCGCCGTATATTTTGAACTTTCTTGAATTTATCGGTATTTCAAGGGGTTTGAAATATTGAAAATTTATGGTATATTATGCCGAAAAGCTTAGCACAACGGATTGGCATAACAAGGTGTCCACGGTTATAGAAAATGTGGAGGATGGCGCGGAGTATACGCTGACGGTGGAAGTGAAGCCTGAAAAGGGGCTGAATATGGTAACAACCATTCCCGCTGCAAAAAATGCGGATAACAATGGGGACGCCTGGTATAAAGACTGGCTTGGAGAAAACACTACTACTAAGCTGACTCACAAAATTACTGCTCAGAGCGATACTCTGGAAATTTTCTTCCAGGTCGGGCAGGATGAATATGCGGATGTCCGGGAAAATAATCACATTGTATTTGAATCCTTTTCATTGGTGAAAAAAGAGGCCGGCGCTGCTAATACGGTAAGTTTAGATGGATATGATTTCACACATGGGGAATCCGGCGATGTGGCAAAGGGCAGCCTGTACAACGATAACGATGGCAACATGGTATATTATGCCGAAAAGCTTGGCAGCGTTGATTGCCATAACGAGATAATCGGCATAAACATGATTGTCGAACCCGGCGCGGGATATACGCTGACGGTGGAAGTGGAGGCTGAAAAGGGGTTAGATATGGTAACAGCAATTCCAAATGAAGCAGACGATCAGGACACCTGTTTTGAGGATTGGCTTGAGCCTGAGACGTCTACTACACTGTCTTATAATTTTACCGCTCCCAACGATACCATGGAAGTTTTCTTCCGGGTTGGACAAGAGGAGGACCCGGAAGACAGAGAGGATAATCACATTGTATTTAAATCAATATCATTAGAAGAAAACGAGGAAGAACTGGAGGTAGCGACCTCATCGAATGCCAAGGGAAAGAAGGAACAAGGAGGAACAGAAAAAAAGCAGGGCGGGACGGGCAGCACAGGGCCGAACCTTAATAAGGGGACGGACGCGGCGGCGCCGGTTGAGAAAGGCCCGGAGGAATCGGAAAACAAGGGGGCAGAAGCAGGGGACACAACCCCCGGGGGCGCAGAAACAGAGCAGGGACAAGAAGAAACCGGAGCGGGTCGCCTGGAGCCGGATTTCAACGAAAATGAGAATGCAGAGGGCGGAGAAACAGAACAGGGGCAGGAAGAAACCGAAACGGACAGTTCTGCATCGGATTCTGATGAAACGGGGGATACAGGCGGAAAGGATTCGGAGGAATCGGAAAACAGCAGCGGGGAAACAGAACAGAAACAGGAAGAAACCGGAATGGACAGCGCAGCCGTACCGGGCGATGGGAAAAAGGAGGAGGAGGCTGCGGCCCTGTAGGGAACATGGCAGTCCGATGATGCGAGGAAAGGAGAGATTTTTTTAAAGATGAAGATAATCAAAAAGGCCGGGAGCACACTGGCAATGGTGATGATATGTTCACAGTGCGTGTACGGAGCCTGGAACCCGCACTTCTTCCCTGTTTCACAGGACGGGTTTATCGGCGACACCATGCCGTTTACCGATGGGGATGAAATGCACATATTTTATTTGAACGACCAGAGAAACGGCGCCATCGGTTTTCATCCATGGAATAAAATATCCACAGCCGACTTTGCAACTTTTCATGACATCGGTGAGATACTTCCCGTGGTACACAATGCGTATGACCGGGATCTGGCACTTGGCACAGGTTCGGTTATAAAAAAGGATGGCGTATACTATGCGTTTTATACGGCCCATAACGGAAACATTGAACCAAAGGAAGTAGTGCGGATCGCCACATCAACCGATATAAACGCCAATGGATGGGAGAAATCCAAGGATTTTATGCTGAATCCTCCCAAAGGCTATGAAATGAACGATTTCAGGGATCCTTATGTATTGTTCAATGAAGCCGAGGGCAGATATTGGATGCTGTTGACGGCGAGAAAAGATAATCATGGCGTGATTATCTATATGAAATCCGATGATCTGCTGAATTGGGAGGATCCGCAAATCCTGTACAGAAATGAGACAAACAAAAGCAATATGGAATGTCCGACACTTATTCAATATAATGATTACTGGTATTTGTCCTATTCCGAACAGGAACCCAACAGAATCGTTAAATATCTGGTGTCGGAAAGCCCCAACGGGCCATTTGACAGTTTTGACATCAACTATTTTGACGGCGCCGGATTTTATGCGGGACGCATAGAAAAATTAAAGGGAAAGCTTTATATCGTAGGCTGGACGCCGTCAAAAGCAAATGCTATGGACAGCGGTTCCATTGACTGGGCAGGAAACCTTGTGGCACATGGACTGCGCCAGGGAGCCAACGGGCAGTTGTTTACTGTGCCGATTCCGGAAAGAAGCGGAAGTTTTTCTAATCGCAGAGGGATGGGGAGTTTTAGCCTGCCCTCTGCGGGCTATCAGTTTAAAATCATGGAACCCCTGAAAGAGCGAATGATACTAAAAGGCAAAATGAAATACGATGGGAACTCCAACGGATATTTCGGCTTCGGATTTAATAATGCAGGCGAAAAAAATAATGTCAATGTGGTATTTGATATCAATAAAAATCAAATCCGGTTTTACAACTGTCCATTGGAAGAGGCAAAAAGCCCGGAAAGCAAAGTGGCGTTTGCATTGAAACAACATTCGGAGATTGATTTTGAGCTGGTAATGGACGGTTCGGTTTTCGTCTTGTATGTAAACGATGAGATTGCTCTCACGGCAAGAAACTATAACGGCATCCGGAAAAACTGGTCGGTTTTTTCAAATGACTGCAATTTGAGCGGGGAGAATTTTACGGTTCTGTATTAGCAGGATAAACGAAAAAATCAAAAAGTTGTAAAAAAGATGGGGAGGTTACGTGTGTATAATTGGAAAAAAATGTGCGGGATAGTCTTGACAGCAGTATTGGCAGGAATGACAGCAGCACCTGCTTATGCGGCAAAAGGGAAAAAAATTGATTCTGTCAGCATAAATATAGAATCTCGTTTTGAGTTGGGAATGAAGTACGGTGATGAAGAGATAGAAGTGGAAACTCGTGGGAAACACTATTCCTTTGATTATTATGAGATTGAAAACTTTGGATTCGAATGGGTGGAAGATGATGTTCCGGAGATTTCCATATATTTAAATGCAGATGAAGGTTATTGTTTTTCCCTGACAAAAGCAAGTTCTGTGAAACTTAAAGGCGCTGCTTATGTGAAAGCTTCTTTACAAAACAATAAGGAGACTTTACGGATTCAGGTAAAATTTCGGCCTATGAGTGAGATGGTGGGCAGGGAGACAGCGGTAGTACTGACAGAGGGCGGCTTTGCCAGTTGGGAGGAAATACAGGGAGCAGGTTCTTATGAGCTGCGTCTGTATCGTAACGGTACCGGGATCGGTTCAGTTTACCAAAGCACAGAGGATATTTTTTACGATTATACTTTCCAGATGAGAAAGCCTGGCACCTATCAGGTGAAAGTTCGTGCCATCAATAAACAGAATGCGGATAACAAGGGAAAATGGATGGAATCAGAGCCGTTGACCGTATCGGCTGACATGGCGGACGCTATCCGCAGCGGTACGGCGCCTGGTCTTCCCACAAAAGGAAAGTGGAGGGCAGAAGGGCAAAAGTGGTGGTATCAACATGAAGATGGAACCTATACTCAGAATGACTGGGAGGTAATTGATAAAAAGTGGTACTTTTTTGACGAGGACGGTTATATGGCTACCGGGTGGATCCAGTGGGAGGGAGAAAAGTATTACATGGATGATAAAACCGGGGTAATGCTGCAGAATACCACCACCCCGGATGGTTATATTCTGGATAGCGAGGGACATTTAAAAAATGATTAATCAGTTATAGATTTGCTGGCTGTCGGCTCTGCACGGAAGGGAGAGGTAATGTAAGGAAATTACCTCTCCCTTCCTATTCGCAGACAGCCGAAAGTGATTGACAGGAAGTGCTTATTAAACCAAATCGTATTTCACAATATCTATATTCACAAGCCCGTTGCAGAAGAAGGAGATGCCCTCTGCCTCCTGGGGCGTCTGGATGGAGGTGGAAAGTACCTGCTCTCCGTCATTTACAAACAGCTCGGCGCTGAAGCGGTCTAAGATCAGCCGCAGGCGGATTCGGCCGCCGCAGTGTTTTACAAGGCATCTGCGCTGATGGATGACGGCTCTTCGGGAGCCGGAGAATTTGCGGTCGATTTTAAGGAGCGACTCATGGGGCCGGAAGCTGACAGCCGTATGATGGGTGGCGTCCTGGGCAAAACGAACCGCGAATTTCTGATATACCTGGCTGTCATCCACAGGTCGGATGTTAAGTTCCATGTCGATTTTCCTGCCGTTGACGCCGCTTAGCTGCAGGATGTCCGTGAAGGTAAGATCCGTATAGCGCACTTCATTTCTGCGCAGGGCTTCCAGTTCCCGAACCGGCTTTTGAAAAAGACGCCCGTCTTTTATGGAAAGCTCCCGGGGAAGACTCATCTGCCCGAACCATGGGGAATGAACCGTAGACGGGAGGCAGGAGTCCCAGTTCTGCAGCCAGCCGATCATAACCCTTCTTCCATCGGCTGTGAGAAGGGTCTGAGGGGCATAAAAGTCAATGCCGTAGTCAATGGCCTGGTTGCGCTCCTCAATGAACCTTTTGTTTTCTTCATCATAGGAGCCGATGATGCAGACGGTTCCGTTCCCGTTGTGGTACTCGAATCCCTGAGGCAGCATCTCCTGGGGGCTTACCAGAAGAACATGCTTTCCATCCAATTCAAAGAAATCAGGACATTCCCACATTTTTCCGTAACGTTTCCGGTTGGAACACAAAATTTCACAGAGTTTCCATTCAAATCCGTCCGGACTCTCAAACAGCAGAATCTGGCCGCTGCCATCGGCAGGCCGGCTTCCGATTACGGCATAATAGGCTCCGTCCTTTCCCCGCCATATTTTCGGATCCCGGAAATCACAGCGGGAACTGCCTTCCGGCAGGTCGGCTTCGGTCAATACCGGATTTTTTGCGTATTTCTCGTAATTGACGCCGTCACCGGTGGCGATGCACTGTCTTTGTATCTCCAGGATGGTTCCGTCCGCCTGGACTTCCTTTGCCACGCCAGTGTACATGAGCAGATGCCTTCCGTCAGGGAGTGTGATGGCGCTCCCTGAAAAGCATCCGTCCTTATCATAGGCTTCGTCCGGCGCTAAGGCGGCCGGAAGATAGGTCCAGTGGAGCAGGTCGGAGCTTACGGCATGCCCCCAGTGCATAAGCCCCCAATGGGAATCATAAGGATAATACTGGTAAAACAAATGATACTGCCCATTGTAGAAGGAAAAACCGTTGGGATCATTCATCCAGCCCACCCGGGGACTCAGGTGAAAATCCGGACGTTCTTCTTTTTTGATATTTTTTTCATATGTCTCCTCATATTTTCGTACTTTTTGCAGAAGCGGGCTCGTCATTATATACCTCCTTGTATTTACTTTTAATGTTCCATCGCCGCAGGCGATTCAAATCAGGGATGACAAATACGCCCGTCAGATTTTCCTCCGGGCGCATGAAGGATTATTCATAAAAAGCGTCAAAATACTTCTGGAAAATGGACAGATACTCTTCCAGTCCGTAGGCATCCAGTTTATTTTTGTATTCGTTCCAGTCATTTTCCGTGTATCCGTTCATGATCCATCGGGAACGGCATTCATTGATATACTGGGAGATGTCAGGGGTCAGGACGGAAAGCCTGTCCGTATCTTCCCGATTCATAAATACGTTTGGATATACATATTTGTTGTTCATATCCGGCGTGAAGGATTCCCGGATCCAGTCCAGGCGGTACTGGGCGTCAGCCGGGCAGGTGACATACACGCCATAATACTCGTCAAGTATTGCCAGGGGGCCGCCCACCGCTTCCGCTTCTCTGACCTCTACCGGGGAAGCGTCTCCCAGCGGGGCATGTTTTAACATAGGCTCTCCCTTTTCGTTGGATCCCATCTCAAAGATATCGAAATCATCCTCCTCCCCGTAGGTTCCCCAGTTGTTCTGCGGAGACTGGAGGGGAGCATACATCTGGTCAAGCCAGGCGCACACCAGCGCCGGTTCTTTGGCAACTGCCGTGACGACACAGCGGCCTCTGTTGTATCCGCTGGTGAAGGAGCCGTTTTCAGGAGTGATGTTTCTCGTATCCGCAGTCAGCGCCGGAAGGGGAACCCAGTCGGTGATGTTGTCAATGTTGGCCACATCCCAGCTAAAGCAGACTCCGTAGCGCCCGGACTTTCCCTTGGCCACATAGGTGGACCACTCCTGAGTAAACGCCTCCGGGTCAATGAGGCCCTCTTCATATAATTTGTGAAGCCAGGCGATTCCGTCCTTAAATCCCTGCTGGGTCGCCGTGCAGATGACCTGTCCGGCATCCGTGACGGCAATATGCCTTCCCTGATCGCCATCGCCGTAGCCTTCTCCAAAGCCATTGATCAAAAGGGCCGGATCCTGGCTTCCGTCATTGATGATGCAGGACATGGGGATAATGCTTCCTTCAATTCCAAACTCTGCCTGAAGTTCGGGAGCACGATCCCTGAAGGCAATCAGGGTCTGTTCAAATTCATCTGTGGTTTCAGGAATGTCCAGTCCCAGAAAGTCAAGCCATTTTTTATTGATAAAGCTCATCTCGCTGACAGTCTGGATCGCCGTTTTCTCGGAACCGAGCTGTTCAATCCACGGAAGCGCCCAGATATGGCCGTTGATGTCCGTACTCATTTTTTTGTATTCCGGATATTTGTCAAAAACCGATTTTAAATTGGGCATATAGGTATCAATATACTCCTCTAAGGGGATAATGGCCCCGTAATTTGCATACCGGAGAAGATCGTTGTCGCTGAAATCACCGCTGAATACAAAATCCGTCAAAAGATTGGGATTTGCCATATTGAGGGCGATTTTGTCGCCCCATTGGTCGGATTGGATGGCCATCCAGTCAATCTCCACGTTAGTTGCCTCCTGAAGCCTTTTGAAAATAGTCCGGTTGTTGGGGTCAGATTCGGTGTTGGGGGGATAGCTGATCATTCCGGTGAGTATCTTTTTTTCCGCCAGGGGAAATTGCAGCTCCTTCAGATCAACCACCTGCATTTCCTCGCCGGTATTGAGGGAGGAGACGCTTCGCCCGCATGCGGCCAGGGAGAGGGCCGTTGCCGCTGCCAGTACCAATACAGCTCCACGTTTGATCGATTTGTTTTTCATGTCCTTGCTCCTTTTTGTTCGTCAGCCTTTTACAGAACCTGCCATGATGCCGCTGTCAAAATATTTCTGGAAGAACGGATACATCACCAAAAGCGGAAGGCTGGAGATAATAATGGTGGCATATTTTAAAAGCTCCGCAAGCTGTGCCCGCTGTGCCGTACTCTGCATATCGGAAATCATGCCGGATTCCGGCTGATTCTGTATGAGGATGGAACGAAGAACCAACTGCAGCGGCTGTTTTGCGGAATCATTGAGATAGATCATGGCGTCAAAGTAGCTGTTCCACATTGCCACAAACTGCCACAGGGAGAGCACTGCGATAATGGGCGTACATACCGGCAGCAATATTTTAAAGAAATATGTAATTTCATTGGCGCCGTCCACGTCCGCCGCCTCCCGAAGCTCTGAGGGAATCCCCCGGTAATAAGTTCTTGCGATGGTCATATTCCACACACTGAAGGCGCCGGGAAGAATAATGGCCCACATGCTGTTAAGGAGTCCCAGATTACCGATGAGCAGGTAGGTAGGGATCAGGCCGCCGCCGAAGAACATGGTAATCATGAATATCACATTGAAGAGGCCTCTTCCCTTAAAGTCCGGTCTTGACATGGGATACGCGGCCAGGAGGGTGACGCCCACGGATACAATGGTATACACCACGGAGTAAACCACCGCATTTTTAAAGCCGATCCAGATCTGGGCATTGGAGATGACCCGTTCATACGCCGTCAGGGTCCATTTGCTGAAATCAAAGGTAATTCCCTTGTTCTGCAGGGTGATCGGATCCATAAAGGAGGCGGCGATAATATAAATCATGGGGACAATAATGGCAAGGACAAACAGGCCGATGAGAATATATCCCACTGTGAGCAGTATTTTGTCCTGCGTGCCGTAGCTGGAAAATTTTTTTGTTTTCATTAGAAACCTCCTACTAATGTAATGGCACGCGCCGTTTGCGCGTTCCTTCTCCTATAATCCCTGGCCATCGTTCATTTTTGCCACAATCTTGTTCACGCTCAAAAGGAGAATCACGTTGATGACCGTATTGAACAGGCCGACTGCTGTGGAGAAGCTAAAGTTGCCGCTGATCAGGCCTTGCTTGTAAACATATGTAGAGATGATCTCCGAACTGGCAAGGTTTAAGTCCGTCTGCAGCGCATAAGCTTTTTCAAAACCGATGCTCATGATGTTTCCTGCCTGAAGGATAAACTGGATGATCACAATGTCCTTGATGGCAGGCCATTCAACCACCCGGATCTGCTGAAAGATATTGGCTCCGTCAAGCTCGGCAGCCTCCCTTAAATCCTGGCTTGCGTTTGCCAGGGCGGCGGTGTACATAATGGACGCCCAGCCCGCTCCCTGCCAGATGCCGCTTGCGATATAGATGGTTCTCCATGCTTCCGGCATGGTCATAAAATTGATCTGGGTACCCAGTAAGAGGTTTACCGGACCGGTTACGGAAAGGAAAATTCTTATGATACCGCACAGGACAATGACGGAAATAAAGTTGGGCAGGTAAAGGGCCAGTTGGATTTTTTTCTTGATTCCCGTGCGCTGAATCCGGTTCAGCAAAAACGCCAGAAGGATGGGTACCGGGAATCCCCACAAAAGGCCGAAAATACTGAGCTTTAAAGTATTGGCCAGATAGGACATAAAGTCCGGGGAGGAAAGAAATCGATTGAAATACCGAAATCCCACCCACTCGCTGCCCCAGATACCCCGGAACGGGTTATAGTCCTGAAATGCGATGAGAATGCCGCCCATAGGAATGTACTTAAAGATTAAAGTCAGCGCCAATGCCGGCATGAGGAAGATTACATATAATTCCCAGTGTTGTTTTACATACACCAGCGTATCATGAATCCTCCCTGATTTGCTGTCCTGTTTCCCTGCGGAAACGGTTGAAGAATGGAAAGTCATTGGTTCCCCCTTTCTCGCATGGCTGTTTTGTTTTTTTTACATTTGTTTTACATCGCGGCGCCTTTACCGGGTTCTCTTTCGGTATTTTTCCATGCCCGTTTGATGTATATTTATAATTTGTGCAAACGTAAAATAACAACCACACATCTTGTGTATAACATACCATAAATTTTACGCATGGTCAATATAAATTTTACATTTAAACAATTTTTCTTGATTAAATTTTACATTTTTCATCATATCGAATAAAAAAATTGTGATTTTACATTTGACATATTTTGAACTGTGCGATATGATACCTATGAAAGATTGGAAAGGAGAAGATTATGGCTTCAAAAGTTACCATTCAGGATATCGCGGATGCTTTGGGCGTTTCCCGCAATACGGTCTCAAAGGCAATCAATAATACGGGGGTATTGGCGGCTGCCACCAGGGATAAGATTTTGAAAAAAGCACAGGAAATGGGATATAAACAATTTTCCTATATGAATATTGCGGAAGCAGCCTTATTGCCTTCTATTTTGGAGGCAAAAGAAAAAAATGAGATCGCACTGTTTCTGGGCAATTTTGTAGGCGGCTCCCATTTTGCGTCAACCATGCTTGATAAGTTTCAAAAGGAGCTGGCGCTGCTGGGCTACAGCCTGATTATATACCGGGTAATCGAGGAAGAGATAAGGGAATTACGGCTTCCTGTCTCCTTCAGGCCGGAACGGATTGCCGGCGTCGCGTGTATTGAAATTTTTGACCATGCCTACTGCCGGCTGCTTTGCGGCCTGAACCTTCCGCTTTTGTTTATTGATTCTCCTGCCGATGGTTTTGAAGCTCCCCTGGAGGCGGATCTGCTTTATATGGACAACCGGACGGAAATCTATCGTTTTGTCAAGGAGATGGTTCAAAGAGGGAAAAAGCAGATCGGCTTTGTGGGTCCCTATATGCATTGCCAGTCCTTTTATGAACGGTATATGAGCTACCGCAATGCCATGTACATGATGGGGCTTTCCTGTCCGGAGGAATACTGCCTGATCGAGAACAGACAGGGGATTTCGGGGACGGACCGGGAGAATTACCATAAATACCTGTCTGAATGCATCGGCTGTATGAAAAAACTTCCCGATGTTTTCATCTGCACCAACGATGCGGCGGCTCTGGACATGATGCAGGTGCTTCATTCCCTGGGTTATTCGATCCCTGGCGATGTCTGGCTGTGCGGCTTTGATGATTCGCCTGAATCAAGGGTTGTGGTGCCGTCCCTTACCACCATCCATATACATAGCCAGGATATAGGGCTTTCGGCCGTCCAGCTTCTGGTATCGCGGATCAGGGAGCCATCTTTAAATTATCGTACTGTGTATGTGGAAACCAATTTGATTTTCAGGGAATCTACGGAGGGATAAATCGTTATGAAAGGACTTTTGGAAATTGACGGGCCTGTGATGCAGCTTATCACAAAGATCGTGTATGCGGTCTGGCTGAACATCCTCTGGTTTGTCTGCTGCCTGCCTGTTTTTACCGTGGGCGCTTCCACAACCGCGCTTTTTTACGTGACCTTAAAGATTGCCAAAAATGAGGAGGGCGCCGTCACCAGGGCGTTTTTCCATTCATTTAAGGAAAATTTCCGTCAGGCAACGGTGATCTGGCTGATTCTTTTGGCGGTGGGGATCCTTCTTGGGATAGACGGCTACATTTTTTACCATATGCGGTTTGACAACGGGCTGTGGACTCTGGGAACAGCTGTATTTATGGCTGCTCTTGCCGCTTATGCCATTATATTGATGTATGTATTCCCTCTTTTGGCAAGATTTGACAATACCACATGGGCCATGTTTAAGAACTCGCTGATGATCGGTATGCGGTTCCTTCTGTGTACGGTGCTGATGGCTTTGATCTATTTTACGATGGCAGTGGTTATTATCCGCATTTTTACTCCTGCGGTTATTTTTGGGGAGGGGCTTTGCGCTCTTTTGTGTTCTTATCTGCTTTCCAATATATTGGCGATTGTTGGAGGAAAAAGATGAAATGGCCGCCTGTCCAGTTACCCGTACCCCGGAAAACGCGCTCTCGCTCCGTGAAGAACGTAGCGGACGCTAAATTCGCCGGGAAAACCATCCCGGCGAATTTAGCGCCGACGTTCTTCGAGGGTTTCCCGGGGTACGGGTAACAGACCAGGCTGCTTTATCGGCCGTTTTATGGAAGCAATGCCTTCCGTAAAGCATGCCAGGAAAGTAGCAGGAGAAGGGGGACAGAACGTTTGAAGACCCTCTTTTCACGTCGGCACTTAGGCTGTGTCTTTTACAGCCTTAGTACCGCTACGTGAAAAACGGAGTGAGAACGTGTCTGAAAACGTTCTGTCCCCCTTCTCCTGCGGACCCTTCGGAAAAAACTTTCAATTAACAATATTGATCTATAGACAGTACTGCACGATAAAGTATCTAAACTGCCTGGAACTCAAATCCAACCGCCTGATAATCCATTTCCGGCACCGGAAGGGGAATCCCTGCGTACATGAGCACGGCTCCCGTATAGATACATCCGGTTCTGATTTCCCGATACTGCATGTCCGGATCCAGCCCTCTTAAGCGGATCAGGGTAATCGGCGGGTTGGCATACTTTCTGGGAATCACCCCCAGCACCAGGGCCCGGCTTCGGTCTTTTGCCACAAAGGACCATACCACCGCGTTGTTCTCATCTCCCGGGGCGGTGATCCGGTAGTAGTCCCCGGACTGAATCAAAGGTTCGATTCGTTTAAATTCTTCAATCTGAGCAGTGGCCTGTTCTTTTTCTTCTTCTGTCATATGCTCCAAATCCAGTTCATATCCAAAGGTGCCGGACATGGCTACCGCCGCCCGGGTTTCCATGGGGGTGGTGCGCCCGGTCTGATGGTTGGGACAGACACTGATATGGGCGCCCATGGCGCTGACAGGATAGAGGAAGGAGGTGCCGTACTGAACTTCCAGACGATCTATGGCGTCCGTGTTGTCACTGCACCAGATCTGGGGAGAGTAGTAGAGCATGCCCGCGTCAAAGCGTCCGCCGCCTCCTGCGCAGGTCTCCAAAAGGAGGTCAGGATACCGGCTTACTAACTGTTCCATCATGTCATAGACGCCCAGCATATGGCGGTGGAGCACCTCTCCCTGGCGGTCGTCAGGAAGACTTAAGGAGTACACATTGCTCACAGCCCGGTTCACGTCCCACTTCACATATTCCACATGGCATGCGTCCAGTACCTGGAAGATCTGGCCCATCACATAGTCCCGGACTTCTTTGCGGGACACGTCCAGGTTAAGTTGGCCGCGGCTGGTCATAGGATTGCGCCCGGGTACCTTGAGGCACCAGTCCGGATGGGTGCGGTAAAGATCGCTGTCCTCGGAAATCATCTCCGGCTCAATCCAGATTCCGAATTTCATCCCCAGGCCATGAATCTTCTCTACCAGGGCAGGAAGGCCGCCATGGATTTTCTTTTCATTCACATACCAGTCTCCCAGGCCGGAAATGTCGTCGTCCCGTTTGCCGAACCAGCCATCGTCCAGGACAAAAAGTTCAATGCCCAGATCTTTTGCCGCCTTGGCAATGCCGTAAAGTTTTTTCTCGTCAAACTGAAAATAGGTGGCTTCCCAGTTGTTCACCAGCACCGGACGATGGCGGTTCACATAGCTGCTGCGGATCAGGTGATTGCGGAATGCGTCGTGGAAGTGATGGGAGATCTGCTCCAATCCTCTGCCTGACCAGGTCATCACTGCCTCCGGCGCCACAAAGCTTTCCCCGGGATTTAACCGGAAGGAGAAGTTGCTGTGGTGGATTCCCATGATCAGGCGGGTCTGTTCTGCCTGGTCCAATTCCACCTGGCACTGGAAATTGCCGCTGTACACAAAGACGACGCCGCAGCATTCCCCGTAGTCTTCCGTGGCAGTCCGGTCGCACAGGATGACAGCCGGGTTGTGATGATGGCTGGACATGCCCCGCTTGCTTTCAATGGTCTGAATGCCGTGGCATACAGGGCGCCGTTCCGTCTGCCGTTCCATATTGTGCCGTCCGTAGAAATGAATCATGTCCATGGTGCGTTTTGGGAAATCCAGCTCTAAGGACATGGCTTTTTTCAGGGCAATCCGCCGGGTGCCGTTGTTTACCACCTCCACGGCACGGGTTATTACGTCACATTGGGGAAATACGCCGTAAAGCAGCTTGACCTCCACCCCGCTTACGCTGTCCGCCAGAAGGATTTCCAAGGTGGCGGCATCCGAAGGATCCTTGGCAAAAAGGGCAGGGAGGCCCGGAAGGCTGTACTTGCCCGGAAGGATTTTGTGGGAGCGGTATTTAAGCTGAAGACAGTTGCTGCCGTCAGGATGGCGGATCTCTATGCCCTGAATGCGGTAGTCGCCGTTGCCTTCCGCCGTATACTCTTGGGGAAGCACATCCAGGGAAAAGCGGCGGTCATCCTCTGCCTCGTAAGGATTGCCGGAAAAGCCCCGGTCCAGATTCACGATTCGATGAACGATCTCTGCATCGCCTAAATTGGCGCCATAGTATAAATGAACCAGGGTATCATAGCGCTCAATCTGCATTTGATACATGGTGGAGCGGGTGCGCAGGGTAAATACACGTGTTTGCGGATTGAATTTGATTGGGTCCATATTTGTGTCCTCCATATGTGAAGTATAATGTTGCCAGGGCAGCGGTTTGGGAGGGATCCCGACGGCTGCCTGATAAGAAAAGGATATGGAATATCCATGACCGTCTAAGCCGGCCGGATTGCTGTCAATTCCTCTATTAAAGCAGAGGATTCAGGGGATGTCAAGGGAATTTTCTTCGGTTTTTTTCGTGTCCTCCTCAAAGAACGGACGATAAAGCCGCCATAAAAACCAGGAGTTTGCGTAAGCGGTCAGGGAAAAGCCGCACATCAGCCATATAAATAAATACACAGGAAACAGCTCTGTATCCACCACGGTAAAGTACATAGGCAGGCACGTAATAGCAGTAACTGCCACAGCATATCCAGGCTGGCGGAAAATAAAATATATGCTGTGGCCTGCCAGCTTTTTGATCTTGTTATCGAAAGACGCCACAGTGGGAAAAATGTAAAGAGTGAGCAGAAGCAGGAGGATTCCCACAGCGGCAAGCACGTAGGTGAACATCTGTCTGGCTCCGGCAGGCATGGTTTTGACGGCAATTTGTTCCAGCCATAGGATAAATGCAGCCAGGAGCAGAATCACCCAGATGATGGTGGATTGAAGAAAATTCCTTTTAAAGCTTTTGAAAAAGGATTTAATGGCATCAATATCCTTGTCCTTGTGAAGCTTTAGGGTGCAGTAATACATGGCAGTGGTGGAAGCGCCGATGGTGATGACCGGAATACTGCATATCATCCAGAGAAGATTCAGCGCAATCAGCTTTCCTAAAAACAAAAAGAATTGGTGCAGAAAATTATCCTCATTGAAAAAATTCATAAATTCCCCTTTCCTTCAGCCGGTATAAGGGAAAAGCCCGCCGCACCGCAAGGAGTACCTTGGGACTTGGCGGGCTTTTCTGGGTTTAAAGCCTGTGTTTTGTGTGAAATGTTTTACAGCTTACCGCCGGAAGTCGCGATACCTTCTACGAACTGCTTCTGGAAGATCAGATACAGTACGATCATCGGGACACAAGCCAGCAGGGAGGCAGCCATAAGCTGCGGATAGTTATTGGTGTACTGGCCCTGCATTTTTGCCAAAGCAGCAGACAGGGGCATTACGTCACGGTTACAGATCAACGGCCACATCAGATCCTTGTAGGCAAACACTGCGGTAAAGATACCTAAGGCTACCATAGAAGACTGGGTCAAAGGAGCCATGATCCAAAGGAAGGTCTGGCCGATGTTGCAGCCGTCTAAGCGGGCCGCTTCTTCCAGATCCCTTGGCAGTCCCATGTATGCCTGACGAAGCAGGAACGTACCAAATGCAGTAACCAGGCCTGGGAATACCAAGGCAAAGATGGTGTTCAGCATTCCCATTTTGCTGACCATCAGGTACTGGGGAATGATGTAAATCTGTCCGGGAACCATCATCTGGAACAGGATCAGGGAGAACATAAAGTTCTTGCCTCTGAATTCAAGTCTGGCAAACGCATAGCCGGCCAGGGTAGCAGTCAGGACTGCCGCAATAACACGTCCTGCAATCAGCAGCAGGGTGTTCCAGTACAGGATTGGGAAATCCATGTTGTTGATAACCGTGGTGAAGTTCTCTGTCCGCCATACACTTGGGAAAATGACGAAAGGATTCACAGATGTAGCTTCTGTCATTGACTTAAATGCTGTCAACGCCATCCAAAGAAACGGAACCAGCATGGTGATGGATACCAGAATCAGGATGAGATGAATGACGATTGACATGATTTTTGCTCTTTGTTCCATAACAATTTCCTCCTCCTAATCCTAATTGTAGTAAACCCATTTTTTCTGTGCAATCATCTGGAATACTGTGATGACCATAATGATGGCAATCAAAAGTACAACGATAGTGGAACCATAGCCTTTGTTATTCTCCACAAAGGAGTTCTGATAGAACAGGTATACGATGGACTGGGTCTTGTAAAGGGCTGGATTGTTCTTATCCATAACCATGAAGATCAGGTCGAATACCTGCAGCCCGCCGATGATTCTGGTGATGCTGACGAAGAAGATAGTCGGGGAAAGCAGCGGAACGGTGATGTTGAAGAACTGCTCAATCCCGTTGGCCCCGTCAATGTCAGCGGCCTCATAATAGTCTCTCGGAATCTCCTGAAGCCCGGCAAGGAACAGTACCATGTTGTAACCGATGATGGACCAGATACCGATAACAGCAATGCTGAATACCGCGATCTTTGGATCGGAAATCCACTGCACATTGCCGCCGAATATGTGATTCAAAAGACCAAATTCCGTGTTGAACAGCCATCTCCATACCATTGCTACTGCAGCAGGAGCTGCAACCATGGGAAGGAAGAAGATAGTACGGTAAGTAGAAACGCCTTTCATTTTCCTGTTCAGCAAAACTGCCAGGACCAGGGAGATCGCGATGGAGAACGGAACTTCCACAATCGCATACTTAAAGGTATTCAGTACAGACTGCCATACCTCAGTGTCCCCGAACAGGCGGATGTAGTTTTCTGCTCCGATGAAGATGTTGCCTCTGCCAAAGTCGCCGGTTTTGAAAAAGCTCTGCCAGATGGTCTGGAAAATCGGAATAATATTCAGGACAATAAGTCCGAACATGGTGGGAAGGATAAAGAGCCATCCCCACATAAACTCGTTGCGTTCCCGGCTGGTTCCTTTTTTGATGTTGCTCACAAGTTCACCCCTTCTCTTGATTTAGTGCTGTGGTTCTGCCGTGGGCAGTCCGGATTCTTTCTATAACAAACGGAAAACAGGGAATCCGGACTGTCGGGTATCTGCGTTTGGATACCGGCATTACAGAGAACCGAAATATGTGGCTTTTTAGTTTTCTTCTGCAATCTTTTCGTTCATAACCTTTGCGATGTTGGCGCAGGCAGTAGCCATATCCTCCTCACCGTTCCAGGGCTTTTTCAGCTCCTCAACCATGGGGTTCCACCAAGCCAGGGTAGATTTGGTAGCAGGACGGAACACTACGTCATCCATAGCGTCCAGATAAGGCTGCAGGTTGAACAGGTCGGTGTTGCCAACCCATGCATCAGATACGCCCTCGTATGCGGACATGGTCACGCCAAGCTCTGCCTGCTTCTGCTGCATATCTTTGGAAGCGAACCACTCGATCAGCTTGTAGGCGCCTTCCGGATTCTTGGTGCCTGCGGAAGCAGACCAGCCAAGGCCGTTGTACAGGGAAATGCTTCTGCCGGTCGCCGGATCCTTGGGAAGCCTTGCCACGTCTGCGTGCTGGGCAATGTACTCATTGTCCTTAAAGGCAGCTACCATCCAGGAACCCTGGCTGATCATGGCAACCTTGCCGGAGCCGAACAGTACGTCCGTACCAGTCTCGGACATGGTGGATGCCGGAGGCATAGTCTCCTTTACCAGCTTATCAACAAATTCCATGGCGGCAACCGTCTTGGGATCGTCAAATCCAGACTTGCCCTCTGCGTTTAACACGCATCCGCCTAAGGTATATACGGTATTCATCCAGGTATCCTGCTCATTGGACGGGTTGGCGCAGAAACCGAACTGGCTGCCGTCGTCCTTGGTAAGCTTCTTGGCAATATCATAAAAATCATCCCAGGTCCAGCTTCCGTCCGGATAGGGGATGCCGGCCTCGTCAAACATATCCTTGTTGTACCAGATGGCAACGGTATCCATGTCCTTGGGAAGCGCGTAAATCTTGCCGTCATAGGTGTACATGTTCTTTAAATCCTCCGGGAACTTGTCCAGTTCCAGGGTTTCGCTGGCATTGACCTTGTCGGTGATGTCTAACAGGATGCCGTTGGACATGTAGCGGACCGCTTCATTGGAGTGCATCCAGAATACGTCAGGCATGTCGCCGCCGGAAGCGCCTGCCTCCAAGAGAGTCCAGTAGCTGTTCCACTCAATAACCTGAAGCTGGGTCTGAATCCCTGTGGAAGCGGTGAAATCATCCAGGATTTTCTGAAGGCCCGGCTGCTGTCCGTTGTCCCAGATGGCTACGGTCAGCTTTCCGCCGGCATCGCCGCCGCCCCCATTGCCGCCGCCTGCGCTGTCTCCGCCGGCGTTTCCGCCGCCTCCGGCACTGCCGCCGCATCCGGCTAAAGTGGTTGCTGTCAGAGCCGCACAAAGGCCCATGGCTAGAAATTTGTTGCGTTTCTTCATGATAATTACCTCCCGTGTTCGTCATATTGACTTAATTTCTTGAAATAATTATATGAAAAGACGATAATATTGTCTATGGATAACTGACAATAAAAGTCGTATTTTTAACATGGAAAAATGAATAAGGATATGGAAAAATGTATTAGTTTGGTGTATAATATGATTAAATGTAAAATTGGTTTTCCAGTGTTAGCATCATAGACCATTGTTGAAAATTACTAAAAAACTGGAGGAATGAATTTTATGAGAAATGTCAAGTATACCGATTCTGCCCAATTCCGCTGCCTGGAGCATCTGCGGGGAACTTATATGGACCTATATTTGATTCACTGCGGATTGGAGCACTGCGAGCCCACCCACTCCATTGCGCGATCTATGAGAGAAGAATACATCATTCACTTTGTGCTGGACGGGAAAGGATCCTACACGGCAAACGGAATCACGTACTTTTTGACGGCAAACCAGATGTTTTTGATCCGCCCCGGCGAGGAGAACCGCTATGGAGCTGATCCGGAGGATCCCTGGACCTATGCCTGGGTAGGTTTTGACGGAATCCGTGCGGAGGCGATTTTAAAAAACTGCGGTTTTTCCAAGCAGGCGTATGTACTGCCTTTTAAGAACCGGGACCAGGTGGAAGAACAGATCAACATGATTTTAAGTTCTGTCCAGCTTTCCTTTTCCAATGACCTGAAGCGCAATTCTTCCCTGATGATGCTTCTGGCTTTGCTGGTTGAGAATTACAGCCATGATTACCTGAACCAGAAAAGCGGCTCGGGGCGTTACGACTACAGCAGCAATGTCTATGTGGAACAGGCCATTGACTATGTAAAGTGGAAGCACAGCTATGGGATCAACGTATCGGACATAGCTGACTATGTAGGAATCAGCCGTACCTATCTGAATCATGTGTTTCAGAAGGAGCTGGGGCTGTCAGCCCAGAAGTTTCTGATGGATTTCAGGCTCCATAAGGCGGCAAATCTTTTGATTTCCACAGAACTGCCGGTGACAGAGGTATCTGCAGCGGTAGGATATGAAGATTCTCTTGCATTTTCCAAAGCATTTAAAAAGAAATTTGAATTAAGTCCGAAAAATTACAGGAGCCATAAAGAAACCATGGATCGCTATACGGAAAAGCAGCCTCCCATTGCATGACGGGGCAGGGATAGGGCCGCCAAAAGAAAGCAGTCTGGCAGTCCGCCCGGGCAGGGGGATGTTATTTGCGTATGGACAGGGGATGGAGAATATTTATGGAACAATCAATCGTGCTTCAACTGACCAATCGTCAGATTCAGGATTTTTATCTGTGTTTTTGCGGATATGAAAAGTGTGACCGGTTTCATTACTTTGGCCCCGCGGTGCGTCCAAATTATGTGGTTCACTATGTCCTCGAGGGCGAAGGGGAATATGTGGTAGGGGACAGCCGTTACCATGTAAAGGCCGGGCAGGGTTTTCTTATTGAACCCAATACCGTGACCTTTTATCAGGCATGTCCGGACAACCCCTGGACCTATGTGTGGGTAGGTTTTTCCGGCCCCCGGGCGCCGGAGTATCTGTACCGGATGGGACTCAATCACAACCATCTGGTATTTAAAAGCAGCGAGAGGGAGCGGATCCGGGGGCTGGTGATGGAGATGTTAAAGCATAACAAAAACAGTCTGAGGAATGAATTTTACCTCCATGGGCTGTTTTATGAATTTCTGTCCTGTGTGGCAGGGGACGAGCAGCCGGAGCAGCAGTATGACCCGGACCATCACCGGGAGAATACCAACCGTTACCTGCGGGAGGCGGTGGCCTTTATCCAGCAGCATTTTTCCGAGGGGCTGCAGGTGGCGGATATCGCCCGGCAGGTGGCGGTGAGCCGGGGCTACTTATACCAGATTTTCAATGAGACCCTGGGAGTGTCCCCAAAGGAATATCTGACCAATTTCTGCATTACCCGCGCTACGGAACTTCTTACCTTAAGTGAACAGCCGGTGGAGGAAGTGGCAGAGAGCTGCGGATTTAAGAATCCGGCAGCCTTTTCGGCCATTTTTAAGAAACGGATGGGGGTCGCGCCCACCAAGTACCGGAGCACCGTGTCGGCGGTTTATCGGGAGCGGCTGCAGAGGGAGCTGCAGAGTCTTTTGCCGGCGGGGATGGAATGAGGGGTGGATGTTGTTTGCAGTGATTCCGAAAGATTCGCCTGGCCTGTTACCCGTACCCCGGAAAACGCGCTCCCGCTCCGTGAAGAACGTAGCGGACGCTAAATTCGCCGGGAAAAGCATCCCGGCTCATTAAGCGCCGACGTTCTTCGAGGGTTTTCCGGGGTATGGGTAACAGGCCAGGCTATGTTATCGGCTGTTTTATGGAACAATGGCATTCCATTTAGGAGTGCGGACCTTTTGGAGAAAATAATCAGAAAAACGCGCCATGTCCTGAATGGTTATAAACTTTCAGGACATCCGCGCGTTTTTATATACCCTTCCGGGCATCTCATAATACATGCCCCTCGGGCAGGCGTGCTCCGTCAGGCTCCGCACGAAAAGGTATATCTTGTCGTGCAGAGCTTGACGCTGTTTACAGTGATTCCGAAAGGTCCGCCTGTTCTATGGGGGTAGCGCCTTTCATTTAAATGGTGCGGACCCTTTGGAAAAATCTTTAACTTAACAATATTGACCTATGGATAGTACTGACGACAAGGTATGGTTTTTTATTCTGCTGTCAGCACATAAAGCTTTGACCAAAAGTCCGTACAGACGTCAAAGCCCTCTTCCGGCTGCCCGCTGCCTGGCTGTCCGGCGGAGGCGTCTGTGGTGATAAGCCCTAAATTCATCAATTCATCGCCGCCATGACAGCTGCCGGTCTGGTCGATATGGTAAATCTTATCCGGATCCAGGCCTTTTAAACGGAGACGGCGGTACTCGCAGTTGACGTCATTGAGGATCTTGTAGTATCCCACGATTGCGGTTTTCTGATCCTCCGATACGGTCATCCAGGCGGCAATATTGTTCTCAAAAGGACTCTGAAGCCGGTAGAAGGTGCCGAACTGGATCACAGAACGATAACGTTTCATAAAACGGATCTGTTCCCGGACCATTTCCCGCTCTTTTGGTGACAGCTTCTGCAGATCCAGTTCATAGCCAAAGGCGCCGAAGAATGCCACATTGCCCCGGGTGGACAGAGGGGTTATGCGGTTGAGCTGATGGTTGGGGACGGCAGACACATGAGCCCCCATGCTGACTACCGGATACCCAAAACTGGTGCCGTACTGAATCTTGATCCGCTCTGCTGCGTCCGAGTCGTCGCTTGTCCAGCACTGAGGAGCATAGTACAGCATTCCGGCATCGAACCGGGCGCCGCCGCTGGCACAGGATTCAAACAAAATATGGGGGAAGTTCTGGATCAGCCTTTCATATAAGGAATACAGCCCCAGTATATACCGGTGGAACACCTCGCCCTGCCGCTCCGGGGTTAGTGCCAGGGAGTAGCATTCTGTGATGGAACGGTTCATGTCCCATTTAATATAGGAAACTTTGGATTCGGACAAAATCTTTGCAACCATATCGTAAATGTGGTCTACCACCTCGGCGCGGGAGAAATCCAGCACATACTGGTGCCTGCCGTGGGACAGGGTACGTCCCGGCGTCTGAAGCAGCCAGTCCGGATGGGACCGGTAAAGGTCGCTGTCCATATTTGCCATCTCGAGTTCTACCCACAGGCCGAATTTCATGCCTAAGGCTTCGATTCTCTCAGAAAGTCCCTTGATTCCGTTTGGAAGGCGCTCCGTGTTGGCATACCAGTCGCCCAGTCCCGCATAATCGTTGCTGCGGGCGCCGAACCAGCCGTCATCCAGCACAAACAGTTCCACGCCGTCGGCTTTTGCCGCCCTGGCAATGTCAACCAGCTTGTTCTCGTCAAAATTAAAATAGGTAGCTTCCCAGTTGTTTAAAAGAACCGGGCGGACCTTATCTCTCCATTCTCCTCTGGCCAGGCGGCTGCGGTACAGGCGGTGGAAAGTCTGGCTCATGCCGTTTAAACCGTCTTTTGAGTAGACCGTAACGGCTTCCGGTGTCTGGAAGCTTTCACCCGGCATTAAATTCCAGGTAAAGCTGAAGGGATGGATGCCTAACATAACACGGGTCACATTGTAGGTGTCAACTTCTGCCTGTGCCAGAAAGTTGCCGCTGTATATGAGGGAAAAACCCATGACCTCACCCTGGAATTCATCAGCAGTGGGCCTCTTTAACACGATAAAAGGATTGTGGGTGGCGCTGGAATGGCCGCGGTTGCTGCCAACGGACTGAATTCCCTGCTCAAGGCGCCTTGTCTTTACCTGGCGTTCTCTGGACCATGCGCCGGAAAACTGGATCCAGTCATAATTGCAGTCCGGCAGGTCCAGGCTGGTGCTCATGGCTCTGGTGATCTTATAGGTTTCCTCCGTTGGATTTTCAAACCGGGCGCTTCTGGCAATGGCGCCTTCCCTGTTGAAAATCGTGTACAGAAGGATAAGCTTTAAGCCGAGAAGCTCGTCCTTTAAGGTCACTTCAAGGGTATCGGCCTCTTCCTCCGCCTCGGTGTAGGTGGCGGGAAGGCCTTTTAAGCCTGGCTTTCCCTGGAAGATCCGGTGGCTGCAGTAGGTAAAGTTGGTGATCCGGCTGCCGTCCGGCTGCAGGATCTCCATGGCAGGCAGCTTAAAATCCGTGGTGCCGTAGACGGGATACTCCTGTTTAATATGCTCTAAGGAAAAGGCATAATTTTCAGACTGATAGGCAGTCATGGGACGGTAACAGGTCTCCAGAAGATGGTCAAAATCTTTCCGGTCGGCGATTCTGGCTCCAAAGTAGAGCTGGCCTAAGTGGCCGTTTTCGAGGATCTTTATAATATAGCTGAGTTTGTCGTTGTAAAGATGGAACTCTCTTGCGGCTTCGTGGAAAATGATCGCCATAACAATATCCTCCGTTGAATATTATTTTATGTTGTTGAAATGTTTATTGTTTCTTTTTGGTTTATTTACCATTATAGCGGAATCACGATTTCTGAAAAGATATTTATGTATGGAAAAGTATCAAAAATGTTAAGTGAAGGGTGATGTCCACGGGATTTATGCTATAATAATACATATAGATAAAATATGGCAGTAAGGAACCGTCCCGAAAAGAAATCGGGGCGTTGCTGCGAAGAAACAGGCATGAGGGAGGACGGCCATGGAAAAGACAGCGTATACTCAGGTGGCGGATATGCATTGTGATACCATATCGGAGATTTTCGAGCGCAGAAAAAGGGGGGAGGAGGGGGATCTTTTTTGCAATTCCTTACATATTGACCTGCAGAAAATGGCAAAAGGCAATTATCTTCTGCAGAATTTTGCCCTGTTTACCCATTTGGAAAAGCAGGAGAAGCCTTTTGAATATGTCATGGAGCTGATAGATGTTTTCTATGAAGAATTGCGGCCTTACACGGACCGGATCCGCGTGGTGACAAACTGGCAGGATATTGAGAGAAACAAGAAAGAGGGAAGGATGTCGGCGCTGCTTGCGATAGAAGAGGGCGGCGTCTGCTGTGGGAAACTGGAGTATCTCCGTGATTTTTACCGGCTGGGAGTCAGGATGATGACCCTGACCTGGAATTTCCCCAACGGGCTGGGATATCCCAACCGGATTCTCCCGGATAAGGGAACCGGCCGGCCCTTTTGTATTCCGGACACGGAGAACGGCCTTACGGGGACGGGGATTGATTTTGTGAGGGAGATGGAACGCATGGGAATGATAATTGATATTTCCCACCTGAACGATGCGGGAATATGGGATGTGTTCCGTTACACGAAAAAGCCTTTTGTGGCAAGCCATTCCAATGCCCGGGCGGTGGCAGGGCATCCCCGCAACCTGACAGACGAAATGATCCATGCCCTGGCAGAGCGTGGCGGTGTGGCCGGTATTAATTTCTGCGCGTCTTTTCTTCGGGATAAGGAAGACGGAAAGGAACCGGTCCGCAGTTATTGCCGGGATATGGTGATGCATATGAAGCATATGAAGAAAACGGGCGGGATAGGATGTATCGGCCTGGGCAGTGATTTTGACGGGATCACAAGCGTCCTGGAGATGGAAGACAGTTCCGGTATGGGGCTTCTTGCTGATGAGATGAGCCGCCAGGGATTTACCGTATCGGAGATCGAGGCTGTTTTTCATGGGAATGTGCTGCGGGTGTACCGGGAACTTTTGTGAAAGCCCGGCAGCCCGGACAAAGAAGGGCGGCCCGGCCGGGCCGCCCTGAAATTTTATAAATATTCGTTGTCTTCCTTGTCAAGGGCAGATACAAATAAGTATTTCCGGATCAGGAACAGGATGGCAATGGCGATGATCCCTACCAGGGTAAAATAGATCGGCATATGTTCGATGATCATCTCCCTGGCTACGGAGAATAAAAGGACCTCCACTACCGAGTCCAGATCATGGCGGCACAGCATCTTTAAAAGCTCAATTCCGATAATCAGGTCAAACATCATTTTAAGGAACTGATTGAACTCCCCGCTGTGTACCAACTGCAGCAAATCCCCCGGGACGCGGGTGAACATAATGGCGAGCGCCACGATCACGATGAGCGCCATCAGCAGTTCCAAAAACATAGCTGTCTTAAAAATAAAGCCTTGTGCGGTTGAAGCTTTTTCACCTAAGTGTTGTTTCATACTTTCCTCCGTTCTGTTTACAAATATTGACAAAATCTTTATATACTGACTATTATAATAGAAAAAACGTAAAATGGCAAATGAATAATGGATTGTATTTTGTATAAAATGACGATATTTGCAAAGGATCGGCTGACGGTTTTTTATTGCGGGGGTATTGCCGGGATTTTTACTTTACTGCTTTAAATTTTAACATTTTAAAGTTATATAAAGTTGACGTGGGTGGAATTTTGTAGTATGATACCAAGTGTGTTCTTTCGGAATACATAAAACATAAAACCAGAGGGAGAAAAGATTATGAAAAAATCAGGAAAGCTTTTATCCATGATTTTGGCGGCGTCTATGGTAATGTCCATGGCGGCATGTTCCGGCGGCGCAAAAGACAGCAGCACGGCAGAAACCACCGCCGGGGCGGGGGAGACTGCCGCGGCGGCGGGAGACGAAGCCAAGGATACTTCAGAAGCGGCGGACGGCGCGGGACAGGAAGCGTCCGGTGAGACGTATACGGTGGGGATCTGCCAGTTGGTACAGCACGATGCCCTTGACGCCGCCACACAGGGCTTTAAAGATGCTTTGACGGAAGCCTTAGGAGATGCCGTGAGCTTTGACGAGCAGAATGCTCAGGGAGATTCCAATACCTGCTCCACCATTATCAACAGCTTTGTATCATCCGATGTGGATTTGATCCTTGCCAATGCCACTCCTGCCCTTCAGGCGGCCCAGGCTGGTACCAACGAGATTCCGATTCTGGGAACTTCCGTAACCGAATATGGGGTGGCTCTTGGAATTGACGGATTTACCGGTACGGTAGGCGGCAATATTTCCGGTACGTCCGACCTGGCTCCTTTGGACGAACAGGCGGCTATGCTTCATGAACTGTTCCCGGATGCCAAGAAGGTAGGGCTTCTTTACTGCTCTGCCGAGGCGAATTCCCAGTACCAGGTAGACACGGTGAAGGCGGCTCTGGAAGCCTTTGGATATACCTGTGAGTACTATGCGTTTTCCGATTCCAATGATCTGACCACTATTGTGACCAAGGCGGCAGACGAGAGCGATGTGATTTATGTGCCTACGGACAATACGGCTGCGGCCAACACGGAACTGGTGAACAATGTCTGCCAGCCGGCCGGCGTCCCGGTGGTGGCAGGTGAGGAAGGCATGTGCCGCGGCTGCGGAGTGGCGACTCTGTCCATCAGCTATTATGATCTGGGTGTGGGTACGGGAAGGATGGCGGCAAAGATCCTGACCGGAGAGGCCGATATTTCCGAGATGCCTATCGAGTATGCGCCGCAGTTTACCAAAAAGTATAACAAGAGCCTTTGTGATGCCTTAAATATTACGGTTCCTGATGATTATGTAGCTATTGAGGAGTAATTTTTCAGCAGTTTGATATCTTCTGGACAGCTATGGACAAAACAGCCAGGCGGCGGGATGGAAGAAGATTTCCTCCCGCTGCTGCTTTGAGCATATGGGGCAGGCCATATGACATTAATCTTGCAGAACAAGGATGAATCGATATGATAAGTTTGCTGAACGCATTGCCCGGGGCAGTAGCCCAGGGACTGATATGGGGAATTATGGCGATTGGTGTGTATATCACCTATCGGATTTTGGATATAGCGGATTTGACGGTGGACGGCTCATTATGTACCGGCGGCGCGGTCTGCATTATGCTGATGCTGAACGGACAGAATGTGTGGGTGGCCCTTGCCGGAGCGATCTTGGCAGGGATGGTATGCGGTCTGGTCACGGGCATTTTCCATACCTTTATGGGAATTCCGGCGATCCTTTCCGGAATTTTGACGCAGCTCGGGCTTTATTCTGTGAATTTGAAAATTATGGGAAAGGCGAACCAGGCCATTAATGTGGATAAGTTCCAGCTTTTGATTTCCCTTCGTTTTATTAAAAATGTTCCTTTGTATAAGAATACGATTTTGATCGTGTCTCTTTTGATTATCCTGCTGATTGTGTTTCTGTACTGGTTTTTCGGCACGGAGCTGGGATGTTCCCTGCGGGCTACGGGATGCAACGACAAGATGGCCCGGGCCCAGGGGATCAATACGGATTTAAACCGGGTGCTGGGACTGATGATCTCCAATGGCCTGGTGGCTTTATCCGGCGCCCTTCTCACCCAGTACCAGGGATTTGCGGACATCAATATGGGCCGGGGGGCAATTGTCATCGGCCTGGCTGCAGTGATCATCGGGGAGGCTATTTTTGGAAAGGTATTTGTCAACTTTGGCTTCCGTCTGCTGGGTGTGGCTTTGGGTTCCATCATTTATTATCTGGTTCTGCAGTTTGTCATTGCCATGGGACTGGATACGGATCTTCTGAAGCTTTTGTCGGCTCTGGTGGTGGCGGTGTTCTTAGGTATTTCCACCATGAGGCAGCGGGTCTTGAATTTCTGGATCTGGTGCAGGGCGAAGATCGGTGAGAAGGGAGGCAGAACCAATGCTTGAGGTGATAAATATATCCAAGACCTTTAATCCAGGTACGGTCAATGAGAAGAAAGCCCTCCGGGGATTGAATCTTACCCTGGCGGACGGGGATTTTGTGACCGTAATCGGAGGAAATGGCGCCGGGAAGTCCACTCTTTTAAACGCCATTGCCGGCACGTGGCGGGTGGATGAGGGAAAGATCCTCATTGACGGCAGGGATGTGACCATGTTGTCCGAACACAAGAGGGCGGCGTTTTTGGGGAGAGTGTTCCAGGATCCCATGAACGGCACCGCGGCTACCATGGGGATTGAGGAGAATCTTGCCCTGGCGCTGCGCAGAGGACACAGGCGCACTTTAAAGTCCGGTATCGTAAACAGCGAGAGAAAACTGTACCGGGATCTTCTGGCGAAGCTGAATCTGGGGCTGGAGAACCGCCTTACGTCCAAGGTGGGGCTGCTTTCCGGCGGACAGCGGCAGGCCCTTACCCTCTTGATGGCCACTCTGGAAAAGCCGAAACTGCTTTTGCTGGATGAGCACACGGCAGCCCTGGATCCAAAGACGGCGGCAAAGGTTTTGGAGACCACGGAGACCATTGTCAACCAGGACCGCTTGACTACCCTGATGATCACACACAATATGCGGGATGCCATCCATATCGGCAACCGGCTTATTATGATGAATGACGGGCAGATCATTTATGACGTGTCGGGGGAGGAGAAGAAGAAGCTTACGGTGGAGGATCTGCTGCATAAGTTTGCGGAGGCCAGCGGGGGGAGCTTTGCAAATGACAGAATGATGCTGACAAAATAAGATGAAGATGGGCCTTGTCCTGTGGGGGCAGGGCTTTTTTGGTTTCGTGGTATGTATGGTATGATTTGATTCGCGAAGGGTCCGCCCGGGCTGTTATTCGTACCCCGCAAAACGCGCTTTCGCTCCGTGAAGAACGTAGCGGACGCTAAATTCGCTGAGAAAAGCGTCTCAGCTCATTAAGCGCCGACGTTCTTCCAGGGTTTTTCGGGGTACGAATAACAGCCCGGGCTAAGTTATCGGCGGACTGGGAATGGTAGTATTTGCAGGGGGCGGATGTCGGTTCCTTGCGGGGAGGTACTTGACGAGGTTAGGGGACATGGTATAATGGAAGAAAACTTAGTTTTAAGGAAGGAGGTATTTTATGGATAAAAGCAAGCTGGTGATCACCATTGAGCGGCAGTATGGAAGCGGGGGGAGGATTGTGGGGGAGAAGCTGGCCGAAAAGCTGGGGATTCCTTTTTATGACGATGAGATCCTTCGCATGACAGCGGAGAAAAGCGCGGTGGGAGAACAGTATTTCCGGCTGGCGGATGAGAAGGCCGGCAATAATCTTCTGCGCCGGATCGTGGGAGGGATGCGCCACGCTCCTGTGGGGGCGCCGAAGACAGAGGGGGATGTGACATCGCCGGAGAATCTTTTTAAATTTCAGTCTGAGGTGATCCGGGAGCTGGCCAATTCGGAATCCTGTGTGATTGTGGGACGCTGCGCGGATTTTGTGCTGGAGTCGGCAGGAAAGGAAGATCTGATCAAGATTTTCGTGTATGCCGATACGGATACCTGTATTCGCCGTACCATGGCGGTAGACGGGATCGTGGACACAAAGGAGGCTCTTTCCAAGCTGAACCGGATCACAAAACAGCGGAGGGAATATCATCACTATTTTACCGGAAAGGAATGGGAGGATGTGTCCAACTATGATCTTCCGATCAATGCAAGCCGGTTGGAGTTAGATCAGGTGGTGGAGCTGATTGTGGAATATATCCGGATGGTCGGATATGATATCTGAAAAAAGGCCTGCCGTACCGGGAAGGGTATGGCGGGCCTTTTTCATTTTCAGGATAAAATCTCTGTCCGGCGGACGGATTTCGGTTATTCGATCTCCTCGGCGGCGATAGTTTTGCCGGAGAGGGTGCCGGTATAGAAGATGGTGATCGTATCGCCGACCTTCTGCTGGGAGAAGTCGATATCATCAGAAGTGAAGGTATAGAACTCCTCCTGGGCAGATTCCAGGACAATGCTGTTCTCTTCGATCTGGGATACCTTTCCCACAAAGGCGTTCCGCTCGGCTTCCTCGGTGTCATAGGAATCTTCCATGACAACCTTTGTGGCGATGGGCTCGTCGTCTATCTCGCCGATATAGGTGACGGTGGCTTCCTTGCCGGTGGCAATGCCGTTTGCCGCTACAATATAGGCATTGGTAATGGTAAAGGTGTAGCTTTCGCCATCTCCTAAGTCAAGGGTGAGGGTGGCGTCGGAAGCCTCGGCAACCGTACCGGTGGCGGACGGGTCGGTGTTCTGGCCGATCACGGATTCATAAACTTCCAGGGAAATCGCCGGGATCGGGTCTTTCTCCGTCCCATCGGGATAAATGATCTCTACGATGTCGCCCTCGGAAAGAGGAAATTCCTGATTTATCTCTGCATTGGACAAATCAAAGTCTTTATCTGTGTCATCGTCGTCATCTTTTACCGTGAGGATATCGCCGTCCATAGCGGTGACGGTGCCGGTCATGGATACCTCGTCATAATCTGCTTCCGTCTCTTCTTCTGATGTTTCGGTGGCAGTTGTGCTTTCGGCCGCTTCCGTGGAAGTTCCGGCGGTTGTGGCGGGGGTATCTCCTGCTTTGGAAGAACAGGCAGCCGTACCCAGTACCATAGTCAAAATAGCCGCAGTCAACAATGCTTTTTTCATAATTACTAATCACTCCTCTTGCGAAAATTTAAATAGTTTATATCGCTGCACACATGAGTTTACTACAAATGCCGAAAAAAAACTATTGATTTTTTATTAAATTTCCGGGAGTGTGTGAAAATTTGGTGAAAAAAATGAAAATAAATGTCTTTGGGCAATTCTTTATCCATAGATGGAAAAACGGGGGCGTTCTTCTGCGGAAACAGGAGCATAGTGAGGAATCCTCCTGCTGATCTCCCTGATCTTTTCCGGCTCCATTTTGCTGGATTGCTCAAGCTCCTCTAAAATAAGGTTGATGTTGAAGTTCATGGTGACGACAGTATTGGCAAGGTTGCGCATAATGTCAATGGCATTGCTGCTGTTGCTTCGGATGAAGGAATCAAAATCTTCTTCCGGAATTCGTAAAAGCAGGATGTCGCTGTAAGCGACGACCGTATAGATGCTTGGCTTGCCGCACAGAAGGGTAAATTCTCCGAAGCACCGCTGTTCTGACAGGATGCCTACGATGTATTCATCCTCCTGCCCGTAATTCAGGTAAACAACTGCTTTTCCATGGAGAATTTTGTAAAGGGCTTTTTCCGTGCTGCCCTGGCACAGGATGACTTCGTCTTCGGCAAAGCGTACCATTTTTGATTCGTTTGATTCCATCAGGGTCTCCTTTTCCTGGCAGGATCCTGCCATGTCTTGTATTCTTCTGAAGGTCTCAGCCTTGGCAGATTTTCTGTTTTATTTTAACGGGGTTTATCCGGCAAGTCAATATAAAAAGGAAAAATCGGTTGCGTCCCGTTTCCATATCTGATAGAATATTGCGATGGCAAATCCGGTATCGGGACGCCCGCGTATTGCGGGCCGTCAGAGAGAAACGGCAGACAGTGTTATTATAATAAGGATAGGAGGGCGTTATGGAAGGGATTCTGACCGTGCTGGCCAAGGCGGTGGCTTTTATTATGATTATTGTTACAGGGTATGTCTTGAAGAAAAAGGGATTTTTTCATCCTGATGATTTTTACCTCTTTTCCAAAGTGGTGGTCCGGATTACCCTTCCCTGCGCTATTGTATCCAATTTCAGCAGGATTGTCATGGACAATTCCCTGCTGTTTATGTGTGTGCTGGGGGTGGCGGCAAACCTGGTTATGGTGGTGACGGGCTATCTTGTAAACCTGCCTGGAACCAGGCAGCAAAGGGCTTTTGATATGATTAATCTATCCGGCTATAATGTCGGGAATTTTACCCTGCCTTTTGTCCAGAGCTTTTTGGGGCCGGTCGGATTCGCGGCTACCAGCCTTTTTGACGCAGGGAACGCGGTTATGTGTACAGGGGCAACGTTTACCATGGCTTCCATTGCTTCCGGGGCAGGAGACAAGCCTTCGGTGAAAAACGTGGCCAAGAGCCTTTTTTCCTCTCTGCCCTTTGATGCTTATCTGATCATGACCCTGCTTGCGACAGCCAGGATTTCCTTGCCGGAGATGGTGACTGCCTATGCGGGTACAGTGGGAAGCGCCAATGCTTTTTTAGCTCTTCTGATGATCGGGATCGGATTTGAGATCCGGATGGGGAAGGAAAAGCTGGCCAGGATCGTGCGGATTATGGTTATACGGTATGGAATGGGGGTGGCCTTTGCGCTGGCGGCTTTTTATTTCCTGCCATATAGTCTGGAAGTGCGGCAGGCGATTGCTTTGATTGCTTTAGGGCCGGTCTCTTCGGTGGCCCCGGCCTTTACCGGCAGGCTGAACGGAGATGTGGAGCTGGCCAGCGCGGTCAATTCCCTGTCCATTATAGTCAGTATCGTGATGATTACGGGAGCGCTGATGATCCTTTTGTAAAGAAGCGGATGCCGGTTTGGTTTGTTGTGCCATGGAGGCGGCCCAGATTACTGTCCACAGCTACTCCGTGAATCGTAAGTATAAGAAGCCTGGAAAAAAGGGCTTGATAATCAATAGCATTTTGTGTACAATAGAACGAAATACTTATTTGCGAAAACACAATGCTCAGAAAAGGTGGCTTTTTCTATGACGAACGAAAATACGGGTAAGAAAATGAACATCGAGCTGGAGAATCCTGCTGATTTTACCAGTCCGGAGGAGTTGTACCGGAGGCTGGTCCTGACAATCCGGAAATACCATCCTTCGGATGATATTACCATGATTGAAAAAGCATACAGGATTGCCCGTGACGCCCACAAAGAGCAGAAGCGCAAGTCAGGAGAGCCTTATATTATCCATCCGCTTTGTGTCGCCATTATCCTGGCGGATCTGGAGATGGATAAAGAGACCATTGCTTCAGGGCTTCTGCATGATGTAGTGGAAGATACGGCCATGACCTTAGAGGATACCACCAGGGAGTTCGGTTCCGAGGTGGCGTTTTTGGTGGATGGCGTCACCAAGCTGACCCAGCTTTCCTGGTACAAAGACAAGGTGGAGATCCAGGCGGAGAACCTGCGCAAGATGTTCCTCGCCATGGCCAGGGATATCCGGGTGATCATCATCAAGCTGGCGGACCGGCTCCACAATATGAGGACCGGCCAGTTCTGGAAGCCGGAGAAGCAGAAGGAGAAGGCCAGGGAGACATTGGAGATCTATGCGCCCATTGCCGACCGGCTGGGGATTTCCCGGATTAAGACGGAACTTGATGATTTGTCCCTGAAGTTTTTAAAGCCGGAGGTATACCAGGAGTTGGTGGAAAAGGTAAACCTGCGCAAGGATTCCAGGGAACAGTTTGTCCAGAAGATTGTGGACGACGTGCGCAGCCACATGATAGAGGCAGGCATTACTGCCAGCGTGGAAGGGCGGGTCAAGCATTTTTTCAGCATTTATAAAAAGATGGTGAATCAGGATAAAACCGTGGACCAGATCTATGATTTATTTGCGGTGCGCATTATTGTGGAGAGCGTGAAGGATTGTTACGCGGCCCTGGGAGTGATCCATGAGCTTTATAAGCCGATTCCGGGGCGGTTTAAGGATTATATCGCCATGCCGAAGCCCAACATGTACCAGTCGCTCCACACCACCCTGATCGGCAGCACGGGCCAGCCTTTTGAGATTCAGATCCGGACCTTTGAGATGCACCGGACGGCGGAGTACGGAATCGCGGCCCACTGGAAGTATAAGGAGAGCGGCAGCGGCAAGATAGCGGCGGGGGATGAAGAAGCGAAGCTAAGCTGGCTGCGGCAGATTCTGGAGTGGCAGCGGGATACGGACGATTCCCGGGAGTTTCTGAATCTGGTAAAGGGAGACCTGGATCTGTTTTCTGACCATGTGTATTGTTTTACACCTTCCGGGGATGTGAAGAACCTGCCAAGCGGTTCCACGCCCATCGATTTTGCCTATGCCATCCACAGCGCGGTAGGCAATAAGATGGTAGGGGCCAGGGTCAATGGCAAGCTGGTAAATATCGACTATGTGATCCAGAACGGGGACCAGATTGAGATCATCACTTCCCAGAATTCAAAAGGACCCAGCAGGGACTGGATGAACCTGGTTAAGAGCACCCAGGCCAGGAATAAGATTAACCAATGGTTCAAGACAGAGCTGAAGGAAGACAACATCATCAAAGGCAAGGAGATGATTGACCGGTACTGTAAGGGGAAGGGGATCAATTTCCCGGAGCTGAATAAGCCGGAGTTCCAGGAAAAGGTCATGAAGCGGTATGCCTTTAAGGACTGGGATTCCGTGCTGGCTTCCATCGGGCATGGGGGGCTGAAGGAAGGACAGGTCATCAATAAGATGGTGGAGGAGCGCAATAAGAAGCTCCGAAACGAAGTCACGGACAGGAATATCCTGGATGGCCTGAGCGATATCAGCAGCCATGTGCCTCTTTCCAAAAGATCGAAGAGCGGCATCGTGGTCAAGGGTATCCATGACGTGGCGGTGCGGTTTTCCCGGTGCTGCAGCCCGGTCCCGGGAGACGAGATCGTGGGTTTTGTCACCAGGGGAAGAGGGGTTTCCATTCATCGCACGGACTGTATTAATGTGATCAACCTGCCCGAGGAGGAGAGAGTAAGGCTGATAGACGCAGAGTGGCAGCAGACGGACGGAGACGAAAGCAAAGAGCGGTACTCTACGGAGATCCGGATTTTCGCCAACAACAGGATCGGGATATTTGTGGATATTACCAAGGTGTTTACAGAGAGGCAGATCGATATCACCTCCATTAACGTGCGTACCAGCAAGCAGGGGAAAGCCACCATTATTATGACATTTGATATTCATGGGAAGGATGAGCTGACCCGTTTGACAGATAAGATAAGACAGATTGAGGGAGTGCTGGATATAGAGCGGACGGCCGGGTGACGGCGGGGAAGCGCTGCCAGCGCTTTTCTTTTGGGAAGAAAATGGGACAGACTGAAGGAAGGAAACGAGAGATGAGTGATTTTCGGATTAAAACTTATGTGCTGGGGGAAGTCAGCACCAATTGCTATCTTGCCTACAATGACGGCACAAGGGAGGCTGTGGTGATAGACCCGGCGGACAATGGGGCTTATGTGCTGAATAAATGCCGGGAATTGGGAGTGAGACCGGTGGCGGTGCTTTTGACTCATGGACATTTTGACCATATTATGGCCGTGGAGGATATCTGCCGGGCATTTCCCTGCAAAGTCTATGCAGGGAGGGAGGAAGACCGGCTTTTACAGGATCCGTCCATGAATTTGAGCGGGAGCATGGGGACAGAACAGACCACGGTACAGGCGGACGTGCTGGTGAAGGATGGGGATGAGCTGCCGCTCATTGGTTTTTCCTGGAAGGTCCTTGAGACCCCGGGGCATACGGCCGGGTCGGTCTGCTATTATATAGAATCAGAGGATGTATTGATGAGCGGGGATACTTTGTTTGCCGGTTCCCTGGGGCGGACGGATCTTCCCACAGGAGATATGAGGGCGATTGTCCGGTCTATTACAGAGAAGCTTCTGGTCCTGCCGGAGGATACGATGGTATACCCGGGCCACGGGGAGGCAACGACCATCAGGTATGAAAAACAATATAACCCGGCGGTAATGTACCGGAAGAGATAGGGAAGACAGGTCACTATGATAGGGATATTGTTAAATGATAATGGATATGAGCAGGATATCCGGGAGCTTTTGATGGCGTTTTTCCCCGGTGAGCAATTTGTATATGAAGAAACGCCGGATATGGGGCTTTGTGTGGTCGGGAGGCTTTCGGAGAACAGGAAAAGCTTTTGTCTTCAGGTGATTTTCCGGGGAGGTCATTGCTGCTTTCGGAGCACGATGCCGGCGGAGCGGAGGGAACTGGATCATTTTGATGAGCCGATTCCGGTGGATTATGACAACCGGGCAGAGACAAAGAATAAGATCAAGCGCAGATTGTATGTGATTTTAAAGGCAATAACAGGCAGGAGCCTTCCCTGGGGTTCCCTGACCGGGATCCGGCCTGCAAAGATTGCCCTGACAAGGCTGGCGGACGGTATGGACGATGAGGAGATCGTCAGATACATGAAGGAGATGTATTTTGCCAGTGACGAGAAGATCCGTCTGTGCGTGGAGACGGCCCGGCGGGAAAGAATGCTTTTGTCACGGTTTGCCAGGCATTGGGAAGAGAGAGAAAGGGACGCCGGCACAGGGAAGAGAGAGAGGCAGGACCAGGCGGAATGTCCGGAAGGCTGGCCGCTTGAAAAGGGATACAGCCTGTATGTAGGGATTCCTTTTTGCCCCACTACCTGCCTTTACTGTTCCTTTACCTCCTATCCCATAGAAAAATGGGCAGGACGTGTCAGGGAGTATCTGGAGGCGCTTTTTTTTGAACTGGATTATGTGGCGGGGCGGGCGGGAAGGTGTCCGTCTTCTGTTTATGTGGGAGGAGGAACTCCTACTTCCCTGCCGCCGGATGAACTGGAACTTTTTATGAAAAAGCTGACAAAAACCTTTGACTGCGTGGGCGCCGCGGAATTTACCGTGGAGGCAGGAAGGCCGGACAGCATTACAAAAGACAAGCTGAAGATATTGAAAAAATACGGCGTTACCCGGATTTCCATCAATCCCCAGTCCATGAACCAGAAAACCCTTGACCTGATCGGGCGGCGCCATACGGTGGAGGATGTCCGGGAGAAATTTCTGTTGGCCCGGGAAGAGGGTTTTGACAATATTAATATGGACCTGATTGTGGGGCTGCCACAGGAGGAGCAGGAAGATGTGAAAAGGACCATGGAAGAAGTGAAGGCGCTACGTCCTGACAGCCTGACGGTCCATTCTCTTGCCATAAAGCGGGCGGCCAGGCTGAATACCATGCGGGAAGCCTATAAGGACTATAAAATCGTGGGAACCCAGGAGATCATCGACATGACCGCCCGGTATGCCCGGGAGATGGGGATGGAGCCTTATTATCTGTACCGGCAGAAGAACATGGCGGGGAATTTTGAAAACGTCGGGTATGCCCTGCCGGGGAAAGCCTGCATATACAATATCCTGATTATGGAGGAACAGCAGACCATCATCGGCTGCGGGGCCGGGACCACTACAAAGCGGGTGATCTCAGGGGAAAACCGGATTGAGCGGTGTGAGAATGTGAAGGATGTTTCCCAATATATTGCAAGAATCGGGGAAATGATAGAAAGAAAACGTGTGTTGCTGGGAGATTAAGGATTGATCGGCTGAATATTGTCCTGACCGGTATATCAAATTTAAGATTGCTGTGCAGGAAGACAAGGAGGACAATCATGAAGAAGACATGGAAAAGGATTGCCATGGCGGGCATCCTGGCCCTGGCGTTTGGGACGCCTGCTTTTGCGGGAAGCTGGCAGGATGACGGGACAGGATGGTGGTATCTGAATGACGACGGAACTTATCCGGCGGACGGCTGGCAGTGGATTGAGGGAGGCGGGGACGGGATTTCCCGGCGTTATTACTTTGACGCCAATGGCTATTGCCTGATGGATACAACCGTCCCGGACGGAAGCGCGGTGGATGGAAGCGGCGCCTGGGTGGTGGACGGCGTGGTCCAGACACAGGCGGCGGAGGTTACGGCGCCGGCGGAGAGTGAAATGCCGCCTGCCAAAGAACCGGTATCTGCAGATAATCAGATTCCGTCATCCGGGACAGGAAAAGTATCCTCCAACTGGACAGGCAAGTATCCTTATGTGGAGGGGATGGTAAAGGAGAAACCGGCCGCCGGGAATTTTTATACGGTAAACATCAGTACAGGCAAATACCATAAGACCAGCAATGTGGAGGGGCTTCTGCCGAAGAATACCATGTATTATCCAGGAGACGGCGGGGCGCTTGAGAGCAGCGGGTATTCTGCCTGCAAGAAGAAAGGGTGTTATTAAATTGGGGACAGACGGGCAAATGGATATCATGACAGGAAGGCTTCACGGGGGAGATATTTACCAGGGAGGGATCCGTTATGATTTTTCCGTCAATGTGAATCCTCTTGGCCTTCCCGCCAAAGTAAAGGAAGCGCTCCGGGCTTCTGTGGACCATTGGGACCGCTACCCGGACCCGGAATGCAGGGAGCTGACAGAGAGACTGGCGGAGTATCATAAGGCAGACAAAAGGCGGATTGTCTGCGGCAACGGGGCAGCCGATATGATCTACCGGCTGGTGTGCCGGATAAAGCCCTGCCAGGCGCTTCTTCCTTCTCCTACTTTTTCCGAGTATGAACAGGCTTTGAGGCAGGCAGGCTGCCGTATCCGGTTCTTTTGCCTGAAGGAAGAACAGGATTTTTCCATAGACGCGGAGAGAATGGCTGGAATGCTGGAAGAGGGGGAAGCAGTATTTTTATGTAATCCCAACAATCCCACAGGGCTGGCATTGGATGCAGGCCAGGTAAAGATTATAGCGGATGCCTGTAAAAAGAAGCATGGGCTTTTCATACTGGATGAATGTTTTTGCGAGTTCCTGGATAAACCTGGGGACTATTCTTTTATGGAAAGGATTAAGGAATATCCGGAGGCTGTCATTCTCCGGGCGTTTACCAAGTCCTATGCCATGGCAGGGCTTCGTCTGGGGTATGCGGTCTGCGGTGATATTGACCTGGCCGGCCGTCTCCGCCTGACGGGACAGCCCTGGAGCGTGTCCGTCCCTGCCCAGGAAGCCGGTGCGGCGGCTCTTGGAGAAAGTGGTTATCTGGAACAGGCAAGGATCCTGGTCAGACAGGAACGGGAGTGGATGGGAAGGCGGCTTGCCGGCCTGGGATTTAAAGTGTTTCCCTCCCAGGCCAATTACCTGCTTTTTAAGGATGAAGAGGAGCACAGGCACGGATATCTGTGGGACGGCCTTAGAAAAAGGGGAATCCTGATCCGGGACTGCGGTAATTTCAATGGACTGGAGAGGAAGGAAGGCAGGGACGGTGCTCGGTATTACCGGGTGGGTATCCGAAGCCATGAGGAAAACGAACGGCTTTTGGAGGCTGTTTCGGATTTGGCCAAGGCTGGCGGATGAAAAGACGTAGAAAGGAAATTCTGAATTATGAGTTATTATCGTATTCTGCTGGCAGATGACGAGGAGGAAGTGCGCAAGGGCATTATCCGGAAGATCGATTGGGAAAGCCTTGGATTTGAGGTGGCCGGAGACGCCGATAACGGGGAGGAGGCCCTGGAAAAGATCGAGCAGTTAAAGCCGGATGTGGTGATGACGGATATCCGTATGCCTTATATGGACGGGCTGACCCTGACGGCGCGGATCCGGCAGAAATATCCGTCCATAAAAGTCCTTATTTTTTCGGGATATGATGACTTTGAATATGCGCAACAGGCAATAAAGCTGAATGTAAGCGAGTATATTTTAAAGCCGGTAAACGTGGAGGAGCTGACTAAGATTTTGGGGCGGGTCAGGGAAAATCTGGACGAGGAGATCAAGCAGCGCCGCGATGTCAGTCTTTTGCGGGAAAGTTACCGAAACAGCCTGCCTATTCTCCGGGAGCTTTTTTTAAATGACCTGGTGCGGGAAAACGTCCCGAGAGAGGAAGTGTCCTCTAAGATGTCTGAATACGGGATTGATATTTCAGGCGCCCGTAAATGGCTGGCAGCGGTTATTAATGTAGAGCCTGAGGAGAGGGCAGAGGGACAGCCTTTGTCCCGGCAGCAGGAGCAAAAGCTGATTCCTATTTCTGTCCGTCAGCTCGTGGAGGATAATCTGAAGAAATATTTCCGCTTTACGATCTTTAATTCTACCGGGGGCATTACCATCATCGCCGCTATTGACAGGGAGAATACCCAGACCGGGTTTATCGACCTTTTGGGGGATGTGTGCAAGGAGGTCCGGCGTATCCTGGAGGTGACGGTGACGATCGGAGTGGGACACAGCAGCCAGGATCTGGAGCAGATCGGAAAATCGTACCAGTCTGCGGTGGACGCCCTGGGCTACAAGGCGATCGTAGGGACAGGGGGGACTATTTACATTAACGACATGGAGCCGGTGAGCAGGGGTAAACTCCAACTGGAGGAAAAGGATGAGGCGGAGCTGGAGGCACAGATAAAATTCGGGACGCCGGATACCATTGCCGGGACAGTGCGGACCCTGGCGGCGCGGATGGAGGACGCGAAGGTCCATGTAAGCCAATACCGGGTCTACATGTTGTCCCTGGCCGGCTGTATTACACGGCTGATGCAGCAGTATGACCTGGATTTGCGGCAGGTCTTTGAAGGGGACGGGGGAGTTATAAGATTCCTGGGAGACGGACACAACCGGGAGGAATTTACGGCCTGGCTGATCGACACGGCGTGCCAGATGAATGAGGCCATGAACCGCCGAAGGGATAATACGACCAGACAGGTGATCGAGGAGGCCAAGGCTTATATCCAGGATCATTACCAGGAACCGGACTTGTCCGTGGAGATGATCTGCAGGCAGCTTCACATGAGCCCGGCTTATTTTTCAACCATGTTTAAAAAAGTGACAGGGAAAACGTATGTGGCGTATTTGACGGAAGTGCGGCTGAATAAGGCGGTGGAGCTGTTGAATGAGACCAATGACAAGACGTATGTGATAGCCCGGAAAGTAGGGTATCAGGAGCAGAATTATTTCAGTTACGTGTTCAAAAAGAAATTCGGGGTGTCCCCTACCAAATTCAGGGGAGCTTAAGGGCTATGATAAGGACAAAGAAACCGGATATTTTTCAGAAAACCAGTATACGCTACACGATATTTGTCTACTTTACGGTCAGTGCCCTGGTGATGATCCTTCTGGTCGGAATGTCTTTGTACGGGCGGCTGACGGCGCAGCTTTCCGCCACGGTCCAGGAGGAGAACCAGGCGGTGATCAACCAGGTGAACCTGACGGTGGATTCTTATCTGCGCACGATCATGAAGCTGTCGGATTCCCTCTATTACGGAGTAATCAAAAACGCGGATTTGTCCGGGGAAGCAGAGACCGTGAACAGCGAGATCACCCTTTTGTATGACAACAACAAGGATTCGGTTTCCAATATTGCCCTTCTCTCAAAGAGCGGAGAGCTGTTGTCTGCGGTGCCTGCAGCCAGGCTGAAGACCGGCATGGACGTGACGGAGGAAGAATGGTTTAAAAACACCCTGAAACGTCCGGAAAACCTGTATTTTTCCATGCCCCATGTCCAGTATATTTTTGATAATGGCGAGAATCAGTACCGGTGGGTCATCTCTCTGTCGCGGGCAGTGGAAATCACCCAGGGAACATCCACGGACCAGGGAGTGCTTTTGATTGACATAGCATACGGGAGCCTGCAGCAGCTTCTGGATAACGCGGCCCTGGGAAACGCGGGATATCTCTATCTGGTAAGCGGCGGCGGAGAGCTGATCTACCATCCGAAAATGCAGCTCATCGATGCGGGGCTGGCCCGGGAGAACCTTGCCGCTGCCTGTGATTACCGGGACGGCAATTATCAGGAGGTCTATGAGGGAAAGCAGCGGGATGTGGTGGTGAAGTCCGTAGGGTATACAGGATGGAAGCTGATCGGGGTGACGCCAAAACAGGGCTTTACCCTGAACAATTTAAAAACCCGGCTGTTTATGGTGTTTGTGGCGGCATTTTTCGTGTTCCTTCTGGCTCTGGTCAATTCTTATATTTCTTCCAGGATCACCGCGCCTATCCAGGAGTTGGAAAAGTCGGTGAATGCCCTGGAGGAAGGGGCGCTGGATACGCAGGTATATACGGGAGGTTCCTATGAGATCCAGCATTTGGGAAGATCCATCGGCGATATGGCAAAGAGGATCCAGACTCTTATGGAGGATATTGTGGCAGAGCATGAATCAAAGCGGAAAAGCGAATTTGACGTCCTCCAGTCCCAGATCAACCCGCATTTCCTGTACAATACGCTGGACATTATTGTGTGGATGATTGAAAATGAACAGAAGCAGGAGGCGGTAAAGGTGGTTACGGCTTTAGCCCGGTTCTTCCGCATCAGTTTAAGTAAGGGCAAAAGCATTATCATGGTCAGGGATGAACTGGAACATGTGCGGAATTACCTGATGATCCAGCAGACCCGGTTTAAGAATAAGTTTACCTACCGGATCGAAGCGGAACCGGAGATCCTTTCTTTTGCCTCTTTAAAGCTGATGCTTCAGCCTTTGGTGGAAAACGCCATTTACCACGGGATGGAATTTATGGACGGGGATGGGGAAATCCTTGTGAAAGCAGCCAGGGAGAAGGAAATGCTCATGTTTACGATCGCGGACAACGGGCTGGGAATGACAGGGGAGCAGGTGGAAGGACTGCTTACGGGCAAAACTCACACGTCTTCCCGCCGCGGCTCCGGTATCGGCGTGAAAAACGTCAATGAGCGGATCCGCCTGTATTTCGGAGAGGAATACGGGCTTTCCATCCGGTCGGAGCCAGATGAGGGGACGGTGATACAGATCCGTCTCCCCGCGGTGGAGTACCAAAAGCTTGCGGAGGGAGAAAAGCCATGATTACCCGAAAGGAAAAGATACTCTGGATTTTGTACGGGGCAGCGCTTCTTCTGCTTTTTCTGCTGTCTTCCACAAATCTTGTCATTAAGGAAAGAAAAAAACCGATTTATGCCGTTTCCGTGATTATTGAGGATACTTCGGATGACAATTATATAAATTTCCGAAAAGGAATGGATCAGGCCGCCATGGAGCTGAATGCTGATGTGAGCTTTATTACCTTATATGACAGAGGAAGCAAAAAGCAGCAGGAGGAGCTGATTTTGCGGGAGCAGCAGGACGGCTGCAAGGCTCTGATTGTGTCCCCGGTAGAGGAAGAGCAGGTTTTAAAGATGCAGGAGGATAAAAGGATAACCGTGCCGATGGTTTTGCTGAACTCCGAGGCCGGCGCGGCGGAGGACGGAATTATAGAGCAGATTTGTTTTGACTATTACCAAATGGGGAAGGAACTGGGGGAGAGAATTTTGGAAGAACAGGGGCAGGACAAAAAAATATATTTATTTGGGATGCCGGAACCCGGTCTGGTCAGCACACGGTTCAAAGACGGAATTTTAAGTGTGCTGGAACAGGCAAATTATGAAATTTCGTTCCATCAGGACGCCAGGGAAGAGGAGTTAAAGGAGACGGCAAGAAAGACGGCGGAAAAGGAGGGAAGGCAGGCGGTGATCGTTGCCCTTGGCCCAAAGGCCCTGACGGCGGCGGCCCAGGGGCTTTCGGAGCCGGGGGAAGACTTGGAAATCGGGGGCCTCTATGGGAGAGGAACCACGGTCCGTCTGTTGAATTATCTGGACAAAGGGGTAATACAGGGGCTCTGCATAACCGATGATTTTTCGGCCGGGTACCTGAGTGTTAAAATGGCGGTGGAACTGGCGGAAAAGCGGATCCCGGAACCTTTGGGATACTTAAAGAGCCGGTGTATCCGGCGGGAGGATCTGCGGAATGAGGAGTATGAAAAGCTGTTATATCCCATTGAATAAGGAACCGTTTCCCACAAAAACCATATTTTCGGAAGAAGGCAGGATTATTTTATTATGAAGAAAGCAGGAAGGAGAGCCGGATGGCTTTTTTTGTGGATGTGCATGGTATTTTTGGCGGCAGGATGCAAAGAGGCCGGGAAGGACGAGAAAAAGTCGGTCCGGATCGGAGTGAGCCTGTACCGGGGGGATGACACGTTTATCAATAATATACGGGGAGAGCTGGAGACATGTGCCAAGGAGTATGAACAGAAACATGGGGTGAAGGTGACGTTGGACATTCAGGACGCAAAGGGGAGCCAGAATACCCAGAACAACCAGGTGGAGCGTTTTATATCCCTGGGATGCGATGTGATGTGCATTAACCCGGTGGACAGGACGGCGGCTTCAGCCCTGATCGACAAGGCGATGACGGCAGGGATTCCGGTGGTTTTTTTTAACCGGCAGCCGGTGGAAGAGGATATGGACCGTTGGGACCAGCTTTATTATGTGGGGGCCGTGGCCAAGGAGTCGGCGGTGCTGCAGGGCAGCATTGTGGTGGATCAGTACCGGAAAGACCCGGAAAGCCTGGACATCAACGGGGACGGGGTAGTCAGCTATGTGCTGCTGGAGGGGGAGAGCAGCCATCAGGATTCCCTGATCCGGACAGAATGGTCGATCCAGACCTTAAAAGACGGCGGAGTGCCTATCGAGAAGATCACGGGCGGGATTGCCAACTGGGAGCGGAGCCAGGCTTCCGCTTTGATGGAACAATGGCTGGAACAGTATCCGGATACCATTGAGCTGGTAGTGTGCAACAACGATGATATGGCCCTGGGGGCCATTGACGCCCTGGAGCGGGCAGGAACCGGGAAAATAAACCTGGTGGGGATCGATGCCACCACTCCGGGGCTTGAGGCGGTCCGTTCCGGAAAGCTTATGGGAACGGTGTCTTCTGACAAGGAGCAGTATGCAGGGGCCATTTTTTCGATTGCGGCGGCTAAAGCTTTAGGACAGGCAGTTCCCCGGGAGCTGTCCTTGGAGGACGGGAAATATTATTGGTCGCCTCAGGAGATTGTCACAGGGCCATAGAAAACGGTGGAACGGATTTTCAGATGAATTTCAGCAGAATGTAAGAAAATCGAAAAAAATTAATAAAAATCGAAAAAAATCTTATGGAAAAATAGATAAAAATCCGTTATAATATATTTTGTCGGTAATGCAAAATTGCTAAATCCGACAAATACAAATCCATATAAGGGAGGATTTACGATATGAGACTGACAAAGAAGATTATGGCTATGGCACTGGCATCCTGCATGGTAATGTCACTGGCAGCCTGCGGCGGCTCAGATAAGCCGGCAGAGACTACGGCAGCCGCACCGGCAGAGACCACGGCAGCAGCAGCGGAGACCACTGCGGCGGCAGACGCGGCAGAGACTACGGCAGCAGACGCGGCAGGCGCTGTGGAAGGCAAGGATCCGTCCGAGATCAAAGTGGGTATTTCCATCTATCAGTTTGCCGATAACTTCATGACCCTTTACCGGGAGGAGTTACAGAAGTATCTGGTGGAAGAGTGCGGACTGAAAGCTGAGAACATCTCCATCATGGACGGCAAGAACGACCAGGGCGAGCAGATGAACCAGATCCGCAACTTCATCACCCAGGGTTATGATGTTATGATTATCAATCTGGTGCAGGCTTCTTCCGAGCCGACCGTTACCGAAGAGTGTAACGCGGCCGGTATCCCGGTGGTTTACATCAACCGTGAGCCGGAAGCAGAGAGAGAGCAGGCATGGGTAGACGAGGGAATCAAGGCTACTTATGTAGGCGCTGATGCAAGACAGTCCGGTACTTACCAGGGCGAGGAGATCGCAGAGCTGGAGAACAAGGGCGATGCCGACGGTGACGGCGTTGTGCGTTACATCATGGTTCAGGGCGATCCGGAGAACGTAGACGCCCAGTACAGAACCGAGAAGTCCATCGAGGCTTTAACGGGTGCAGGCGTTGAGGTTGAGGAGCTTGTAAAGATGCGCGGCGACTGGGATCAGACCAAGGGCCAGGAGATCACTGCCAACGCACTGTCCCAGCACGGAGCAAAGATCGACGTTGTATTCTGTAACAATGACGCTATGGCTCTGGGCGCCCTGCAGGCTATTGAGGCGGCAGGAAGAAAAGTCAACGAGGATATCTATCTGGTAGGCGTTGACGCTCTGGTTGAGGTTGTTGAGCATGTTATGAACGGCAAGATGACCGGTACCGTATTTAACGATTACTTTGGCCAGGCCCACACCGCTGCCGACAAAGCTCTTGACTTTGTAAACGGCAAGGATGTTGACAACGTATATATGGTTGACTATGTGAAGGTTACACCGGAGAATGCAAGCGAGATTCTGGATCTGATTAAATAAGCATTCATAACGGCCGGGCGCCGAGAGGGCGATTTAAGAGCCGGCCGGCAGTTACAGGTAATTGTTCAAGGAATGCGGGAACGGTTACGATTGCAAGAGAAAAGACATAAAAAGTGTCGGGTGTGTCCGCAAGGCACACCCGATTTTATGAAAGGAGAGAATGGGATGGCAGAGTACAGATTGGAAATGCGAGGGGTTTCCAAAAGCTTTCCTGGCGTAAAAGCTCTGGACAAGATCAACCTGAAGGTCCGTCCGGGTACTGTCCATGCGCTTATGGGAGAGAACGGTGCAGGAAAATCCACCCTGATGAAGTGCCTGTTTGGTATTTACCACATGGATGAGGGGGAGGTCTATCTGGACGGGGAGCATGTGGAGATCCACAATCCGGATGAAGCGCTGCACAAGGGACTTGCCATGGTGCATCAGGAATTGCAGCCGATTCCGGAGCGGACAGTGGCAGAGAATATGTATGCAGGGCGTTATCCTACAAAGAATTTTGGGCCTTTGAAGGTGGTAGACCACAAAAAAATGTTTGAGGAGACTGCAAAATGGCTGGATGATGTAAAGATGCCCTACAATCCCAAGGCAAAACTGGGAACCATGTCCATTGCGCAGATGCAGTCTGTGGAAATTGCCAAGGCGGTATCCCTCCAGGCAAGGGTCGTGATCCTGGATGAACCCACGTCCTCTCTTACTGACAATGAAGTAGAAGCTCTTTTCCGCATTATCCGTGATTTGAAGTCAAGGGGGGTTTCCCTGGTCTATATTTCTCACAAGATGGCGGAGATCCGCGAGATCTGTGACGATATTACCATCATGCGTGACGGAACCTATGTAGGGTCCTGGAGTATGGATGATATTACGGATGAAGAGATCGTCAAGCAGATGGTGGGGCGGGAGCTGACCAATATTTATCCGCCGAAGAACGATGCCCAGGTGGGGGAGGTGCTTTTAGAGGTAAAAGGATACTCCAGCATTCATGAACGTTCTTTCCAGGACTGTTCCTTTGAACTTCGCAGAGGTGAGATTCTTGGCTTTGGAGGCCTGGTGGGCGCCCAGCGGACGGAACTCATGGAGGCTATTTTCGGAATGCGCCATGTGGCTCAGGGCGAAGTTCTGATAAAAGGGAAAAAGGTCAATATCCGGCGTCCCCAGGATGCCATTCGCGGCGGAATCGGCATGATCACGGAGGACCGCCGCGGCACCGGTATTTTAGGATGCCTTTCTATTGCAGACAATGTTTCGATTTCTTCTCTGGATCAGTATCTGGAGATGGGGGTAAAGCTCAACAAGGGCAAGATTGAAAAGCTGGTACAGGATAATGTGGCAAAACTTTCGATCAAGACCCCTGACAGTAAGACTCTGATCCAGTCCTTATCCGGAGGCAACCAGCAGAAGGTGCTGATCTCCCGCTGGCTGGCCAATGACCCGGATATCCTGATCATGGACGAGCCGACCAGAGGTATTGATGTCGGCGCAAAGTATGAGATTTACCAGATCATGATCGAGCTGGCAAAGCAGGGCAAGGGGATCATCATGATATCTTCGGAGATGCCGGAGCTGATCGGCGTTTCCAACCGGATCCTGGTCATGTGCAACGGCCATATTACCGGTGAGGTGCAGGGTGAGGAAGCGACACAGGAGCGTATTATGAGCTACGCGACCCAGTTCTAGGAAGAGGAGGATGAGAGAATGAACAGCAAGAAAGTCAATGTAGCAGATGTATTGATCAATAACGGGATTGTGATACTGATCCTTTTGATGGTTTTAGTGGTGGGAGTTACAAAGGAGAATTTCTTCAGCCCCAGTAACTTCAGCAATATTTCCATCAATGTAGCCTGTCGTTTTATCATCGCCATCGGTGTGTCGGGATGTCTGATCACCAAGGGAACCGACCTTTCTGCAGGGCGTTCCGTAGGCCTTGCCGCCTGTCTGGCAGGTACTTTGCTGCAGAGGGCGGATTACAGCGGGCGTTTTGAACTGACCAAGAATTTCCCTGAGCTGAATGTGTGGCTGATTTTGCTGATCTGTGTCGCGGTCTGCTGTATTTTCGGAATGATCAATGGTATTGTGGTGGCGTACTTAAGCGTGCCGGCTTTCATCGGAACCCTTGGCATGCAGATGATAATCTATGGAATTAACCTGGTATATACCAAGTCGGTTCCGTTAGGCGGATACCGGACGGATTATACGGTCATTGCCAACGGTAAGCTGTTTGGAGTGTTCCCATATTTGTTCCTCATAGCGATTATAATCGGCGCGATCATGTGGTTTATCTACAATTATACCCGCCACGGAAAGTTTATGTATGCCATCGGAGGCAACGAGGCGGCGGCAGAGGTGGCCGGTGTGAATGTAAAGAAGACCAAGATCATCATTTATGTATCGGCGGCCGCTCTTTATGCAATTGCAGGTTTTCTGCTGGGAGCCAAGTCCGGCGGAGCAGGCGTCAACACCGGTAACGGTTATGAGCTGGAGGCAATTGCGGCCTGTACCATCGGCGGTGTGTCTGTAAACGGCGGTATCGGGCGTGTGTCCGGCGTTGTGATCGGCGTGCTGGTGTTTGAGCTGTTGAAGACCTGCCTGCAGTTTTTGGGAATCGACCCCAACTACCAGTATATTGCACAGGGTATTGTTATTGTTGTTGCCATTGCCCTGGATATCAGAAAGTACATTGCGAAGAAATAAGGCGGTTATGGCTTGTCGGATATTAGCAGCCTGTAAGGGAAGGCGTGCCTGATTTGTCAGCGGGACGGATTACAGGCTTGAATCATCACGGAGATAAGGATAAAATACTCTCGGAGACCTGGTTCCGGCAGCGGGACGGAAGTTTTCGGGAGTATTTTTTAGGAAAGGAAGGAATCGGGCGAGATGGCAGAGGAAGAGAGAATGAAGGCCGGCCGGACGGAAGAGGCTGAAGAAAAAAGGAGACAGGACGGCATGGGTGAAGAGGCAGAAGAAAAGGGGAGTCAGGACGGCATGGGTGAAGAGACAGACGCAGAGGGTGCAGAAAAGGCGGAGAGGGAGCTGTCGGAGCTGGAAAAAGAGAATGAGAGGCTCCGGAAGGAAAACGAACTTTTAAAGGAATACCGGGCAAGCCTCCCCTTGAAGGAGAGGCTGTATGACCGTATTCCTCTGACGGTGAAGCAGCTTGACTGGATTATACTGATTTTACTTGCGGTCCTGGTGGGAGTGGTGGCGCTTGGCTTGCTGGACCGATGAGGAAGCCGGGGGTGTATGTGCCGGACGGGCGGGGATGTCTCGGAGCGGCCCGGCCTGCATTACCTGCTTTCAATGCCGCGGCTTAAGCGGCTGTTTTGGTATTCCCCGCTGAAAGTCACGTCTTCTCCGAACCATTCCGGAGGAGTGAACGCGAGGGCGGCTTCTTTTGTGGGAAATTCGATTTCTGCCAGGACCAGCCCTTCATAAATTCCTGAAAAGACATCCAGTTCAATGGTAAGTCCGGTTTCCTGCTGTTCTTTTTCTACGGGAATCCGGTATCTTTTTTTTGTCAGGATGATTCCGTCTGCTTTTTTCAGCAGATGTTCATAAGATTTTTGCGTCAGGGGGAGATTGTATTCCTCCCGCTCCAGGAGCCCTTTTGATTTGTAAGTCATATAGTAGTCATCGTCTTCTCTGCGGATGCGTACTACCGGTTCTGTACACAGGTAAGCCTGTTCGATCATATGGCAGGGATAGGCGTCATATCCGTCCGGCAGCGTCTCGATTTTCCATTTGCGTTCTATTTCCATGTGGGAATTCCTTTCTGTAAATTTCTTCGGCTCTTTTGTTACCATTATAATGCAAATTTCTCAAAATGGAAGTATTTAGTTGCAAAATTCCATATACAGGTTCGCCGAAAACGTGTAAAATAAGACTAGTAATTATGAAAAGACTATGATATAATGGGAAACTGAAGTGTGGCGCCCTGCCGAGACGACCATACATAGATGTTAAGGAGGAAACCATATCATGAGTTTACAGGTAGAAAAGCTTGAAAAGAACATGGCGAAATTAACCGTAGAAGTACCGGCAGAGCAGTTTGACCAGGCTCTTAAAACTTCGTATAAGAAAAATAAAAACAGATTCAACATCCCCGGCTTCCGTAAAGGCAAAGCGCCCCAGGCATTGATTGAAAAGATGTATGGGCCAAGCGTCCTCTATGAGGATGCGGTGGATGAGGTTATTAATAAGACTTACCATGATGCTATGAAAGAGAGCGGGCTGGATATCGTATCCCGTCCAGAAGTCAGCGTAGAGCAGATTGAGAAGGGACAGACCTTTATCTACACGGCATTGGTGGCAGTAAAACCCCAGGTGACATTGGGAGAATACAAGGGGATCGAGGTGGAGCGCGCCCGTCCTGAGGTGACGGATGCAGATATCGAGGCAGAACTTAAGAAGGTCCAGGAGCAGAATTCCCGCCTGGTGTCCGTGGAGGACCGTCCGGTTCAGGATAAGGACCAGGTGCTGATTGATTTTGACGGATATATAGACGGCGTTCCCTTTGAAGGGGGCAAAGCAGAAGCGTATTCCCTGACCATTGGTTCCCATTCCTTTATCGATACTTTTGAAGAGCAGCTCATCGGAAAGAACGTGGAAGAAGAAGTGGAGGTCAATGTGGCCTTTCCTGAGAACTACCATGCCTCCGAGCTGGCAGGCAAGCCGGCAGTGTTTAAGGTTGTGATTCATGAGATCAAGACCAAAGAGCTTCCGGAACTGGATGATGAGTTTGCCGGAGAGGTTTCCGAATTTGACACTTTAGATGAATATAAGAACGATATTAAGGCAAAACTTTCAGAGACCAAGCAGCAGCAGGCCACTACGGAGAATGAAAACAATGTAGTGGAGAAGGTTGTTTCCAATGCTTCCATGGAGATTCCGGAGGCTATGATCGAAGAACAGGTCAGCAATACGCTGGAGAGCTATGCCCGGAGGATGCAGACGCAGGGTCTTACCATGGAACAGTACATGCAGTTTACCGGCATGACTGTGGACAAGATGAAAGAGGAGATCCGTCCTCAGGCAGAGAAGCAGATCCGTACCCGCCTGGTATTGGAAGCCATAGTGGAAGCGGAGAATATCGAGGCGCCCGAGGATGCTCAGGAAGCAGAGATTAAAAGGATGGCAGATAGCTATAAGATGGAGCCGGACCGCGTAAAGGAGATTTTAGGCGAGGAGGGGATCCGTCGGATGAAGGAGGATCTGGCAGTTCAGGAGGCAATCGACTTTTTGGTGGCAGAGGCGAAGCTTGTATAGCCTGCTGATTATGACAGGCCGGACAGTACCGTGTTTACGCCGCCTTTGGTACAGAGCCGGATAGGGGCAATAGAATGTGGCGGATGGAGTGCAGGTTTCTGGTTTTCCGGGAATCTGCACTTCTATACCTTGTGTTTGATGAATAAAATCGTGATGGGCTTGTTTGTTTTAATGTTTTTTGCAGTGAGAAACCGGACAGTGCCAGATAAGGAGGATTCAGGATGCCGTTAATTCCTTATGTAATTGAACAGACCAGCAGGGGAGAGCGTTCTTATGACATTTATTCCCGTCTGCTGAAGGAGCGGATTATTTTTTTAGGAGAAGAAGTTACGGATGTGTCCGCCAGCGTGGTGGTGGCGCAGCTTTTGTTTTTGGAGGCTGAGGATCCGGGGAAAGATATCAGCCTGTATATTAACAGCCCCGGAGGCTCCGTGACGGCGGGCATGGCTATTTATGATACGATGAATTATATTAAGTCGGATGTATCTACTCTGTGTGTGGGCATGGCGGCCAGCATGGGGGCATTTCTTTTGGCAGGCGGAGCCAAGGGCAAGCGTTTTATCCTTCCGAACGCAGAGGTGATGATCCATCAGCCGTCCGGCGGCGCCAGAGGGCAGGCCACGGAGATCCAGATCGTGGCAGAGAAGATTTTGCAGACGAAAGAAAAGCTGAACCGGATCCTTGCGGATAACACCGGACAGCCTTATGAGGTGGTGTGCCGGGATACGGAGAGAGACCATTATATGACGGCAGAAGAGGCCGTGAGCTATGGGCTGGTTGACAAGATACTTGTGAAACACTAGGAAAAGCGGCGCGAAATGCTTTTTTAAAGAAGAACAAAGCATCGGTTCCAGAGGACAAATTGGTGGCAAGAAAGGATAGAGGTGTATTATGCCGAGCAGAATGGATGACAGAGTTAGATGCTCTTTTTGTGGGAAGACCCAGGATCAGGTAAAAAAGCTGATTGCAGGTTCCAACAATGTTTTTATCTGTGATGAGTGCATTGACCTTTGCGCGGAGATTCTGGAGGAGGAGTTTGACGAGCAGGAAAGCACTGATCTGGATTTTACAGGGATCAACCTGTTGAAGCCAAAGGAGATCAAGGCGTTTCTGGATGATTATGTGATCGGCCAGGAGACGGCGAAAAAGGTCTTGTCAGTGGCAGTGTATAATCATTACAAACGGATTACTTCCAGAAAAGATATGGATGTGGATGTGCAGAAAAGCAACATCCTGATGCTGGGGCCTACCGGTTCCGGCAAGACTTATCTTGCCCAGACTCTGGCAAAAGTATTGAACGTACCCTTTGCTATTGCAGATGCTACGGCCCTTACCGAGGCCGGGTATGTGGGCGAGGATGTGGAAAATATCCTCTTGAAGCTGATTCAGGCAGCGGATTACGATATTGCAAAGGCTGAGTACGGTATCATCTATATTGATGAGATTGATAAGATTACAAAGAAATCAGAAAACGTGTCTATCACCAGGGATGTATCCGGCGAGGGAGTGCAGCAGGCTCTTTTGAAGATATTAGAAGGCACGGTGGCAAGCGTTCCGCCCCAGGGCGGGAGAAAACATCCCCATCAGGAGCTTTTGCAGATCGATACGACCAATATTCTTTTTATCTGCGGAGGGGCTTTTGACGGGCTGGAGAAGATCATCGAGCGGCGGCAGAGCGCGGGATCCATCGGCTTTAACGCGGAAGTGGTGGATAAAAACAAGAGAGATATTGACGAGCTGCTGCGCCAGGTAGAACCTCAGGATTTGGTGAAATTCGGTCTGATTCCGGAGTTTATCGGGCGTGTGCCGGTGACGGTATCTTTGGAGCTTTTGAGTGAGGAGGCGCTTGTAAGGATTTTGACAGAACCTAAGAACGCGATTACCAAACAGTACCAAAAACTGTTTGAGCTAGACGATGTGAAGCTGGAGTTTACCAGGGAAGCTCTCCTGGAGATTGCCAGTCTTGCAGTAAAACGAAAGACCGGCGCCAGAGGACTGCGGTCCATTATGGAATCTGCAGTTATGGATCTGATGTATGAGATTCCTTCTGACAGTTCTATTGGAATCTGTAAAGTTACAAAGGATGTTGTTAATAAGACAGGGGAGCCGGAGCTGGTGTATAGGGATACGGCAGTGCCGCGCAAGACATTCTCCCAGAGACGGAAGAAAGACAGACCGGGGGAAATCGCCTGACGGAGATTTCGTTCGTTGAGGATGGGAGCATATGCTTCCATCCTTTGTTGTATTTCGTTGATTTTATCGTTAGAGAGAAAAAATATCAGGACGGCCAGTAGGGACAACAAGGAGGATAAAATGGATGTAACAGTTATGACAATGCCGGTGATTGCCCTGAGGGCGTTGACCGTGCTGCCGAAGATGACGGTGAGCTTTGATATCAGCCGTTCCCGTTCCGTGGCAGCCGTAGAGAGAGCTATGGTCAGTGACCAGAGAATCTGTGTAGTAACCCAGAAGGATCCGGAAGATTCCAGCCCCCAGATGGATCAGCTTCATCATATCGGTGTGGTAGTCCGTGTAAAACAGTTAGTGAAAATGCCCGGGGGAGTAGTCCGGGTTATGGTAGAGGGCTTGGAACGGGCGGAGCTTCTGAATCTGGATTCTGTTGAGCCGGCGCTGATCGGGGAGGTGGCGATAGCCCCCTGGAGGGAAGATGATGTGGATTCCCTGGTGGCGGAAGCCATGCAGCGTGTCCTGCGGGATAAGGTGGAAGAATACGGGCGCCAGCATCCCAAGTTTGCCAGGGAAGTGCAGCCGAACCTTCTTACGGCCGGCGGGCTGGAGGATATGATGCTGCAGATGGCAAGCCAGCTTCCCTGGGATTATTCCGTAAGGCAGGATTATCTGGAGGCGCCGGATGCCGCCAGCCGGTATGAGGTACTAGTGGGAAACCTTGCTGATGAGATTGAGATTTCCCGGATCCGGCAGGAATTTCAGGCGAAGGTTAAGTCTGCGGTAGATAAGAACCAGCGGGATTATATCCTGCGGGAACAGTTAAAGATCATCCGCCAGGAATTGGGGGAGGATCCTGTATCAGACGCTGATGAGTATGAGCGAAAGCTTTCTACATTAAAGATGGATAAGGAGGTGAGAGAAAAGCTTGGCAAGGAAATCGAGCGTTTTCGGGGAATGCCGGGAAGCAGCCAGGAAGGAAATGTGCTCCGCACCTATATTGAGACCTTGCTGGAGCTGCCCTGGAACAAGTTGTCCCGGGATAACAATGACCTGAAACACGCAGAGGAAATCCTGAATGCAGACCATTACGGCCTGGAAAAGGTGAAGGAAAGGGTTTTGGAATACCTGGCAGTCCGTACCCTGACGAAAAAGGGAAGCGGCCCGATCCTCTGCCTGGTAGGGCCTCCCGGAACAGGAAAGACTTCCATTGCCCGTTCCGTGGCCCGTGCCCTTAACAAAAAGTATGTGCGTATCAGCCTGGGAGGCGTCCGGGATGAGGCGGAGATCCGCGGGCATCGGAAAACCTATGTGGGAGCCATGCCGGGCAGGCTGGTAGAGGGACTCCGCCAGGCAGGAGTCTCCAACCCTCTGATGCTTTTGGATGAGATTGATAAGGTCAGCAGCGATTATAAAGGGGACACTTCCTCCGCGCTTTTGGAGGTGCTGGACGGGGAGCAGAATGTACGCTTTCGGGATCATTATGTAGAGGCGCCGATCAATCTTTCCAATGTATTATTTATTGCCACGGCTAATACGACCCAGTCCATTCCCCGCCCCTTGTTAGACCGGATGGAGGTAATTGAGGTCAACAGCTACACGGAAAATGAAAAGTTCCACATAGCGAGGGATTTTCTGGTGGGCAAGCAGTTGGAAAAAAACGGTCTGAACGAAAAACAGGTGACTCTTTCGGACGGCGTCCTGAAAAAGATCATCCACAATTACACAAGAGAAGCAGGAGTGAGGAACTTAGAACGCCGGATCGGGGAGATTTTCCGAAAAACGGCGAGAGAATTCCTGGAGGATAAGAAAAAAAGCATCCGTGTCACAGAAGCCAACCTGGAGAAATATCTGGGCAAGGAAAAGGTGACTTATGAGGATGCCAATGAGGAGGATGAAGTGGGGATCGTCCGGGGGCTGGCCTGGACCAGCGTGGGAGGAGATACCTTGCAGATTGAGGTCAATGTGATGCCGGGCAAGGGCGAATTAAAGCTGACCGGACAGATGGGCGATGTGATGAAGGAGTCCGCCCAGACCGCTTTGACTTATATCCGTTCCATCTGCCCCAGGTATTCGGTGGAGAATGATTATTTTGAAAAGCACGATATTCATATCCATATTCCGGAGGGAGCCGTGCCAAAGGACGGGCCTTCTGCCGGGATTACCATGGCAACGGCAATGCTGTCGGCAATCATAGAAAGAAAGGTGCTGGCCCAGGTTGCCATGACCGGGGAGATCACCCTGCGGGGACGTGTACTGCCAATCGGCGGCCTGAAAGAGAAAATCCTGGCAGCAAAAATGGCACATATCAAGACGGTGCTTGTACCAGAGAAGAACCGGCCGGATATAGGGGAATTGTCCAAAGAGATCACAAAAGGACTTCGTATTGTGTATGTGAAGACCATGGAGGATGTGCTGAAGGAGGCGCTTAAGGAGGAAGCCAGGGAAGGCTGCTGACAGAAAGGGGAGATGAATAAGGATTATATCTATGAGAAAAAGAGAAAGAACAGGGAAAGAGCAGAAAGGCCTGCCGGAAAACATCATGAAAATAACAGGATGGCGGCAAGAGCAGAAGTAAGAATGACATCATAAGCAACACCAAGGGTAACATCATAAGTAACACCATTAGTAACAAAAGTTTCACATGCAGGAAATGTTTTATTTAGGAATGAATGACGGAGGATGTTATGATTATCAGAAAAGTGGAACTGGAGACTGTCTGCGGCATTACCAGCAGGCTGCCGGACAGTCCCTACCCGGAATTTGCGTTTGCCGGGAAATCGAATGTGGGAAAGTCGTCGTTGATTAATGCGCTGATGAACCGGAAATCCCTTGCGCGGACTTCCTCTCATCCGGGAAAGACCCAGACAATCAATTTTTACAATATTAACGACGCTTATTACTATGTGGATCTGCCGGGATACGGCTACGCCAAAGTGCCGGTAGAACAAAAGGTAAAATGGGGGAAAATGATCGAGCGGTATTTGCAGACCTCTCCCATGCTGAGATGTGTGTTTCTGTTGATTGACATCCGACATGAACCGTCCACCAATGATAAAGTGATGTATGACTGGATCTGTGAAAAAGGTTATACACCGGTGATTATTGCAACAAAAGCAGATAAGCTGAACCGCAGCCAGATACAGAAGCATGTAAAGATGGTGCGGGAAGGTCTGCAGACAGGAGAGAACGGAATGGTCATACCGTTTTCCTCCGTGACCAAACAGGGACGGGAAGAAATATGGGCGTTGATCGAACAGATGGCAGATCTGGAAGAAGACCGGATGCCGGAGCCAGAGGAAGATGAGATGGTACAACTGAAGGAAGGCAGGATAGCAAAATTAGAGGAAGGAAGAATGGAGATGGATTTGCAGCCAATGTAAAAATGCTGTAGATTTCCAGATAACCGGAAGAAATATCTGAATAATTTTGGAGAAATCTGAACAATATTCAGGAAAACGTTATAAAATGTTTATCAGAACTTAACTTGTTCTTTTTGAGGGTTCGTGATATAGTAGGGGACAGTTTCAAATAAGCCATAGGGAAAGGAGATGATAGCTATGGCAAAAGACTATATTACTTTTACAATTGGACCCAAAAAGGACATTGCATTGATTGCCCATGATAATGAAAAACCAAAGCTGATAGAATGGTGTAAAGAACATTATGCGGTTTTAAAGCATCATAATTTGTATGGTACAGGTACTACGGCCCGGATGATTACAGACCAGACAGGACTTACGGTAAAAGGCTATAACAGCGGGCCTTTAGGAGGAGACCAGCAGATCGGGGCGAAGATTGTGGAGGGTGTCATTGATTTTGTGGTATTTTTCTCAGACCCTCTTACGGCCCAGCCTCATGATCCGGATGTAAAGGCCCTGATGAGGATCGCCCAGGTTTATGATATACCGATTGCGGTCAATAAGGCCACGGCGGATTTTATAATCACGTCAGAACATATGGATACGGATTATCAGCATGATGTTATCAATTTCCGGAAGAATATCCAGGAACGGGCAGATACCCTTTAAAATACAACAGCCAGGCAGAGAGAGCTTTTTGCCTGGCTGTTGTATTTTCCCGGAGCTTCTAAGAGGGACGGGAATGTTTCGTCTTTTCAGTTCAGATAATTTCGCATGGTTTTTAAGGCGTTTTTTTCCAGGCGGGATACCTGGGCCTGGCTGATATGGATCTCTTCCGCCACCTCGGTTTGGGTCTTTCCTTCAAAGAAACGCAGGTCAATAATGTGGCGTTCCCGTTTGGGCAGCCGGTCCATGGCTTCCCTGAGGGAGATTTCCTCCACCCAGTTTTCTTCCAGGTTTTTCTTGTCGCTGATCTGGTCCATCACATAGAGCGGGTCGCCTCCGTCCGTGTAGATGGGATCGTACAGGCTGACCGGGCTTTGGATGGCATCCAGGGCATAGGTGATTTCTTCTTTGCTGATGCCGATTTCGTCCGCGATCTCCATCAGGGTAGGCTCTTTGGCATTTTTTCGTGTTAAAGCTTCTTTGGTATAGATAGCCTTGTAAGCAGTATCACGCAGGGACCGGCTGACCCGGATTGAGTTATTGTCCCTGAGATAGCGCCGTACCTCGCCCATGATCATGGGTACGGCATAAGTAGAGAAACGTACATTTTGTGTAATATCAAAGTTGTCAATGGCTTTGATCAGGCCGATGCAGCCAATTTGGAACAAATCATCCACATTCTCATTGTTGCCGGAAAACCGTTGGATTACACTGAGGACAAGACGCAGGTTTCCTTTGATATACTGTTCTCTGGCTTCCATATCACCATCTAAGATTCGCCTGAAAAGTTCCTCCTTTTCCTCATTGGTCAGAAGAGGGAGCTTTGCCGTATTGACCCCGCAGATCTCAACCTTATAACCAGCCATAGTACATACCTCCGCATTCGAGATTCATTGCCAATCAGATCAAGACGTGATCTGTGATAGTAAACCTGTATGTATCCGGAAGCAGACATTTTACGGCATAGGCCAGTCCGGCGGATACATGAGGAATACATGATTTTCATCGCCTTTGGCGATGGGTTTTTTGCAGTAACGGTCCAAGAAGAATCGAAACTGCTGCCTTTTATAAAAATGATTTACGAAAAGCAGGAGGTTTATACTTCCTATTTTTCCCATGACGGTTACTTCAAAAGATACTGTCCAGGGATTGCTGGTAAAGGCGAAAGAAAGATTTGGAGGAAAAATATAGAAGACAAAAAAGAAGCGTTCGGATTTTCCAAGGCGCTTCATATCCAAATGTTTTTAAATTTAGCTTTTGGATGCCACACAGCAAAAACCCCTGAAACCTTAAATCCAAGGCTTCAGGGGCATCTTTGCGCCTATACAAAACAGCGCAAAACCTGAACCACCCGGGTTCGATTTTGCGCCGCACACTGCGGGAGATGGGACTTGAACCCACACGATCATACAACCACTAGATCCTTAGTCTAGCCTGTCTGCCAATTCCAGCACTCCCGCGAACTTAGATAGTATAGCACAGTTTTCCAATTATAGCAACTGTTTTTTTGAAATTTAAGAAATTTGATAAATTGCAGAAGTATGCGCAACAGATGCCGGGAATCAGAGGTCTGTTTTCTATGGAAATTTAAGTTCTTGTGAAAATTGATGGAAATTCCGGTGTTTTTGCTTGACACATATCGGGATTTGTAATAAAATTTTATTTAGAATTCGTGCTGCATGGTACGGATTAGAGGGACTATAATATAATTAAAAAGGAGAGATAAGATATGCTTAGTAAAACTTTGACTGTTGTAAATCCATCTGGTTTACATTTGAGACCAGCAGGGGTTTTGTCCCAGACTGCCATGAAGTTTAAGTGTGATGTTCTGATCGAATGCGGGGAGAAGAGGATCATTGCGAAGAGCGTGCTGAATGTGATGGCTGCAGGGATCAAGTCTGGTACAGAGATTACTCTGATCTGTGACGGCGAGGATGAGGCTGCGGCAATGGAGACCATTAGCCAGGCGATCGAAAGCGGATTGGGTGAGATGTAATTGAGCGGTTTGCAGGCATTCGGCTGGTTTTATATCCTTATTTTACGGCCGGATGCCTGTAACAGAAAAAAATGCAGAAAAAGTCTTGACAATTTCGACAATAAAGGATATACTATACAGGCAGTCGGGAAAACGGACTGAGAAGTCTTAGTAAGATAAAATATGGCGGAATAGCTCAGTTGGCTAGAGCACACGGTTCATACCCGTGGTGTCGAGAGTTCAAATCTCCCTTCCGCTACTGAAAGAGCATTCATTGGAAAATGGGTGCTCTTTTTTTGTATGTTGTGCGTGGGTTTTGGGTTTAATTTGGGATATTCTCTTACTTCTGATTGAATTGTGTGATTTCTATATACATCTCTTTATTCCTGATTTTGTTGTTTTAGTTTTTTTATGAAATGGGGCTTTTATATTTTGCTCTGCTATTTTGCTGCTTGCTTTCATTTGCTTACACTTCGCTTTCATTTTTTGGGGTACGCTCTCATTTTTTAGGAGTTTGAGGAGAGTTTTGAGGCTGCTGCTGTTTCTTTTTATACAATAAGATTTTAAAATTGTTTACATGGCTTTGTGGGATAAAAATTCCATAGGGCCATTTTTATTTTGGGGTTGGGGGCAGGATTAAGGTCAGGTTTTGGGTCTTGGGGGTAGTCCAGAACGATTTTAAGGGGGTTTAAAGGGGGTTGGGTGATGGGTGTGGGGAAATATGGGTATGGGGTTAAAATGGCACCACGGGAATTTTAATGAGTTATAGGGGGTATTGGGGTTTAGGGATAGCTGGTTTTTTGGTGGATTTCCTGGGATTTTAAGATATGGCGAATGCCCTAATCCTACAAGGTGATTTCTGGTTAGTATCACTCTTTCCTTTTATACTTTACAGCGTTACAATGGCAGTCCATTAAAGGAGAAAGGAGGATGCTTTGTATGTACGAGGTTGTAAAAAGTATGGGAGTTGTGATTGTAATAACGGTTGATTGTTTATGCTCTGTGTTCGTTGTAAAGTGCATGAGAGATATTACAAGAGCAACGATTGAAAAAATCGGATACCTTGCAGGACTGGCAGAAAAAGAAGAAAAAGACGAAAGGAAAGAATAAACTTATGATTAGCTTCAATCAGTTTGTGGAGTACATGAGAAAGGAAATGGAGAAAAAGTTCTAGGGAAGGCTTGCTATGAAGGTAGAAAAGGTGGAGAAAAATAATGGTGTCGTTATTGCTTCCTTATATCATGGTGTATGATATGGATGAGGTAAAAGGGACGGTTAAGCATGTCAACAGGGTGGAAGTACCTGTGATGGATGTTTTGTCTGATCATGTTTATCTGTATACTAACACCACAAGAAAGGGAAGATAATTGTTGAAATACAGTGCTTTCCATGGTAAGATAGGGATAGAAAATTAAAAAGCATAGCACCTCTAAGAGTAGGCAAACACTCAAAGAGGTGTGAAAAGTGCTTTGGCGAGCACTCTTCACAATGGTAGCTACCACTACTATGCCCTTCCATTATAATCTATGTTTGGAGTTTAGACAAGATAAATTTGGGGGCTAGGGGTCTATTTGTTGTACAAAAAAGACAGCAAGGTGTGAGGGGAGGGAACCTGGCGCCTTGCTTTTTGATTTTCTTACATCAAGAAGGAAGAATATGGTTAAGGAGGATACAATCATGAGAAAGAAAGGTTTAATGGTTTTAGGGCTGACAGTGGCTATGAGTTTATCACTTCCCCTACTCTCCTATGCTGCTCAATCTGAAAGGTGGATAGGTTCAGGAGACAGGTGGCAGGTATCAGACAATCAAGGTGGTTTCATCAAGAACTGTTGGTTTGAGGATGATATTACCCATGATTGGTATATGTTAGGTGCGGAAGATGGCTCTGTGATGTACAGTGGCCTTATAACAGACCAAAGTACAGGAAAGTCCTATTTACTCAATCCTGTCCATGATGGAACCTATGGACGTATGCTGACAGTGAATGGTGTATACAATATAAATGGTGTAGAAGTTTATATGACATTCAATCAAGAGCATGATGGGACGTTCGGAGCAATTTTAAGTGGTTTGCAGGAAGTCAGGGGTGCAGGTGTAAACGAACGTCAATTAAATAAGATTCCTACAGATAATGGCGGTAGTACAAATCAGCCGAAAAGCACTACCCCACCAGCTAATTCAGGTTTGGTGTATGTAGGACCAGAAGACGCTCCACACCTTATCGGTGGTGAGCCTGCAAACCTCGGTGAAGAGAATGTTGAGGGATTACATCTTCCTGATCAGTTGATTCCAATGGATTTACAAGGATAATCATTAAATTAATTAAAAGTGATTTATGTTAAAATTTATAATAAGTACAACATATGCTTATAAAGTGTATGTTGTATTTTTTTTGTTTATCTAACGAAAAGCACCTGCAACATCAAGGTTATTCCATTATTTTGATGAACTGGAAAGGCTTATGATTCAAGATGGGAGCAGAAAAAAGTCAATTGAAATAGAGAATAAAAATATGGTCATAGTTGACTTGATATTATAGGGGCAAATATGAATGATGTGGAAAAGGCTGTTGGCCATGTCATTGATACGGTTGCTGAACGGCATTACAAAATAAACAAGAAATATATAAGGAGACTGGCACCTTACATTGAGCAGTTAGGGGCCATATTGGAAAACACGGAAAAGGCAGTTTGACTTTTTCTTGACTTTAGGTTTTTACCATGCTATGATGAACATGTAAAAAGGGTGGCAGTGTTGCTGCCACCCTTCGGACGATTAACGATTGTCTAAACAATCGCCTTTCGACCCATCAGGTGCCTGCAAGCTTGCTGATGGGTCTTTTTCTGTCCGTCCCTTACTGCGCTGTATGTAAGATTTATACTCTTTGGCTAATGATACTACGCCAACCAAGATACTCACGATACGGCTTAGGATTTCAAGGAAAATCATGACCACATCCTTCTTTCTCTGGTGTTTACACACCTTTGGGACAGACTTAAGTTTATTAAGCCTGTCCCAAAGGTGTGCAGCTTCCAAATAGGGAGTGCTTACTTGTCTGTTCCTGATCCTCTTAATTTATAGCGGATTTTGTAGGAATTGGAAAGGGAAACAATTTTCAATATTGTGTAATATGTTACCAAGAGGAAGATTCCTTCGGAACAAAAGTACTTGAAAAGTCAATATCTTTTTGAAAGAAATTGATGCGTTTATCCTGGCAGATTAAGTTTTGATTTCAAAAAACAGTTGACAATTTCTGCCTGAAATAGTATAGTTATAAGAGCTGTGAGAGCAGTATACAGGAAAGTAGGTATCCACCTCACCTTGGCACGAGCAAGTGACCCGGGTTTATAGTCGAGAAACACGGTTGATCAGCGTTCATACGCTTGAAGTGGTTTTTAGAGGGTGGATAGAATTATTCTATCTATTTTTTTGTTTTGCAGAAAAGCAGGTCATGTTTATTTAAAAATGGAGGTGTACGACAATTAGCGATTTAATGATTAACGAACAGATCAGAGATAAGGAAGTTCGGTTGATTGGCGAGAACGGGCAGCAGTTAGGGATCATGTCTGCCAAGGAGGCATACAAGCTGGCCTTGGAGGCAGAGCTGGATCTTGTGAAGATTGCCCCCGCGGCAAAACCACCGGTCTGTAAGATTATCGATTACGGCAAGTACCGCTATGAGCTGGCGAGGAAAGAAAAGGAAGCCAAGAAAAAGCAGAAAGTGATCGAGATCAAGGAAGTAAGGCTCTCCCCCAATATTGATACCAACGATTTAAACACCAAAATGGGCGCGGCGAGGAAGTTCCTGGAAAAAGGAGACAAGGTCAAGGTAACACTCCGCTTTCGCGGCCGTGAGATGGCGCATATGTCCAAATCCAGATACATTCTGGATGATTTCGCGGAAAATCTGAAGGATATTGCGGTTGTCGATAAGCCTTCCAAGGTTGAAGGAAGAAGCATGGTTATGTTTTTGTCTGCAAAAAAGTAAATGGAAAGTGAAGATTAAGGAGGAAATATCATGCCTAAGTTAAAGACAAGCAGAGCGGCTGCAAAGCGTTTTAAGAAAACCGGTACTGGCAAGCTGGTAAGGAGCAAAGCATATAAATCCCATATTCTGACAAAGAAGTCCACCAAGAGAAAAAGAAATCTTCGCAAGGATATCGTTACGGATGCTACCAATGCAAAAGTGATGAAGAAGATTCTGCCGTACCTGTAAGGCGTGAGAGAAGGAGGAAAAACCGATGGCAAGAATAAAAGGCGGTATGAACGCAAAGAAGAAGCATAACAGAGTCCTGAAGCTGGCAAAAGGCTATAGGGGCGCCCGTTCCAAACAGTATAGAATTGCAAAGCAGTCTGTGATGAGAGCTCTGACCAGTTCTTACGCGGGCCGGAAGCAGAGGAAGAGACAGTTTCGTCAGCTTTGGATTGCCAGGATCAACGCGGCGGCCAGGATCAACGGCCTGTCTTACAGCAAGTTTATGTACGGCCTGAAGCTGGCAGGCGTGGAGATGAACCGGAAGGTTCTGTCTGACATGGCCATCAATGACGCAGAGGGATTTGCAAAGCTGGCTGAGCTGGCAAAGAGCAAGGTAGCGTAATAAAATTAAGAAATTAAAACAGCAGGATGGTAAATATCATCAAAACAGCGAATATCGTAGGAAAGAACCGGGAATTTTGTTAAGTCAGAGTTCCTGGTTTTTTTGTGCCAAAATCAGAAAAAAGGAGGGGCAGGGGAAGGTATTATCCAGTTGTAGGATATATTCAAAAAAATATTTTATTATTAAAATTATAATTACCATAAAATATGGAAATAAATGGAAATTCATTATTTTTGAAATGGCAACGGACAGGAGCGGATAAATTCAGGCCGCGGCAAGGTGAAAATTAAAGGAGAACAAAAGGCTGATGAAGCGTGAGGCATTACATATTGCAATCTGTGATGACTGCAAAGAAGAATTGATTCAGATCAAACAGGCTTTAGAATCGGTATCAGAAAAAATAGGAACTCCTGCTTTGGACATCCGGATCTTCGAAGACGGGGAAAATTTGTATAAATCCGCAGAACGGCAAGGGTATGATATTGTTTTTCTGGATATTGAAATGCCGGGTTTGCACGGATTCCAACTTGCAAAAATGCTTCATATGAATCATCCGGGAACACGTTTGATTTTTGTTTCCAGCCATGAAAACCTGGTGTTTGATTCACAGGATTATCTGCCTTTGGGATTTGTGAGAAAAGGATTGCTGGGGCGGGATATGGTGCGCATGATGAGGCTTTACTTTCGGGAGACGGCTTCTTATTATGTGACTTATAAAATAAAAGACGGGTTTAGTTACAGGGAATTGTTTGTGAAGGATATTTTATATGTGGAATGTATCGGACATGAATTGACTTTTGTTCTGGTAAATAAAAAGGAGCCGTACCGTTCCAGCGGAAGTTTAAAAGCCATAGAAGGAGATCTGGCGCCGTATCATTTCCTCAGAACCCACAGGAATTATCTGGTAAACCAAAGATATGTGGAAAATGTTGAAAAAAGGACAGTGCTGCTGACAAATGGACTGCGGGTCGATATAGCAAAGGACAGAAGAAAACAGGTGGCGGAAGCGATGATCCGATACGGGAGGGAATGCCATGGATGTTAGTGGAGTTGCGATCAATATTGTATCCGCGTTTGTCGCCATCGATTATATGGATCACCAGTTTGAGAAAAAATTTTCGGGAACCAGGCGTAAGGTATCTTTTCTTGCTGCCTGGCTGTTTTATTTTTTATTAGTTACCAGCCTGAATGTCATCATGCAATTCGAATGGCTTTTGCTTTTTTCATATGGAGCCGCAATCGCTGTTTATGGCCTGCTGGCATTAAAAGGACATCCGTACCACATCGGGATAGTAAGCCTGATATGGGTATTTATCCTGTTTAGTGCGGCTTATGTGATATATGGGATCATGGGAATCGTGACAGGCCGCAGCCTGGACGTCATGGTGCCGTTAAAGGGAGATATGCTGATATATGGGGGAATATCAAGTTGCGCCATAAAATTTTCAATGGGAAGGATCGTGTCTCTCATATTTCCGGGAACAGGAAACGGAAAAAGGGCAGAGGATTGGGTGATGGCCGGCGTCTTTCTAATTATGTTTCTTTTATTGCTGGGGATTTTTGCTTTAGAGATGGGCGGCTTTCCGCAGAAGATGCGGTATTTTGTGACAATATTCATTCTGGTTGCGGGATTCGGGATCATCCTGGTCTTTGAAAAGATATATGGCCGCCTGAACCGATATCAAAGAGAAAAGATGGAGCAGGAATATCTGATTGCCGAAGGAAAGAACCGTGAAGAGGAATTGATGAGCCTGTATCGGATCGGACGGGAAATGAATCATTGGCGTCATGATATTGCGGGGGAGATAGAGATTCTGCACAGATTGCTGAAAAGCGGAAAAGTAAAAGAAGTAGAGGAGTATATAGAAAAAATCCATAAAGACATAAAGAATTATCCGGAGCTTCCCCAGGAAACAGGAAACGCGGGATTGGATGCGGCCCTTGTAAAGGCGATTCCGAAATGTAAGGAAAAGGAAATCCGTTTTCATTATATTATCCTGGGAAGGCCGGACAAGATTGAAACCATGGACATGGGGAAGCTGATGAACAGTTTGCTGGATAACGGGATTGAAGCCTGTATGGAAGCGGGGGAAAGCAGGGAGCTGGAACTTTTGGTGCGTGTCAATTCAGAGGGAAAGCTGGAAATACAGTTGGAAAACAGTATTGCCGCGTCTGTATTGGAAAATAATCCCGAGATGAAAAGTACCAAGCGGAAAGTTTTTCAGCATGGATTCGGAATGGAAAATATATCGGAAATTGTCAATAAATATCATGGGAGCTATGAGCGGTGGGAGGAGGACAAAATGTTTTTCCAGAGGATTCTCGTTGGTTCTGCTGATGAAGAAAAATAAAATGCCGGATTATGTCGATTTATACCGGATTATGAAAAATTATTGATATTTATGAAAAAAACATTATAATAATTTGATAAGGAAGGAGACGATAAATGCATAGACTGTCTCTGTTATTAACAAATAAGCTATGCGCGGAACAGATTATTGATCCGGATGATAAAGAGCTGTATCTGTATGGTTTTGAGATAACAATTGCAAATATGATCAATTTTTTGATCATGTTATCCATCGGGCTTTTAGGCGATGCCCTGATTGAGATCTGCAGTTTTTATGTGGTTTTTATCAGTACGAGAAGATTGGCCGGAGGATATCATGCAGACAGTTATAAGAAATGTTTTTCCTTGTTTGCCCTGACTAATTTAAGCGTACTTTTATTTACAAAAGTATTTCTGTATTACGGCAAAATCCGGAGGCCCTTTTTATTCGGTGCAATTGTCTTTTTTGCCTGGATGGTTTATAAAAATGCTCCTGTGGAGCATGAGAACAGGCCGTTTACAAAAGAGGAGGCTGTCTGTTTCAGAAAGAAAAGTTTGCAGATAACATTTTTTTGGATTATAACAGGAATTCTCTTATGGAGAATGGGCTTTGAAAAAATCAGCGCAGGCTTCATAGGTGCGTTCATAGCAGTTTCAGTTTACATGGTTGTAGAAAGGAGGAACAGGCCAGTATGAAAAAAGGTCTTGAATTGTTAGCGCGTATTGCGTTAAAGAATGCAAAGAGGGCAGACGGACGGGCATCCGAGGCAGGAGTTTATCAGCCAAAGCGGCCGGAGAAAAAGCAGAGATAAAAAGTAAAAGCCGTAAAAGATAAGACGGTAATAATGAAAACGGGAGAGAGCAGAAGAAAAAGAACACGGGGCTAGTTGGCGTGTTTTTTGGCTTCTGTTTTCTTTTTGCAAAAATATGGCAATATATAGAATGGTATGGTATAATTCAAAAAACCCGCCATCAGACAACGGGTTTTACAAGAAAGAATGTGAGGATAAAGGATTATGGGCAATAAAAAAACAGTACAGGTATCGGAGCCGGTCGTCCGGCTGAAGAATGTGCATTCCATGGGAGTGATCGGCGACCCCGGATGCGAAGGCCTGGGAACCTATAATATGAAAGTCTATGCAGGCGCCCTGGAGGAGAGCAGCCGGGATGATATCACGCTGATCGTAGGGGATCTGGTTCCTGCAGGGACAGGGAGGCATTATCAAACAATACAAGAGCTGACGGAATCCCTGGCGGGAAATCCGGTCTATTCCCTTCGGGGGAACCATGACACGGGCGCTTACACGGAATATTTTGGTTTGAAAAATTACGCGCTCCTTACAGACGATTTTGCGGTGGTTGTGTTGGATAATGCGGTCCGCTCCTTTGAGGAAGAGGGGCTTTTGCTGCTGAAGCAGGTTCTTTCCATGGAAGAGGTGGAGAGGGCAATCATTGCGTTCCATATTCCGGTGCCGAATCATTTTATCCTGAACTGTGTATCCGATGAGGAGTTCACCCGCCTGAAAAGCGCTTACGCGCCGTGGAAAAGTAAGGTGAAATATCTGCTCTGCGGCCATGTCCACTCCCGGTTTGAAGACCAGGTGGACGGCATTCCTCTGATCTGTACCGGAGGCGGCGGGGCGATGATAGAAGATGTGTCAAAAGATATCAGGGCATGTGATGTGGAACATCATGTCGTCCATTTTTATATGGAAGAGGGAAGGCTGGTTCACCGGGTTGCGGATCTTGCGGAGGACTGTTACAAAAGAGAGAGGGAAGACGGCATACTGCACCGGAAACTGGAGGAGACCGTGCAGGGAGAACTGCTGGCACATTTTAAATACCTGATGTTTGCCGACCGTGCAGAGCGCAGGGGAATGGACCGGATCGCCACGCTTTTCCGCGCTCTTGCTGCTTCGGAATATTATCATGCCAGGAGCTTTTATTCCATTCTTGATCAGCCGGCGCCTTTTATGGAATCAGTCAGTACCTATGTGCCAGGGGAAAAGTTTGAATATGGCTATTTTTACCAGATGGCTTCCGAGTATGCCAAGGATCACAACAGCCCCCTGGCGGAACAGGCTTATACGGGCGCGGCCATGGCGGAAAAGGTTCATGCGGCTCTTCTGGAGCAGGCGGCGGACATGGAAAATTTTGCAGAAGGGACCGTGTACGTTTGCCCTGTGTGCGGTTTTGTCATGGCGGGGGATTCAGTCCCGGAGCGATGCCCTGTCTGCGGCGGGCCGAAGAAACAGTTTGAAGAGTATGGGGGATGCGGCAAAACGGAGTGATGGATTCTGGAGCTTTTGAGGCTGTCCTTCTTCTCCTGCGGATCTCTTCGGGAGAATCTTAACATAACAATATTGCCCTGTGAACAGCAATGCATGATAAGGAGTACCCTGTCAGGTATTCCACAATGTATGCCCTTCGGGTAGGCGTGCTCTGTCAATCTTCGCACGATAATCCATATTTACTTTTATGCAGGATATGGTATAATTAGAAAGAATTAGATGTTCTGATACAATTTGTATATTCGGAATTTTTTCTAAAATTTGAGAAATTTCGAGAGAGTATCCATACAAGGAGGTAAATTTTCATGAAAAAAACGTGGACGATGGGCGCTGCCGTGCTGATGGCCTTGTCAATGACCGGCCAGGCATTTGCAGGAGGCTGGATGCAGGATGCTTCCAAGCCGGCAAATGAGAACGGAATTTCAAACTGGTGGTACCAGAGAGACGATGGCTCTTATCCTGTGGCATGCTGGGAATGGATCGATGGAAATCAGGACGGGATTGCGGAAAGCTACCGGTTTAATGAGAGCGGCTGGATGTATGTTTCTACCAATGTGGACGGGTATGATGTAAATGACAGCGGGGCCTGGACTGCGAACGGTGTGGTTGAGACGAAAAACACCAATTCCCAGGCCGATGTGCCGGAAAATACCGTCGGGAGCTGGGTGACGGATTCCGGCAGAAAGCAGTATATATATTCAAACGGAGAGTATGCTACGGGATGGAAGAAGATTTCCGGGAAACAGTATTATTTTGATGAATCCGGCTGTGCCCTGACGGGTTACGAGGAAATAGACGGCCAGTATTATTATTTTAACGGGAACGGGGAGCTGGTAAAGAAGACATATCATAATAAAGGGGAAGGCGTCTATTATGTAATTGATAAAGCCGACTACTATGTAATCGATATAGTGGATGACGAGGACTGGGAAGAATATAGGAAGGAAATGGAAGACGGTTCAAGTTCTAGCTCTAGCTCCAGCAGCTCCCAGAATGATGAGGAGAATATTGCCCAGGCCGATGAACTTACGGACGAGGAAGCATACAAGAAAATTATTGCGTTAAAATCAAAGTATCCGGAAGGCAAGAGGTGGGATAACGACAACAGCTACAAGAGCGGCAACAGAACCGGGTACGGCTGTGCAGGGTTTGCCTTCATGGTGCAGGACGCGGTATTTGGAAAGAGTGCAAAGAAAACGAAGTATGATACTTTTGACGGGGATGCCCTCCGGGTCGGGGACCATCTGCGGGTTTATAACAGCACAGGCGGCGAGCATTCCATTATCGTTTTAGGCATTGACGGTGATACGGTCACGATCTGTGAGGGGAATTATAACAGATCGATTCACTGGGGAAGAACCTTTACCATGGATAAGCTGGAAGATGATTTTATTTATCGTGAAACCTGCTACAGTGAATAAGGGAAAGCCGGACGGCTGCAGTTGATGGAATTTTCACAAGAAAGAAGAAAAGGTGCAAAGTCTTTGACAGGGGCGTTGCACCTTTTTTCCGGCGTTTAATGAAAAAAAATACAAAAAAATGTAAAAAAATAAATGACCTTTCAAGGAAAATGTGATAGAATTTTTGATGACGTGAGATTCGAAAACAACCTGCCTGCTATGATTCAGGACTTGTAGTGATTGTACGGCGACGGAGAGGAGGGATTTTTCTTTGTATTTGATTCAAAATATCCGTGTTTATGCTCCCGAGGAACTGGGAGTAAAGGATGTGCTGATTGGGGGAGGGAAAATATTAAAAATCGGAGAAGGGCTTCCTGTGGAGAAGGCATATGGAATTACAGTGCTGGACGGGAAGGGAAAGGTGCTGATGCCGGGGCTGATTGACGCCCATGTCCATATTTTGGGCGGCGGCGGTGAAGGCGGGGCTAAGACCAGGACGCCGGAAGTCATGCTTTCCGATATTATCTCAGGAGGAGTCACTACGGTGGTGGGATGTCTTGGGACAGACGGCTGTACCCGTACCATGTCCAATCTTCTGGCAAAGGCCAAGGGGCTGGAGGAGGAAGGGATTACTACCTATATATATACCGGTTCCTACCAGGTTCCTGTGAGAACTCTTATGGGAAGCATTATGGATGATATTATTTTGTTGGAAAAAGTGGTGGGAACCGGGGAGATCGCCATTTCGGACCACCGCTCCTCCCAGCCTTCAAAGGAAGAATTTGCCCGGATCGTGGCCGATACAAGGGTGGGCGGCATTCTTTCCGCCAAGGCAGGGCTGGTGAATATCCATATGGGGGACGGAGAAGAAAAACTGGATTTTTTGCGGTATGTTCTGGAAAAGACCCAGATTCCTTCTTCCAATATGTTGCCGACCCATATTAACCGGAGCAGGACTTTGATGGAAGAGGGGATTGATTATGCCATAAGCCAGGGCGGCTATATTGACCTGACTACCAGTTCAGACCCGGATTATCTGGAGCCGGATGAGGTGAAGGCCAGCACAGGGTTAAAAATGGCGCTTGACAGGGGCGTGGGAGAAGATCATGTAACCTTTTCCTCCGACGGGCAGGGAAGCCTGCCAATTTTTTATCCGGACGGCACATTAAAGGGGCTTGGAGTAGGAAAGGTATCTTCTCTGTACCGGGAGATGAAAGATGCGGTGCTGGAGGACGGAGTGCCTTTTTCTGCGGCTTTAAAGGCAGTGACGGAAAATCCGGCTGCGCTTTTGAAACTTCCTTTAAAGGGACGGGTCCGGGAAGGGCTTGATGCAGACCTGGTGATGTCTGACGAGAAGAATCTTGCGGTGGACACGGTATTTGCAAAAGGACAGGTTATGGTTGCAGGCGGGCAGGTTGTGGTGAAGGGTACATTTGAGGAATAGGAGACGAATAAACCATGGAAAAGAAAAAACAGTTTCAGATGCCCCATACATATGTCATTATTTTCGGCGTCATTTTGCTGGCGGCGCTTCTGACGGTATTTGTTCCGCTGGGGAAGTACGAGACAAAAGAGATTACTTACATGATGAACGGGGAGGAGAAGACCAGGACCGTGCTGGATCCGGAAAGTTTCCAGTATGTGCTTGACGAGAGCGGCAATAAGGTGACAAAGATCGCGCCGCTGTTCGGCACAGAAGATTTCGGCGGCCAGGGAATCCTGAACTATGTGTTTGAGGGAATGACGGTTGGCGACAAGAACGGCACGGCAGTGGGGATTATTGCGTTTATCCTGGTGGTGGGCGGCGCTTTCGGGATCGTGCTGCGGACAGGGGCCGTGGAAAGCGGCATTATGCGGGTCATCGATATGACCAACGGAAGGGAGATTTTGCTGATCCCCATATTGACCGTACTGTTTTCCCTTGGCGGGGCGGTCTTTGGAATGGGAGAAGAAGCCATTCCCTTTGTAATGATCCTGGTTCCCATGTTTATCGCCATGGGGTATGACGCGGTGGTGGGAATCATGTGCTCTTATGTGGCTACCCAGATTGGCTTTGGCACCTCCTGGCAGAATCCGTTCGGACTGGCAGTGGCCCAGGGAGTGGCCGGGGTGCCGGTTATGTCGGGGGCATGGTTCAGGATACCCATGTGGATTGTTTTTACCGGGATTGCATCGATTTTTACCATGCGGTATGCCATGAAAGTCAAAAAGAATCCCATGATGTCCGTGGCTTACGAGTCCGATAAGGCTTACCGGGAGGAATTTGCAAAGAACGGAAAGGAGCTTCCGCCGTTTACCCTTGGGCATAAGCTGGTGCTGCTGACCATCGCTGTGTGCATGGGCTGGACCATATGGGGCGTGGTGGCCAAGGGCTACTATATTCCGGAGATCGCCTCCCAGTTCTTTGTGATGGGCTTGGTGTCGGGAATCATTGGGCTGGTATTTCATCTGAATGAGATGAAGCTGAATGATATTCCCAGGGCTTTTGACCAGGGGGCTGCTGACCTTCTGGGGGCGGCCATGTGCGTGGGTATGGCTCAGGGCATTATCATTATCCTGGGAGGGACCAGCGCAACGGACGGGACCGTGCTCAATACGATTCTTCACGGGCTCAGTGAGGGGATGAAGAATTTCCCGCCGATGATTTCCGCGTGGCTGATGTACGTGTTCCAGTCTGTGTTTAATTTTTTTGTGGTGTCCGGTTCCGGCCAGGCGGCCCTTACCATGCCGGTCATGGCGCCGCTGGCAGATCTGGTGGGAGTGGAACGGCAGGTGGCCGTGGTAGCCTATCAGCTTGGGGATGCGTTTACGAACTTTATTGTGCCTACTTCCGGGTGTCTTCTCGGGGCGCTGGCGGCCGCAAAGCTGGACTGGGGGAAATGGGCGAAATTTCAGATCCGGTTCCAGGCAGTGCTGTTTGTGTGTGCTACGGTGACGGTGCTGCTGGCGGTGATGACGGGGCTTTCCTAAGAAACAGGACGATTGTTTTTTCGTTGCAGCAGATATAAGAAAGATTATGAAGGCCGGGATTTGTCTGATTCTGATCGAGATCGGAAGGACAAGTCCCGGTTTTTTGCCGTAAAAGGAGCTTCGCATTCCATGGTTGCAATTCTTGATGATTTTTTGTATACTATCCTCAATGGAGAATAGGAGGCAGAGAACTTTGGCAGTGACAGCGAATAAGAAGTCTTCGGCAGGAAAGGAAGGCGGCAGGGCAGGAAATTCCAGGGGAAGGCAGGCAGGCGCTAAAGCAGGGAACGGAGGCAGGGCGGGAAATACCGGCAGGGCAAATCCTGACAGAACAGGACAGGGCAGCAGGAAATCCGGCAGGAACCCGGTTTCCGCAGAGGAGGAGAACGAAGATTTTATTGGCGCAGAGGTGCTGGTTATATTGTCGTTTGCGGCGGGGGTGCTGTTGTTTTTGAGCAATTTCCATTTGTGCGGGGCGGCAGGACAGTATCTTCGGGCGTTTCAGCTTGGGATTTTTGGCAGCGTGGGGTTTATAGCCCCGTTTCTTTTATTTGTGGGGACATGTTTTTATCTTTCCAACAGGGGAAATATGACGGCTATGCGCAAGCTTCTTGCCTGTGTGGCGGCAGTCCTTGTGTTGTGCGGGTTTGCACAGCTTTTGTTTGGAAAAGACCCGGAGCAGGGAAGCGGTATTTTGGAGTATTACCGGATGTCTTCGCAGAGCGGCACAGGCGGCGGGCTGACAGGCGGGCTGATCTGCTGGGGGCTTACGTCAGTGCTTGGAAATATCGGGGCATTTTTGGTCCTGACCGTATGTTTTGCCATCAGCGCCGTGTGCATTACAGAGCGTTCCATCGTGAATGCGGTGAAAAGACAGGGGGATGCAGCATACCGGTACGCGAGAGAAGATTTGGAAAGAAGACGGGAAGAGCGGGCCGAAAGGCAGGAAGAGCGGCGTCTGCAGAAAGAACAGAGGGTGCGGGGCGTGAATCTGGGTTCTACGGATCTGGGAGCCCAGGAAGAGATTTATGAGGATTATGGCTCGGAGAACGAATTTCAGGCATACGATTCTGCCCCGCAGGATTTTGGCAATGAGGCTGATATGCCGGTGCAAGGCAACGAGGCTTTTGTGGGTAATGTTGTGAAGGCGGAAACCGCCGTACCGGAAGGCAGGCCTGCCGAGAAGGAAAGGCCTGTGGGCGGGGAAAGAGAGGAGAAGAAAGAGAAGGCCGTAGATCCGGCGGATATTTTTGTGGGAAAGATTATGATGCCTCCGGGAAATGACAGGGAGGACAGGGCGCCTTTTGACGTGGACAAGATCCTGACACCGGCAGAGTCGGCGCAGCTTCTGGTAGCGGAGGGGATTTCCCATCTGCATGACTTTGAAGGAAGCTTTGGCAAGCCGTTGAAACCGCCTGCATTTCACACTCCGGCCTCGGAGCCGTCTTTTCACGGATTGACCGGGGTTCTGGACGGGAAAGACGCAGAAGGGGACCATGATATATTTATGGGAGAGGAGCCAAAAAACCGGGCAGGGCAGTTGAGCCGTCCGGCGGAAGAACCGGCCAGGGGAGAAAGAAAATTGTCGCTTTGGCCGGAGGAAGAGCCGTCGGGAGATGAGGGTCTGTCCCTCCTTCCGGAGGAAGAGCCGTCGGGAGATGAGGGACCGTCACTTTGGATAGAGAAAAAGCCGTCCGGAGATGAAGGGTGGTCACTCCTTCCGGAGGAAGAGCCGTCCGGCTATAGGGGGTCATCCCTCCGTCCGGAAGGAGAACCGACCGGCCGTGAAAGACTGTCCCCTCGTCCGGAGGAAAAACTGGCCGGAGATGAGGGCCCATCCCTCTGGTCAGAAGGAGAACCGACCGGCGGTAAGGGGCTGTCATATTGGTCAGAAGGAGAGCCTTCCGGCCGTGAAGAAATGCAGATCTGGTCAGAAGAGGATGACTGGGAAGAAGTGCAGGAAGACCGGCAGGACAGAACGTTCGGGCGGCAAAGAAAAGAATCCGGTTTCGGCGATTTTGTGATTCCGGAGGAATCAAAGCGGGTGGTGACATCATCCGGCAAGGTGATTGACAGCGACACAGAAGCCCTTCATAAGCGGCTGGAATCGAAGAGGAGGGAGGTTCTGGAGGAACGGCAGGCAGGCGAGATCAGTGTGCAGCAGCAGATTCGCGAGAAGGAGACCCTGCCAAAGAGGGAATATGTGTTTCCTCCGGTTACTCTGTTAAAGAGGGGGAACCTTTCGGCGGGGGCCGGCTCCCAGCAGGAGTATAAAGACACGGCCATCAAGCTGCAGCAGACCCTCAGGGATTTCGGGGTGGGTGTCACCGTGACCAATATAAGCTGCGGGCCGTCCGTGACCCGGTATGAGCTGCACCCGGAACAGGGAGTCAAGGTCAGCAGGATCGTAGGGCTGGCAGATGACATTAAACTGAGCCTGGCGGCGGCAGATATCCGGATCGAAGCGCCGATTCCCGGTAAGTCCGCGGTGGGAATCGAGGTGCCTAATAAAGAAAATACAACCGTATATTTAAGGGAGCTGCTGGAATCGGAAGCTTTCCGGGAGCATCCGTCCCAGATGGCTTTCGCCGTGGGAAAGGATATCGGAGGCCAGGTAGTGGTGACGGATATTGCCAAGATGCCTCATCTGCTTATAGCGGGAGCTACGGGTTCGGGAAAATCGGTTTGTATCAATACTCTTATCATGAGTATCCTTTTTAAGGCAAGCCCGGATGAGGTGAAGCTGATCATGGTGGATCCCAAGGTGGTAGAGCTGAGTGTCTATAATGGCATTCCCCATCTGCTGATCCCTGTGGTGACAGATCCAAAGAAGGCTTCGGGGGCATTGAACTGGGCTGTGGCGGAGATGCAGGACCGGTATAAAAAGTTTGCAGAGTGCAATGTACGGAATTTAAAGGGATATAATTCCCGGGTGGAGAAGCTGGGAGATGACGTGCCGGAGGAGAAAAAGCCGAAGAAGCTGCCTCAGATCGTGATCATCGTGGACGAGCTGGCAGACCTTATGATGGTGGCCCCGGGTGAGGTGGAGGACGCGATCTGCCGTCTGGCGCAGCTTGCCCGCGCGGCCGGGATCCATCTGGTGATCGCCACCCAGCGTCCGTCCGTCAATGTAATTACAGGCCTGATCAAGGCGAACGTCCCTTCCAGAATCGCATTTTCCGTGTCATCGGGGGTGGATTCCCGGACGATCATCGATATGAACGGGGCGGAGAAGCTTTTAGGCAAGGGAGATATGCTGTTCTTCCCGTCCGGGATTCCCAAGCCTGTGAGGGTGCAGGGAGCGTTTGTGTCTGATACGGAGGTCCAGCAGGTCGTGGAGTTTCTGTCAGAGCAGGGGCTTACGGCCGTCTATGACCCGGATGTGGAGAAACAGATGAGCACGGCCGTGTCGGCATCAGGCGGCGGGGCCGCAGGAGGCGGTAACGGGAGAGACGAGTATTTTGAGCAGGCAGGACGATTTATCATTGAGAAAGATAAGGCGTCTATCGGAATGCTGCAGAGGATGTTTAAGATTGGCTTTAACCGGGCAGCGCGGATCATGGACCAGCTTGCGGACGCCGGGGTAGTGGGAGAAGACGAAGGGACAAAGCCCCGGAAGGTGTTGGTGACAATGGAAGAGTTCGAGGAATTGCTGTGATGTACGCGGGCAGGTTACATTGGGATGGCTGCTGCCGGCAAATCATTTGGCATACAGGTTTAATAAAGAACAGGAGGGTTTTGAGATGAAAACAGATATTCAGATTGCACAGGAAGCCGAGATGAAACATGTGAAAGAGGTTGCAGAGGCCTATGGCATCAGCGAGGAGGAACTGGAGCTGTACGGAAAATACAAGGCCAAGCTGACTGATGAGCTGTGGGACCGGGTGGGGGATAATCCTGACGGGAAACTTGTTCTGGTGACGGCCATCAACCCCACTCCGGCGGGGGAAGGGAAGACCACTACCAGTATCGGCCTGGCGGATGCCTTAAGCCGCCTGGGAAAAAAGACCATGCTGGCTTTGCGGGAACCTTCTCTTGGCCCGTGTTTTGGAATCAAAGGCGGGGCGGCCGGGGGCGGATATGCCCAGGTGGTGCCGATGGAGGATTTGAACCTTCACTTTACGGGGGATTTTCACGCCATCACCTCTGCCAACAACCTGCTGGCAGCTCTTTTGGATAATCACATCCAGCAGGGAAACGCCCTTCAGATCGACACCCGGCAGATCTTGTGGAAACGATGCATGGATATGAACGACCGGGCTCTGCGCAATATTGTGGTAGGGCTGGGCGCCAAGGCGGACGGTGTGGTCCGGGAGGACCATTTTGTGATCACGGTGGCCTCGGAGATCATGGCGATCCTCTGCCTGGCCAGGGACATGAAAGATTTGAAAGAGAGACTGGGACGGATTATCGTTGCATATAATTACGGGGGAGAGCCGGTGACGGCGGCACAGCTTAACGCGGTGGGGGCTATGGCGGCGCTTTTGAAAGACGCCATCAAGCCGAATCTGATCCAGACACTGGAGCATACGGGGGCGCTGGTCCATGGAGGGCCTTTTGCCAACATAGCCCATGGGTGCAACAGTGTGCGCGCCACAAAGACAGCCTTAAAGCTGGCGGACGTGGTGGTGACAGAGGCCGGTTTCGGCGCAGACTTAGGCGCGGAGAAGTTTTTGGATATCAAATGCCGGATGGCAGGGCTTAGGCCGGACGCGGTGGTGCTGGTGGCCACGGTCCGAGCCCTGAAATACAACGGCGGCGTGCCGAAGGCTGAATTGAATACGGAAAACTTAGAGGCATTGAAACGGGGCATCGTAAACCTGGAGAAACATATTGAGAACATCCAGAAGTACGGAGTACCGGTGGTGGTGACGCTCAACTCCTTCCTGAGCGACACACAGGCAGAATATGAATTTATCCGTAAGTTCTGCGAGGAGAGGGGCTGTGAGTTTGCCTTGTCGGAGGTCTGGGCAAAAGGCGGTGAAGGCGGAGAGGCGCTGGCAGAAAAAGTACTGGATACCCTGGAAAATAAAGCAAGCGATTACCGTCCGATTTACCCGGACGAAATGAGCCTGAAGGATAAGGTAAATACGGTGGCAACGGAGATATACGGCGCGGACGGCGTCAGCTATGCGCCCGCGGCAGAAAAAGCCATGGCCCGGATCGAGGAGATGGGTTTTGGAAACATGCCTGTCTGTATGGCAAAGACCCAGTATTCCCTGTCGGACGACCAGAACAAACTGGGAAGGCCCACCGGATTTACCATCCAGGTGCGGGATGTGTACGTGTCCGCAGGCGCCGGGTTTGTGGTGGTGCTGACAGGGGCGATCATGACCATGCCGGGGCTTCCTAAAAAACCGGCGGCAGACGGAATCGATGTAAAGGAAGACGGAAAAATCACCGGATTATTTTAAAATAAAAGGGAAAGAGGACAGATCCGTATGTTATTGAAGGATTGGCTGGGGGAACTGGAATATACGTTGGTACAGGGAAGCCTGGATGTGGAAGTGGACGAGGTGGTTTTCGATTCGCGCAAGGCGGCGCCAGGGGCGGTATTTGTCTGCATGAAAGGAACAAGGACAGATTCCCATGAGTTTATCCCCCAGGTGCTGTCGGCGGGGGTGAAGGTCCTGGTGGTGGAAACGGTGGAAAAGGCCGTTTCCGCGCCGCCGGATGTGACTGTGCTTTTGGTGGAGCAGGGCCGGAGGGCCCTGGCTCTTTTGTCGGCTGCCCGGTTTGGCTATCCGGCCAGGGAGCTTTTGATGATTGGCATTACCGGAACCAAAGGGAAGACTACCACCGCCCATATGGTGCGGGCAATTTTGGAGACGGCAGGCAGGAAGGCAGGGATTATCGGGACAAACGGAGTGGGAATCGGGGAGAAGCATTATCCTACGGTGAATACCACGCCGGAGTCTTATGAGCTCCATCGGTATTTCCGGGAAATGGTAAAGGAAGGATGTCAGTGCTGTGTGATGGAAGTGTCATCCCAGGCGCTGAAGATGAGCCGGGTGGCGGGGATCGTCTACGATTATGCTATTTTCACCAATATTTCCAGAGACCATATCGGGACAGACGAGCATAAGGATTTTGAAGAGTATTTGTTTTATAAAAAACAGATTTTCAGGCAGAGCCGTTTTGGCCTGGTCAATGTGGACGACGGGCATCTGGAGCAGATTACAGAAGGAATTTTATGCCCGTGGGAGGGATTCGGCTTAGATCACAAGGCCAGGTATCAGGCCGGGAAGATCCGTTATGTATCGGAGCCGGATTTCGTGGGACTGGAGTTTGATATCCGGGACGGGTCGGACGTAATTCCGGTCCGGGTGAATATTCCCGGGAAATTTAACGTAAGCAACGCCCTGGCGGCGGCGGCGGTCTGCCGGAAGGCGGGGGTGTCCGGGGAAGCTCTCTGCCATAGCCTGGAGCATCTGAAGCTGGACGGGCGGATGGAGATCGTATATACTTCAGAGAAATGCTGCGTAGTCGTGGACTATGCCCACAACGCGGTCAGCATGGAGAGCCTTCTGGCCGCCCTTCGGGAGTATCAGCCTGAAAGGCTGGTCTGTGTCTTCGGATGCGGCGGCAACCGTTCAAAAGACCGGAGATATTCCATGGGAGAGATCGCAGGGAAGATGGCGGATTTTTCCATCATAACCGCAGATAATTCCCGGTTTGAGAAGGTGGAGGATATCATTGCAGATATCAGGGGGAGCATTGAGAAGACAGGCGGGGCCTATGTGGAGATTCCGGACAGGCGGGAGGCCATCGCCTACAGTATTACCCACGCCCGGAAAGGGGATATGATTGCCATTATCGGAAAAGGGCATGAGGACTATCAGGAAATAGAAGGAGTCCGATATCCTTTTTTGGACCGGGCGGTCGTGGAAGAAGTGGTGAAGGGCTTATAAGGTTGTAACGGCTGAAACAACCGGCCGTTATGAACTGTTTGAAAAGAGACGCCATAGGATAAAGGTAAGAAAAACGAGGCAGTATATGGAACAGATGACAGTAAGGGAGATTGTGGAGGCAATAGGAGGCAGGCTTTTATGCGGGGATGAAAGCCTGCCCCTTAGGCATATTTGTATTAACTCCAAAGAGATACGGGGCGGGGAGCTGTTTGTACCCCTTGTAGGGGAGAAGGTGGACGCCCATCGGTTTATTGAAAAGGCTTTTGAGGCGGGAGCGGCGGCAACGCTGACCTCAGAACATGACAGGATGCAGGACGGCCGTCCATGGATCCAGGTGAAAGATACGAAAAAGGCCCTCCAGGATGTGGGCGCGTATTACAGGAACCGGCTTACGCTGCCTTTGGTGGGCATTACCGGCAGCGTGGGAAAGACTACCACACGGGAGATGACGGCAGCGGCATTGTCTGCTAAGTATCGTGTTTATAAGACGCCGGGCAATAAAAACAGTCAGGTGGGAGTACCCATCACCTTGTCGGAGATCACCGGTTCGGATGAGATCGGGGTGCTGGAGCTGGGGATGAGCCTGCCCGGGGAGATGACGGTGATTGCCCGGATTGCCCGGGTTGACATGGCGGTCATTACCAATGTGGGAGTGACTCATATCGAGCAGCTTGGGAGCCAGGAAAATATTTACCGGGAAAAGCTGAAAATCCAGGACGGGTTAAAAGAAGGGGGAGTTCTGCTTTTAAACGGGGATGACCCTATGTTGAAAAATACCGTGGCAAAGGACGGGTGCCGCACGGTATATTACGGGACAGGGGAGAATTGTGAGTACCGGGCGGAAAACATCCGGCTGGAGGACGGCTGTCCTGTGTTTGTGGCGGCCCATGGGGAGAAAAAGGTCCCGGTAAAGTTAAAGATCATGGGGCTCCATCACGTGGGGAACGCCATGGCTGCTCTGGCGGCGGCGGATTTGTTCGGGGCGGATATGGAAGCGGCTGCGGGAAAACTCGGGGAATTTACAGGGTTTAAGGGGCGGCAGCAGGTGTATCACAGGGACGGGGTGACAGTCATCGACGATACTTATAACGCAAGCCCGGTGTCCATGAAGGCCTCCCTGGAGGTACTGGCTTCCATGAAAAAGGCCGCCCGCAGGATCGCGGTGCTGGCGGATATGAAGGAGCTGGGGCCGGAGGCAAAACGGTACCACAGGGAGATCGGGGAATGGCTTTCGGGCCAGCCGGTGGAGCTGGTCTTTACCTTAGGGGAGCTGTCGGGAGAGATCGAGGCTGGGAAGGAATGTTTTCATTTTGAGGAAGGCGATCTGGAAGGACTGGCCAAAGCCATAGAGGATATTCTGGCGCCTGGGGATTGCGTGCTGTTAAAGGGCTCCCACAGCATGGAGCTGGACAGGGTGGCGGAAAGGCTTTTTGCCGGCAGAATGTGACCGGATGGAGGCACAGACGGCTGGGGATATCCCCGCCGGTGCGGCCGGCCAGGCTTTGGAAGGACAGAAGACGGGAGGGCATATGGCAGTCAGGTATGCCAGTATTATTATTGATATTTCTCATGAAAGCGTAGACCGGATCTTCCAGTACCGGATTCCGGAGCAGCTTCAGGAAGAGGTGCGGGTCGGAAGCCAGGTCCGTGTCCCTTTTGGCTCCGGCAACCGCAGCAGAAAAGGTTATGTGGTGGAAATAACGGAAAAGGCAGCTTTTGACGAAGCCAGGATCAAGGAAGTGGCGGGCCTGGCGAAGGGCAGCGTGACGGCAGACACCCGGCTTCTTGAACTGGCCTGGTGGATGAAGGAACGGTATGGCTCTACCATGCACCAGGCCCTTAAAACGGTGCTTCCCGTAAAGCGAAAGGTAAAGGCGCGCAACAAACAGGTGGTCAAATCCATGGTGGAAGACGAGCGGGTTCGGGAGGAGAAGCGGAAGGAATCCGTTATTTCCTTAAATCAGGAACAGCAGCAGGTGGTGGATGCTTTCCGTGGGGATTTTGACAGAGGGGAGCAGACCCCTTATCTGATTCACGGAATCACCGGCAGCGGAAAGACGGAGGTGTACATGGCCATGATAGACCATGTGCTGGCGTCAGGCCGTCAGGTTATTGTGCTGATTCCCGAGATTGCCCTGACTTTTCAGACCGTGATGCGGTTTTATGCCCGGTTTGGGGAGAAAATATGCGTGATGCATTCCAGGCTGTCAGAAGGGGAGCGTTATGACCAGTTTGACCGGGCCAGGAGAGGGGAAGCAAGCATCATGATCGGCGCCCGGTCGGCGCTTTTTGCGCCCTTTGACAGGCTGGGGCTGATTATCATGGACGAGGAGCATGAAGGGGCGTACCGGAGCGAGGGGGCGCCCCGGTATCATGCCAGGGAAGTGGCAGAACATCTGGCCCGGACGAGCGGAGGATTCCTTGTGATGGGGTCGGCCACGCCGTCGGTGGAGGCTTATTCCAAGGCAGAGGCGGGGATTTACCGTCTGTTCTGCCTGAAACGCCGCGCCGGGGCGGGAAGTGTCCCGGCTTCCACGGAGATTGTGGATATGCGCCGGGAGATGGGAGAAGGAAATAAATCCATTTTCAGCAGACGTCTCCAGGAGCTTATCCGTGACCGGCTGGATAAGGGGGAGCAGATGATGCTGTTTATGAACCGGCGGGGCTATTCCAGCTTTGTGTCCTGCAGAAGCTGCGGTAATGCCATAAAATGCCCCCATTGTGACGTGTCCCTGACCCTCCACAACAACCGGCGCCTGACCTGCCATTACTGCGGCTACACGATTCCCCTGCCGGGGACCTGCCCTTCCTGCGGTTCGGAGTATCTGGCGGGATTTGGAGTGGGGACCCAGAAGATAGAGGAGATGGCGGCCCGGATGTTTCCGGGAGCCCGGATACTCAGGATGGATCTGGATACCACATCCCGAAAAGGCGGCCACGAGGCGATCCTGGCGGCTTTTTCCAGGGGAGATGCCGATATTCTGATCGGGACCCAGATGATCGTGAAGGGACATGATTTTCCGGGAGTTACCTTAGTCGGGATCCTGGCGGCAGACGTGTCCCTCTACGCGCCGGATTTCCGGTGCGTGGAACGTACCTTTCAGCTTCTTGTCCAGGCGGCAGGCCGGGCGGGCCGGGGGCAGCGGCCGGGAATCGCGGTGATCCAGGCTTATATACCGGAGCACTACGGGATTCAGGCGGCGGCGGCCCAGGATTACGCGGCCTTTTACCGGCAGGAGATGGGGTATCGGAAATTAATGCATTATCCGCCGGCCAACCATATGCTGGGGCTGCAGGTGTCAGGCAGGGATGAGGAGCTGACCAGCCATATGACGGATCTGATCCGGGATTCGGTGGTGCGCCATTTTGGCTCCTGTCTGGAGGTAATTGGGCCGGTTCCGGCGCCTGTATACAAAGTTAATGATATTTATAGAAAAATTTTATATATGAAACAGGAAAATTATGATATACTAATAAGAATTCGAAAATATATCCAGGACCGTTGGGATGAGACGGAGGATTGTAAAAAGCTTACGGTTCAGTATGATTTCAGTTGAGGCAGGAAGCGGCCGGGTCTTGTCTGTCAGAACCAAACAAAAGGCAGTATCAGGCGGGGGCGGCTGCCTGCCGGGCCATGTAAAGGAGTGGTGGCGCCCATGAATACAAAACAGGGAAAAAGGAGATTCGGAGGATATGGCGATCAGGCAGATCAGAAAGATTGGCGATGATATTTTAAACAAGCAGTGTAAAGAAGTAAAAGAGATGAACCGGCGGACCAGGCAGTTGATCGACGATATGTTCGACACCATGTACGAGCAAAACGGAGTGGGCCTGGCAGCGTCTCAGGTGGGGATCTTAAAGCAGATTGTAGTGATTGACGTGGAGGACGGGAACCAGTATGTGCTGATCAATCCCCGGATCATCGAACAGAGCGGCAGCCAGACCGATCAGGAAGGATGCTTAAGCGTTCCGGGAAAGCATGGCACAGTGACCCGCCCCAATCATGTGAAGGTCCGTTTCCTGGACGAGAATATGGAAGAATGTGAGCTTGAGGGAGAGGAGATGCTGGCCAGGGCCATCTGCCATGAATGCGACCATCTTCGGGGAATACTGTATGTGGATCTGGTGGAAGGCGAGCTGATGGATAATGAGGAGGAAACAGACTGAGCATGAGAATTGTGTTTATGGGAACCCCCGATTTTTCCGTTCCTGTCCTTGAAAGCCTGGCAGCTTCCCGCCATCAGGTCGTGGCGGCAGTGACGCAGCCGGACAGGCCGAAGGGGCGGGGCAATGAGATCCGGATGTCCCCGGTCAAAGAGACGGCCATCCGGCTTAACATACCGGTATATCAGCCGGTCCGTGCCAGAGATGCGGCTTTTATTGAAGAAATGAGGGCGCTTTCCCCTGATGTGGCGGTGGTTATCGCGTTTGGCCAGATCCTGCCGGGGGAGCTTTTAAAGGTTCCCGTTTACGGATGTGTGAACATCCATGCGTCCCTGCTTCCCAAATACCGGGGGGCATCTCCCATCCAGTGGGCTGTGATCAACGGGGACAAGGAGACGGGCATCACTACCATGATGATGGATGAGGGAATGGATACGGGGGATATATTGGAGAAGACGGTTATAGAGCTTCAGGAGAAGGAGACCGGAGGAAGCCTTTTTGACCGGTTAAGCCTTCTGGGAGGAAGCCTGATCCTGTCAACTTTAGATAAATTGGAAAAAGGCACGTTAATAAGGACGCCTCAGGAACATGAAAAAGCCACTTATGTTAAAAAAATCCCCAAAACTTTAGGGGAGGTTGACTGGACTATGGATGCGGTTTCCATTGAACGTCTGATACGGGGACTGAACCCCTGGCCCAGCGCCTATACCTGGCTGAACGGGAAGATGCTGAAGCTGTGGGAGGGAGAAGTAATTCCGGATGACGGGGAGAACGGCAAAAACCGTGAGGAGAAATGCGGTGTGGTGCTGTCCGCTTCCCGGGACGGACTTCGGATTCAGACAGGGAACGGTATCTTAAACATTACCAGCCTTCAGATTGAGGGAAAGAAGCGGATGGATACAGGAGCTTTTCTGCGGGGATTTTCCGTGGAAGCAGGACAGCGGCTTGGAAGGAGTTGAGATTTATGATGCCTTATTACAGAGGCTATTTTGGGTTTGACCCCACGTATCTTTTGGTGATAGCAGGCGCCCTGCTCTCCATGTGGGCCTCGGCGCAGGTAAACGGCACATTCCAGAAGTATGCCCAGGTGCGGAGCCGGACCGGCATGTCCGGGGCAGAGGCGGCCAAACAGATTCTCCATTCCCAGGGGATCTATGACGTGGCTGTCAGGAGCGTCAGGGGACAGCTTACGGACCACTATGACCCGCGGACGAAAACAGTCAACCTGTCAGAGTCCGTGTATGCACAGTCTTCCGTGTCTGCCATCGGCGTGGCGGCCCATGAGTGCGGCCATGCCATCCAGGACCATGTGGGATATGCGCCGCTCCGCCTGCGGGCAGCCTTTGTACCGGTGGCAAACTTAGGCAGCACCCTGTCCTGGCCTTTGATCCTTTTGGGGCTGGTCATCGGCCTTACCCCTTTTATCAAGGTGGGAATCTGGATGTTTGTCCTGGCCCTTTTATTCCAGGTGATTACGCTGCCCGTGGAGTTCAATGCTTCTGGAAGGGCGGTAAGGCTTCTCGGGCAGATCGGGATCCTTCAGGGACAGGAGGTCGACTATACGAAAAAGGTCCTGGGGGCGGCGGCCCTTACCTATGTGGCGGCAGTGGCGGCTTCCGTCCTGCAGCTTCTGCGGCTTTTGATCTTGTTCGGAGGACGGAGGAGAGATGACTAGGAAAACCCGGGAGCAGAAGGTTCCAGCCAGAGAGCCTGCCGGAAAAGGACATGACGGCCCGGTCACAAAATCCAGGGAGATAATCCTGGATATCCTTATGGAAGTGCTTGAGCGGGGCGGGTTCATCCACAGCAGCATGAAACAGGCCTTAAGCAAGTACCAATATCTGAAAAAGCAGGACCGCGCCTTCATCACCCGCATCGGTGAGGGGACGGTGGAACGGCTGCTGACCATAGACGCCGTGCTGGATCTCTGTTCTAAGGTAAAGACCCGGGATATGAAGCCGGTGATCCGGACGATACTGCGGATGTCCGTGTACCAGATTTTGTGGATGGACCGGGTGCCGGACCAGGCGGTGTGCAACGAAGCCGTGAAGCTGGCCAAGAGCCGCCGTTTCGGAGGCCTTGGCGGCTTTGTGAACGGGGTGCTCCGCAGTGTGGCGCGCAGGAAAGAGGAATTTGTTTTTGAGGACTGGTCTCTGCGGTATTCGGTTCCCCAATGGATCCTGGATATGTGGCAGGAGCAGTATGGCCGGGATGTGACAGAGAAGATGCTTCAGGCATCTTTAGAGGAGAATGTCCTGACGGTAAGATGCAGCCTCAGCCTGGCATCTGTGGAGGAGATTACAGAGAGCCTTAAAAGCCAGGGAGTGAAGGCGGCCATCAGCCCCCTTTCTTCCCAGGTGCTGCTGTTGGAGCAGTATGACTATCTGGAAGGGCTAAACGCCTATCAAAAGGGATGGATCCAGGTACAGGATGCCGCCTCCGCCCTTGTGGCAGAGGCCGTTTCTCCCTGCCGGGGGGCTCAGGTATTGGATGTGTGCGGCGCGCCGGGAGGGAAGAGCCTACATATGGCGGATAAGCTGAAGGGAACGGGAATGGTGGTGTGCCGTGACCTGACAGAAGAAAAGATTGCCTTGGCGCGGGAAAATATGGAGCGTGCCAGGGTTGCCAATATGCGGGCTGAGGTGTGGGATGCCCTGGAATTTGACAGCCGATGGGAGAACAAGGCAGATATCGTGATCGCCGACCTGCCTTGTTCCGGGCTGGGAGTCATAAGAAAAAAGCCTGACATCAAATACCGGATGACCAGGGAACAGATGAAAGACCTTGTTCTTTTGCAGAGGCAGATTCTTTCCGTGGCATCCCGGTATGTAAAGCCGGGAGGCATTCTGGCCTACAGCACTTGTACGGTCAGCAGGCAGGAGAATCAGGAACAGCGGCGCTGGTTTTTGGATAATTTCCCGTTTTCACCTAAAAAAATCGAACTTTCGGTTGGAACGGGGATGGAAGAAGAAACCATGAAAGAGGGATATCTGCAGCTTTTTCCGGGCATACATCCCTGTGATGGTTTTTTCATTGCGGTATTTAAAAAAGACAAGTAAATCGCATCGGTTATTTTCGGACGGTTACGAAACGCGGTACGGATGCGGAAATGGTTTTTGGCGGAGGGAGAATGGAAACGATTGATATCAGGTCCCTTTATTTTTCAGAGTTGGAAAAGATTATTAAGGAAATGGGGGAGAGGCCTTTTCGCGCCAGCCAGCTATACGGATGGCTTCATCAAAAGCTGGCCACGGACTTTGGACAGATGACAGACCTGCCGGTAAAACTTCGGGAGAAATTTGCCGGACAGTTTGAATTGACCGTATTGGAGCTTTTGGAGGAACGGGTTTCCCTCACGGACGAGACCCGCAAATATTTATTCCGCTTAGCGGACGGGAATGTGATTGAGAGCGTCTGGATGGAGTACCGCCACGGCAATTCCGTGTGTATTTCTTCCCAGGTGGGATGTCGTATGGGATGCCGTTTTTGCGCGTCCACTATAGACGGCCTGGAGAGGAATCTGGCCGCATCTGAGATGCTGGAGCAGATATACCGGATCCAGGATCTCACAGGCAGGAGGATTTCCCATGTGGTCATAATGGGTTCCGGGGAACCCTTTGACAATTATGATGCCGTGATCCGGTTTCTGCATTTGATTTCAGATGAGCGGGGGCTGAATATAAGCCTGCGCAATATTACCCTGTCTACCTGCGGGATTGTGCCGGGGATTTACAGGTTTGCAGAGGAAGGGCTTCCGGTGACGCTGGCTTTGTCCCTTCATGCCCCCAACGATGAGATACGCCGGAAGCTGATGCCGGCGGCAAAGGCATATCCTTTGCCTGAAGTGCTGAAAGCGTGCGGGGAATATTTTAAACGGACCGGGCGCAGGGTGACTTTTGAGTACAGCCTGATGAAGGGAATCAATGACGGCCGTCAGGAGGCAGAGGAGCTTGCCCGCCTTCTTGAAGGGCTTCACGGGCATGTGAACCTGATTCCGGTAAATCCTGTAAAAGAGCGGGATTTTACCAGATCTGACCACAAGGCGATTCTGGAATTTAAGGAGATCCTGGAAAAAGCAGGGATCGCTGTTACCATAAGACGGGAGATGGGAAGGGATATTCAAGGGGCCTGCGGGCAGCTTCGGAGAAGCTTCCTGTCAAGAAATTGAAGGAGGTGGATGGCGATGCAGGCATACGCGCTTACGGATGTGGGAAAATGCCGCAGTATGAATCAGGATTATATCTACTGTTTCACGACCCCTGTGGGTTCTTTGGATAACCTGTTTATTGTGGCGGACGGCATGGGCGGCCATAAGGCGGGCGATTATGCGTCCCGCTTTGCCGTAGAGTATCTGGTTGGATTTTTTGAGGGGAGATCTTCGGAAAAAGATGTCGACACGCTTTTAAAGGAAGGGATTACCAGAATGAACCGGGAGCTTTATAACCGGGCCAGCCGTGAGCCGGAGATGTCCGGCATGGGAAGCACCCTGGTGGCAGCCACGATCAAAGACGGCGAGCTTTATGTGGCCAATATCGGGGACAGCCGGCTGTATCTGCTCAGGGAGGAATTGGAGCAAGTGACCAGGGACCATTCCTATGTGGAAGAACTGGTGGCCAGGGGAAAGATGAAGCGGGGAAGCAGGGATTACCTTGAATATAAGAATATCATTACCCGCGCGGTGGGTACGGCGGAGACTGTGGAAATTGACCTGTTTACTTTCAAGCTGAAGGAAAAGGACCATATCCTCATGTGTTCGGACGGTTTAAGCAATATGGTAGATGAATTGGAGATAGAATATATCATCCGTACAGAAGAGACCCTTGAACACAGGGTGAAAGCCCTGGTGGAGGCAGCCAACCGGGGCGGCGGGAAGGACAATATTTCCGTGATTCTGATCGAACCCCAGAGCCATGAGGTGTCATTATGACCTTGAGGCCCGGAGTGTATCTGCAGAACCGTTATGAGATCTTAGAGCAGGTGGGCTCCGGCGGCATGTCGGTGGTGTACAAGGCCAGGTGCCATAAGCTGAACCGTCTGGTGGCGATTAAGCTGTTAAAAGAAGAATTCAGCAATGACAGTACTTTTGTGGGCAAGTTTAAGATGGAAGCCCAGGCGGCGGCCAGGCTCTCCCATCCGAATATAGTCAATGTATACGATGTTATCGATGAGGAAAAACTTCATTATATTGTGATGGAGCTTATAGAAGGGGCCACCTTAAAGGCGTACATTGCCAGGAAGGGCAGGCTGGAAGTCAAGGAGAGCATTGGCATTGCCATCCAGGTGGCTCAGGGAATCGGAGCCGCCCACGAACAGAATATTATCCATCGGGATATAAAGCCCCAGAATATGATTATTTCCCGGGACGGGAAGGTAAAGGTGGCGGATTTCGGCATTGCCCGCGGGGTGTCTACGGAGACCCTTACTTCGGCTGCCATGGGTTCGATTCACTATATTTCCCCGGAGCAGGCCAGAGGCGGTTACAGCGATGCCCGCAGCGATATCTATTCTTTGGGGATCACGATGTACGAGATGCTGACCGGGAAGGTGCCTTTTGAGGGGGACAATACGGTAGCCATTGCGCTGGCCCACTTAGAGTCGCCCGTGGTGCCGCCCAGCGTGTACAATCCGGAGATACCGGTGAGCCTGGAGCGCATTATCTTAAAATGTACGGCAAAAAAGCCGGAGCTGCGTTATGGAAGCGCCGGTGAGCTGATTGCGGATCTCAGGAAGGCGCTGGTTTCTCCGGAGGGAGATTTTGTCCGGAGCATGGATGAGCAGCAGGCCTTAAACGGGCAGACTGTCAAGTTCACCGGAAGAGAGATGGCCAGGATCAAGGAACTGCATGTCCCGATGCGGGAGGAACCGGCCCGGGAGTACGGTTCGGCGCGGGAAGAATCAGTGCGGGAGTACGGCCCGGCCCGGGAAGAACCGATGCGGGAATATGGTCCGGCGAGGGAGGAACCAGTGCGGGAGTATAGCCCGGCACGGGAGGAACCGGCGCGGGAGTATGTCCCGGCCAGGGAGCAGCCTGTGCGGGAATATGGACGCAGGCCTGCAGGCGAGGCAGCCGCGGCCCGTTATCCGGAAGGAAGGAGGCCTCCCAGAAGGCGTCAGGAGAGCCAGGGGCGTCCGGCAGAGGAGGAAGCGCCGGATTCCCATATTGAGCGCCTGCTGGCAGGGGCGGGGATTGTGGTGGCGATCCTTATTGTCGCGGTGCTTATTGTGGTATTTTCCAAACTGGGAGGGCTGTTCCAGCCGGGTTCCGGTATTTTACGGCAGGAATCTTCCTCGGAGAGCCAAAGCATCGTGGTGGAGACCCATGAAAACGGCGAGACATTAAAGGACAGCGAGGTATATATGCCGGAGGTGCTGGAACTGCCAGAGGATCTGGCAGAGGCAAAGCTGAAGGAGAATTTCCTGAGCATGAAGCCGGTTTACCAGTCTTCGGAGATAGTGGAAAAAGGATACGTCATTTCCCAGGATCCTCAGCCAGGGGCTGTTGTGTCTAAATATTCCCACGTAAATGTAGTGGTGAGCCTGGGCTCGGATAAGATCGATCTGTCGTCTCTCAATCTGGATACGATGAGTGTGGTTTCGGCCCGCAGGCTGTTGGAAGACAGCGGGCTGTCGGTTGAGATTGTCGAGGAGGAGAACGAGAATGTAGAGGCGGGCAATCTGATCCGGTTTGAGCCGGAGAAGGCTGAGGAAGGCAGTACGGTTACTTTTTATGTAAGTAAGGGGCCTCGTGTGAATATGGTTCCGGTGCCGGATCTGACTGGAAAACCGGAGGAGGAGGCCCTGGCGCTTCTTGGGGAGGCAGGTCTTGTACCCGGGAGCACTTCAACGGAGAGCAGCGATACGGTTCCAAAGGGAAGCATTATCCGCCAGGCGGGCGGTGAGAACGGGCAGATCGAAGAAGGCGGGCAGATCAGCTATGTGGTCAGCAGCGGTCCGGAGGCCAGACAGCAGAGGTATGTGGCTTCCATTAGTGACGTGTATGACCTCAGCGCGCTGATCGGACCCGGGGCTGTGGGAGCCAGCGTTACCATATTGGTAAGGCTGCACCAGCATGAGCCGGACGGGACATCCATTTACCGGACATTGACGGATGAAAAAACCATTACGGGGGCTGCCCTGCTGCCGATTAATTATACCAGCATTGAGAGCATGAATGGCAGTGATAAGGGAGAGGTGGAGGTTGTGGATGTGCAGTCAGGGGCTGTGCTGAAAGCTTATCCGCTGACATTTTTCCCTATGGACTGAGGTTAAGGATGTATGACGGGAAAGATAATCAAAGGAATTGCAGGTTTTTATTATGTGCATGACAGGAAAGAAAAGGTGTATGCCTGCAAGGCAAAGGGAGTATTCCGCAAGCGTGGCGTGAAGCCTCTGGTGGGAGACGACGTGGAGTTTACCATACTGGATGAGGCGGGCCAGGAGGGAAATATCGATGAGATTCTTCCCAGGAAAAACGAGCTGGTCCGCCCGGCAAGCGCCAACGTTGACCAGGCATTGGTGGTGTTTGCTGTGAGGGAGCCGGAGCCTAATCTGAATCTTCTGGACCGTTTCCTGGTAATGATGGAGATGCAGCACGTACCGGCTCTGATCTGTTTTAATAAGATGGATCTAAGCCGGGACGGCGATCAGAGACGTTATGAGGAGATCTATCAAGGCAGTGGATGCACGGTGCATTTTATCAGTACTTATGACGGAAGGGGCATCCAAAAGATCCGGCAGATGTTGGAGGGGAAGACCACAATTCTGGCAGGTTCGTCCGGAGTGGGGAAATCTTCCTTGACAAATTTGCTGCAGCCAAAGGCGGAGATGGAGACCGGCCAGATCAGCAGAAAGATCCAGAGAGGAAAACACACGACCCGCCATGCAGAGCTGTTTTGTGTGGAAGGGGATACCTATCTGATGGATACGCCGGGGTTCAGCTCCCTTTATCTGGGGGAACTGGAGGAAAGAAAGCTGAAGTATTACTTTCCGGAATTTGAGCCTTATGAGGGATTGTGCCGGTTCGGGGATGATTGCGTCCATGTGGGAGAGCCGGACTGCGGCGTAAAAGAGGCAGTCCGGGACGGGAGAATCAGCCAGAGCCGTTACGGCAATTACCGGCTGCTGTATGAGGAACTGAAGGGAAAAAGGAGATACTGATATGAGGACAATACTTGCACCGTCTATCCTGGCGGCGGATTTTAAAAGATTAGGGCAGCAGGTTTCGGAGGCTGCGGACGCGGGGGCGGAATATATCCATATTGATGTGATGGATGGGATGTTTGTGCCGAGCATCTCATTTGGCATGCCGGTGATAAAAAGTATCCGGTCCTGTACGGACAAGGTGTTTGACGTCCATATGATGGTGGAGGAACCGGGAAGATATGCCGGGGCCATGAAGGAGGCAGGGGCGGATCTTTTATGCGTCCATCAGGAGGCGTGCTGCCATCTGGACCGGACGATCCATCAGATCCGGGAACTGGGTATGAAGGCAGGGGTGGCCCTGAATCCTGCTACGCCGGTTTCGATGCTGGACTGTATTCTGGAACAGGTGGATATGGTATTGATTATGTCAGTGAACCCGGGGTTCGGGGGGCAGAAATTGCTTCCTTATACCATGGAAAAAGTGAGACAGGTCCGGGACCGGCTCCGTGAGCTGGGGAAGGAGGAGCAGATCCGCATTCAGGTAGACGGAGGCGTGACCCTGGGGAATGTGGATCAGGCGCTGGAGGCCGGGGCGAATGTGATTGTGGCCGGTTCAGCGGTTTTTGGCGGGGATGCCGGGGCCAATACCCGGGAGTTTTTGAGAAAGTTTGAGGAATTTAACGGATGAAAAGGTGTCTGATTGTGACGGGCGGCAAGCTGGATCTGGCTTTCGCCCGGTCTTTTTTAAAAAAGGAAACCTTTGATAAGGTGATTGCAGTGGACAGGGGACTTGAGGCAGTAAAGGCTCTTGAGATGATACCTGACTATATTGTGGGGGATTTTGACACTGTGCAGAATCAGGTGGTGGAGGAATTTCGGAAGATCCCCTATATTGTATGGGAGAAGCACAGGCCGGAAAAAAATGAAACGGACACGGAACTGGCCCGCAACCGCGCGCTGGCTCTGGCCTGTAGCCAGATCGTGTTTTTAGGCGCTACCGGGGGACGGGCGGACCACATGCTGGGAAATATCCATCTGTTATATGGCTGTATGCAGAAGGAGGTACAGGCGTGGATCGTGGATCCCTGGAATAAGATCTATCTGGTTGATCAGGAGACAAGTTTTAGTAAGGCGCGTTTATGGGGGAAATATGTGTCCTTTTTGCCTTATACGGAGAAGGTAACAGGCATCACCCTGAAGGGGTTCAAGTATCCGCTTTACAAGAAGGATATCCGCCGGGGAGAGGAAGCGGGGCTATGTATCAGCAATGAGCTGGTGGAGGAGGAAGCCGTCCTGGAATTTGAAGACGGGGTGCTGGTGTGTGTGGAATCCCGGGATTAAAGGCAGCCCGCATAGAAACTGATATGGTTAAAAAGAAACAATCTGGTTATTTATAACATCAGGGTTCCATGCTATGATGAGTGGCATAGTAAAGGAGGATTGTGTTATGAGTGACCAGAGAAACGATAAGGTGTATAAAATTGTGCTGACCGCGCTTATGGCAGCTCTTTGTTATGTGGCGTTTACTTTTCTGAAGATACCGGTTCCCACTTTCCAGGGAGATTATGTGGCGCTTCATATCGGAAATGCGTTTTGCGTGCTGGCGGCGCTGCTGCTGGGCGGTGTGTATGGCGGGCTGGCAGGCTCTTTGGGGATGACCATTGCGGATATCCTGGATCCGGTGTACATTACCAGCGCGCCGAAGACGTTTGTGCTGAAACTGTGCATCGGGCTGATTGCAGGTTTTGTGGCTCACAGGATTGCTCACATTACCCAGGAGCATGACGGGAAATATGTGTTTAAGTGGACGTTGATCGCCTCCATCGCAGGCCTGGGGTTTAATGTGATCATGGATCCCATAGCAGGGTATTTTTATAAGAATTACGTGCTTGGAGTCCAGTCGGACGCGGCAAAGATCATGTCTACCTGGGCGGCGGGGATAACATTTATCAACGCGGTGGCGGGAACCGTGGTGGTAGTGGCGGTGTATATGGCAGTGAGGCCGGTGCTTAAGAAGGCGGGGATGTTTATTAAGATTTAGGAGGCTGATAAAATATAAATGTTTACGGTTAGAGGGAAGTTCTTCAGATTAGGTGGTATAGCTCCGAGGGAAATGAATTCCCTATTGACTTCACCCTGACAAAATGCTATTATGAAATTGGAAAGAGGCGGCGATGAAGCTGCCGCCCTTGGAAGATTAACGATTGTTTACGCAATCGCCGTTCGACCCGTCAGTTGCCGCCAAGCTCGCTGATGGGTCTTTTTCTGTCTGTACCTTGTGCCGTTTTATGTAAGGTTTACACTTTTGAGCTAATGCGATCAACCCGTTAAGGCCTCCCACAATGCCTGTAAAAATACTCACAACACGGCTCATGATGTCTAAAATACTCACAGACCCGATCCTCCTTTCTTTGGTGTTTACACACCTGCGGCACTGGTCTAAGTTGAATTAAACCAGCCCCGAGGGTGTGTATCCTCCAAAATAGGGAGTGCTCACTCGCTCTCGCTGATGTCTCCAACCTGCCTTCCATTCATTAGGGGACTTTCAGCAGGTAAAATCATTATAAGGGATTTTGGAAGAGAATGGAATACCTGAAAATATGAAATTTGTCGAAAAGCAAAAAACTCACCGGAATCTCTTCCGAAAAGAAATTATTGCCGTAAAGGTTTGCAGTAAATGGTTTTGTGGCTTTGCCAGAGGAGCGCGGCTTTTACATATTGCTTTTATAAGAATTGGTAGCAGGATAACCGGGTTAGTGGTATAATCGTAGCATTCCAGGCAGAGATCTTGTAACAGGGACTGGTATGGAGAATGGCAAGAAGAAAGGATGGAATGGAAAAATGGGAAAGCCGGTTATTGGCGTTACGCCTTTATATGATGTGGGAAGAGAGAGTATCTGGATGCTGCCAGGCTATCTGGAGGTGTTGTCTGCCTGCGGCGGGCTGCCTGTAATCCTTCCGGTGGAAGCGACTTGTGAGGATGTGGGGCAGTTGGTGGAAATGTGCGACGGAATTTTGTTTACAGGAGGCCAGGATGTGGAACCGGCCTTGTACGGGCAGGAGGTACTGCCCTTTTGCGGGGAGCGCCATGAGGGAAGGGACAGGCTGGAAAGGCTGCTGTTTCAGGAAGCCTTTCAGGCGGATTTGCCGGTTTTTGGGATCTGCAGGGGACTGCAGTTTATTAATGTGATGATGGGAGGCGCTTTGTACCAGGATCTGCCATCGCAGCGTGGAGTGGGGCTTTCCCATCGGATGAAGCCCCCCTATGACAGCCGGTGGCATGATGTGGAACTGGTGGAGGGACAGCCTCTTTATGAGCTCTTAGGGGAAAGGATGATAGGAGTGAACAGTTGCCACCATCAGGCGGTGAGGGAACTGGCGCCCGGGCTTACCGCCATGGCTTATGCCACAGATCGGATTGTGGAGGCCGTATGCTGTCCGGAACGGTATTTTCTCCAGGCAGTACAGTGGCATCCGGAGTTTTCCTGGAGGAAGGATGAGAGGCAGAAAAAGATTATGGAAACATTTGTGAAGGCATGCAGGGACCGCAAGGATTCAAGAGAAAACGAAAACGGCCGTCACGTGCCGGAACAGGCGAGGACATCTGCAGGCGGGAAGCAGAGAAGATAAAAACAGGCGGGAAGCAGAGAAGATAAAAAACAGGCGGGAAGCAGAGAAGATAAAAAAGCAGGCAAACGGAGAATAAACATGGAGAATCAGGAAAAGCGGGCGATCCTGGCAGTGAGTTTTGGCACCAGTTACCGTGAAACCAGGGAGAAGACCCTGGATGTGATTGAAAAGGATCTGAAAGAGGCATTTGCAGGCTATGAGTTTCGGCGTGCATATACCAGCCCGACTATTATACGGATTTTGCGGGAGCGGGACGGAATATGGGTGGACAGTGTAACAGAAGCTCTGGAGCGCCTCTTGAAGGACGGATTTAAGACCGTGCTGGTACAGGCTACCCATGTAATCCGCGGCTTTGAATACGGCCGGATGCAGGAAATTCTTGGCGGTTATCGGGGACTTTTTGATCATCTGGCGTGCGGGGAGCCGCTTCTGTCATCAGAGGAAGACTATCAGGAGGCGGCGGGAATTGTGGGGAGAGAACTGGAAGGTTTTTGCCGGCCGGATACGGACCGGATTTTTATGGGGCATGGCACGGAGCATGCGGCCAATCACTCTTATGCACGGCTGCAGCAGGCATTTTTTCAGCAGGGCTTTACAGACTGCCTGGTGGGAACGGTGGAGGCGTCCCCGACTTTGGATAATATGGCAGCCCTGGCGGACAGCCGCCGTTCCTGCCGGGTGGTCCTGACGCCGTTTTTGGTAGTGGCGGGGGAGCATGCCTGCAGGGATATGGCCGGAGATCATGAAGATTCCTGGAAATCTCGGTTTTTGAAAAAAGGGTATCAGGTGGAATGTGTAATGAAAGGATTGGGGGAGTATAAAGGAATCCGGCAGATGTATGTACGGCATGCAAAAGAAGCGGAGAAAACGCTGTACCAGGGTTTTGACATCAAAAAACAGCAGGGAGAAGGACGCGGTAACGGCTGAGCCGTTTGGCCGGTACGCCAAAGCCGGCGGTTTTATAGCGGTCTGCGCCCCTGCTGCGTGTCCTGGCGGCGGTCCACCGCCATCAAAGCCAGAACGATTATGGTTCATCAGGTTTATCAATTCCCAGTTCTGTACTCAGGGAAGGGTCTCTGCGGAATTCAAGGATATCTTCCACAGGACAGTTTAAGATGGTACACAAAACATCAAGAGTGTGGGTGGATATATAGGCATTCTTTTTCAGGCGTCCGATCTGTCCGGCGCTGAAGCCGAAGTACTTGATCAGGCGGTATTGGCTGATGCCTTTGTCTTTCATGGTTTTCCAGAGCCGGTCATAAACTATCATTCGTTTCACCTCTGTATTTATTAAACCAGTATTATCCGATAATGCATATTATCCATAACTGGATAAGCAGATATACATGGTAAAACGGAATGATTGGAAAAAGGGAGAAAAAAGGGTCCTTATCCGGCACACCATCCGGATAAGAACCCTTTTCTTATGGTCTTGTTGCGTATCAATATTTGATTAAGCGATAGTATTTACAGCCTTGGACAGACGGGATACCTTCCTGGAAGCGGTATTCTTATGATATACCCCTTTGGTACAAGCCTTGTCAATCTCGGAAATCGCAGCGGTCAGGCATGCGGCAGCGGCAGCTTTGTCGCCGGCAGCCACGGCGGCATCCACTTTCTTGCAGGCAGTCTTCACCTTGGAGCGAATCGCTTTATTTCTTGCAGCTTTTGTCTCATTTACTAAGATTCTTTTTTTTGCAGATTTAATATTTGCCAATCTGTTCACCTCCGATATTTATGATTTATAATCGCTGGTTTGCATCAAAGCCTGGACACGGACAGTTCAATGTAAACATACTGTTTTATTCTAGCGAATCCGGGGAGAATTGTCAATACATATTTTGGTGGATTTTGAAGAAAACTACCAGTGAAAACTACCAGTGCAGCGTTGCTTGAATTTATGCAGCAAAGTATTAACGAGAAGTAAAGGAGAAGAATGTTATGGCAATGGATTACGTGATAGAGAAGGAAAAACCGGATTTTGAGGTGAGAACGGATCTGGCGCTGGAGGAGAGGGAAAGCTTTCCGGGAGACGGCGGGGAGATCTCGGGGGTCTCTTTGCGGGAATGGCAGGATGATGAGAGCCAGGTGAAGCTGACAGAGGTGAAGATACTGGATGAACGCGGGGCCCGGGCCATGGGAAAGCCGAAGGGAACCTACCTGACGCTGGAGGCGGACCAGCTTGCCAAAAAGGATGAGGATTATCATGAACAGGTGTCAGAAGAGCTGGCCAGGCATATCCGCAAGCTAATCGGCAGTATGATAAAGGAAAAACAATGGAAGATCTTAGTGGTCGGACTTGGCAATCCTTCGGTGACGCCGGATGCATTAGGGCCGAAAGCAGTGGGAAACCTGCAGGTGACGCGGCATTTGGAGCAGCAGTACGGGGAAGGATTTTGCAGGGAGAAAGGCCTTCCGGTGCTGAGCGGGATCGTGCCCGGGGTTATGGCGCAGACCGGCATGGAAACGGCGGAAATTTTAAAAGGTGTTATCCGGGAGACAAAGCCGGATCTTGTGATTGCCATTGACGCTTTGGCGGCCAGGAGCATCCGCAGGCTCGGCACGACGATCCAGGTGACAGATACGGGAATCCATCCCGGCTCAGGTGTGGGAAACCATCGGCACAGCCTGACAAAGGAGAGCCTGGGAGTGCCGGTCCTGGCCATTGGGGTGCCGACCGTGGTGGGAGCGGCGGCCATTGTCCATGACACGGTAAATACCATGATTGAGACTCTGTCAAACAGCATGTCAACCAAAGGCATGGGAGATTTTATCCAGGAAATGTCCCCGGATGAACAGTATGACCTGATCCGGGAGCTTCTGGAGCCGGAGTTCGGAAGCCTTTATGTGACGCCGCCCGATATTGACGAGAGGATAGGGCGTTTGAGTTTTACGATTTCCGAGGGGATTCATCAGGCGGTATTTGAGTGAAATTTTAAAAGCGCGGGCCGCCCGAAGGATGTAAATAGTAATTGACAATCTGTTTTTTTGGGTTATAATAAAGGATAAAAGCAGCGCAGATAAAGGCAACACGTTGACGAGACCAGTAAAATGCGGAACTTTCCAGAGAGAGATGCCCGAAAGAGTACAAAATTCGGTGGTGGAAGCATCTTATGGCAGAAGCATTCGAAGACCAGCTCCGAGTGGCCCTAATGAGGTCCGGTGATTCCGTTACCATCAATGAAGAGGTTTCCTGTTTTGGCAGGCAGCAAAAAGGGTGGAACCGCGACTAAGAACTTTAGCTCGTCCCTTGTAATTTTTCGGAATTACAGGGACGGGCTTTTTATTATTCAGCAGAAAGGAAGTAAAAAAGATATGATTATTACATTAAAAGATGGTTCGACGAAGGAATATTCCGAGCCAAAATCCATTATTGATATTGCATATGATATCAGTGAAGGGCTGGCCCGGGCGGCATGTGCCGGTGAGGTGGACGGCGAGGTGGCGGATCTGCGCACCGTGCTGGACAAAGACTGCCGGCTGAATATCCTTACGGCAAAGGATGAAAAAGGCCTGGCGGTTCTGCGCCATACGGCTTCCCACGTGCTGGCAGAGGCAGTACAGACCTTATTCCCCAACGCCAAAGTGACCATCGGGCCTTCGATTGATACCGGATTTTATTATGATTTTGAGAGCGCCCCGTTTTCCAGGGAAGATCTGGATGCGATTGAAAAGGAAATGAAGAAGATCATTAAGAAGGGGGCGAAGATTGAGCGTTTTACCAAGTCCAGGGAGGAAGCCATCGCGTTTTTCAAGGAGAAGAAGGAGCCTTATAAGGTAGAGCTGATCGAAGACCTTCCGGAAGATGCGGAAATTTCCTTCTATTCCCAGGGCGGCTGGGTGGATTTGTGCGCAGGGCCTCATCTGATGAGCACCAAGGGGGTCAAGGCGTTTAAGCTGATCTCCTCTTCCGGAGCTTACTGGAGGGGCAGCGAAAAGAATCAGATGCTGGCCCGTATCTACGGAACGGCTTATGGTTCCAAGGAAGAACTGGAAGAGCATTTAAACAACCTGGAGGAGGCGAAAAAGAGGGATCATAACAAGCTGGGCCGTGAGATGAAACTGTTCACCACCGTGGACGTGATCGGCCAGGGGCTCCCGCTTCTGATGCCGAAAGGCGTGATTATCATCAAAGAGCTTCAGAGATGGATTGAAGATCTGGAGGATAATGAGTGGGGATATGTCCGTACCAAGACGCCGCTTATGGCCAAGAGCGACCTCTATAAGATCTCCGGACATTGGGACCACTATAAGGAGGGAATGTTTGTGCTGGGAGATGAGGAAAAGGAGAAGGAGGTATTTGCCCTCCGTCCCATGACCTGCCCCTTCCAGTACTATGTATATAAGGCGGAGCAGCACAGTTACCGCGACCTGCCTCTGCGTTACGGCGAGACTTCTACGTTGTTCCGCAATGAGGATTCCGGCGAGATGCACGGCCTGACCCGGGTACGGCAGTTTACGATTTCCGAGGGACATTTGATCGTAAGGCCGGATCAGATGGTAAAAGAGTTTAAGGACTGTATTGCCCTGGCCCAGCATTGCCTGCAGGTATTGGGTGTGGAAGAGGATGTGACCTACCATTTGTCTAAATGGGATCCGGAAAATACGGAAAAATATATTGGTTCTCCGGAAGTATGGGAGGAGACGGAAGGGCATATCCGTACCATGCTTCAGGAGCTGAAGATTCCGTTTGTGGAGGACGTGGGAGAAGCTGCTTTCTACGGGCCGAAAGTGGATATCAATGCAAAGAACGTTTATGGCAAAGAGGATACCATGATTACCATCCAGTGGGATGCCTTGCTGGCAGAACAGTTTGACATGTACTACATTGATGAGAACGGAGATAAAAAGCGTCCCTACATTATCCACAGAACTTCCATGGGGTGTTATGAAAGAACCCTGGCATGGCTGATTGAGAAATACGCAGGCCTGTTCCCCACCTGGCTGTGTCCGGAGCAGGTACGTGTGATTCCGATTTCCGAGAAATTCCACGAGTACGCGGCACAGGTGGAGAGAAAGCTGAAGGCCAATGGAATCCGCTGCTCTGTGGATGAGCGTTCGGAAAAGATGGGCTATAAGATCCGTGAAGCCCGCCTGGACCGCGTACCCTATATGCTGGTGGTAGGCGCCAAGGAGCAGGAAGACGGAGTGGTTTCCGTGAGAAGCCGCTACCTGGGAGATGAGGGACAGAAGGCCCTGGATGTCTTTATCGGTGAGATCTGTGAGGAGATCAGGACGAAGAAGATCCGGGAGATCGAAGCGGAAGCCTGACCTGGCAGAGAACGGGAGAACCGGGGAAGGGGATGACGCAAAATAGCCGTATTTTGTGACATCCCCTTTTCTTTTGGCCCGTTATGGATCCATCTCTTTAAAACCTTCGCCAAAGACCTCGGTGGTCTCTGTAACCATAATAAATGCGTCAGGATCCGAAGAATAGATAATTCTTTTTAATTTGTAAAATTCATGTTTACGGATACTGCAAAGAAGCACTTTCACGTCTGCTTTGCTGTAGGCGCCCTTTCCGTCCATCACTGTCGCGCTGCGCTCTAACTCCGTCAGGATTCCCTGCGTGATTTTCTCCGGATATCTGGTGACAATCGTTACCATGCTGCCGATGTCATTGCCGTAAATAATGGCATCCATCACCCTTGTCTGAGCAAACAGGCTGATGAGCCCGAAAAGCCCTGCTTCTACATTTTGAAACACATAGATGGATAGTAAAAGGATAATCCCGTCTACCATAAGCAATGCTTTTCCGATAGAGATATGGGGCTTCTTTTTCTGAAGGATATATCCTAAAATATCTGTCCCGCCGGTGGTGGAGCCTGTCATAAAAATACAGGCCATGCCGGTTCCCACCAGAATTCCGCCAAAAAGGCTGCTCATCAGCCGGTCGCCTCCATAGACGGGAAACACGGGCGCGACTCCGAAGTCCAGAATCAAAGAACAGACGATGCAGGCGATGCCTGTGGTTATGACAAATCGCCGGCTGAGCATAAACCAGGCAAGAGCCAGCAATGGAATATTGAGAAGGATAGTCAGGACTCCCACAGGGAGCCCGGTTAGATAATTGACAATCAGGGCAAGCCCTACCGCGCCGCCCGGTGCAATGTTGGCCGGCATGACAAAACAATGAGTTCCGATTCCGTATATGACGGAGCCTGATATCAGGAAAACCGCGTATTTGATTTGCTGCATCCGATGAGTCCAATTCATTTTTCGTCTTCCCCCTGGTTTGTTTTCCATAAAGATTTTTCGTCTGGTACTGGCTTTCTTTACCGGAGTTTCCGCAAGGCAGTACGGGTGTACAGCATATTATAAAGGTACGGCTTAAATCTATCAATTCTTTTTTATAAAACCGGCAGGATTTTTGTTTGTGTGTCTGTCAAAATATGGCCGGAATGAAAAATCAGAACATTTACTAACAAGGAGGTCAGGGGCGTTATGAAAATAACTTGTCCGGTGTGCGTGCATCGCTGCAGCCTTGAGGAGGGACAGAGGGGCCTCTGCGGGGCCAGAAAGAATGTGGAGGGACGGATTGTGTGCGTCAATTACGGGCAGGCGGCTTCCCTGGCCCTGGATCCTGTGGAGAAAAAGCCGTTGAAAATGTTTCGGCCGGGGAAACTGGTTTTGTCAGTGGGAAGTTACGGGTGCAACCTGCGATGTCCTTTTTGCCAGAATCATGAGATATCCATGTCCCATGATTTGGAGACGGTGTTTATTACGCCGGAGGAATTGGCGGCGAAAGCCTTAGCGTGTAAGAGGGCGGGCAATACCGGGGTGGCATTTACCTACAATGAGCCTTTGGTGGGGTGGGAGTATGTGCGGGATACGGCCAGGCTGGTGAAGGAAAAGGGTATGGACAATGTGATGGTGACAAACGGCACGGCCTGTCTTTGGGTACTGGAGGAACTGCTTCCCTTTGTGGATGCCATGAATATTGACCTGAAGGGGTTTACAGAGGAGTATTACAAGAGATTGGGGGGAGATTTGGAGGCCGTGAAGTCGTTTATCGCCAGGGCGGTAAGGGACTGCCATGTGGAGCTGACCACGCTGATTGTGCCCGGGGAGAATGACGGGACAGAGGAGATGGAGGCTGAGGCAAAATGGATTGCTTCCCTGGGGCGGGATATTCCCCTTCATGTAACCCGTTTTTTTCCCAGATACCGCATGACGGACAGGGAGGCTACGGATGTGGGGCGTGTGTATGAGCTGGCAGAGACGGCAGGGAAATATCTGGACTATGTGTTTGTGGGGAACTGCTGAGGGACGGGGATGAAAGAGATGAGGGGAGAGGATTTGAGGCCGGAGGAGGTTTTTAAATGATTAAAGGAAATTATCAGACAGTGGTTTGGTATCATTTTTGTAAAATATGGAGATATGCAGCGATTTGAATTGATTTTTCGTAAATATTGATCTATAATTTAAAGAAAAAAAGTGGAAAGTACGGCAAATGTACTAACAAAAGTAATCAGGAATTATAACCACGGAAGATCAAACCCTGTTTATAAGAGTGTAGAAGAATGGAAGGAAAGGCAGACATCAATGAAAAAGAAAAGTTTAATTGTTTTATCATCAACATTGCTAATGAGTTTATCATTACCACTGTTATCTTATGCTCAACCTTATGGAATCCATGATGCGGGTATATCCGCAGAAGAAACTTGTCCATTATTAATCAATGGCCAAAGGGTTGTTGCCCTGGAAACAGGTGGCGGAGCTCCTGGCCATTATAAGATTCATTATGGAGTTGTAATTATGGTAGGTACAGATCGCCTTGAAGAAGGTGATTTAGTTGTAGACAGAGGAACCATTGTAAGTTCACAATTAAATGTAGATCATGGCAAGCTAACGGAATTAGATATGTCAAAGATTACTTATGCAGAGAATTTGATTAATGGAAAAGACAGTATTGAAATCAGAGATGACAGTACATCTTCTGATTGGCGTATATCCGTTTACAGGCTTCCAAATTCAATGAGTTCACCTGACGAACTAATGAATTTTAAGGAATATGCAATAACAGCTAATGGATATCAGGCTAAAGCATTAGATTCAGGCTGGCAAAAGACAGATAAGGGATACCGCTATAACGAAGGAAATGGTGTTTATACATCAAATACGTGGAAAGAAATAGACGGAAAGTTCTATTATTTTGATTATTATGGTATCATGAAGTCTGATGGCTGGACAGAAGACGGTTATTATGTAGATGCTAGTGGCGCATGGATTCCAGGTTATGATGAAGAGCTGGTAGAAGGCGCAGTGATAAAATATAGTGAACTGTTTATTGAAGAAGATGGCAGATACAGATATGAACAGCATGAAGTGCCCGTATATAAAGTGTCTGACATAAATAATCTATTTAATAATTTTAAAGAGAATGAACGCCCACAATTTGACCGGACAATTTATATCATGACATATGCTAAAAGTTATCATGAGAAATATTTGGATAGTTAAGTAAAAGCATACAATTATATAAATTGTTTAAAGAAGAACATATTAAAAATATGCATCAATTATCAAAAGAAAAGAAAGGGAATCAATGAAAAAGAAAAGTTTAATCATGTTGTCATCAACCATCTTAATGAGTTTATCATTACCAATCCTGTCGAATGCTCAACAATGGATAACAGATGGAACAGGCTGGCAATTCCAGAAGGACGATGGTACCTATATAATGAATCAATGGGAATGGCTTGACCCTGATAATGACGGGACTGCAGAATGTTATTATTTCAATGAAAGCGGTTACTGTTTAATGGATACCACTACACCGGACAATTATACGGTGAATGAACGCGGAGCATGGACAGTTAATGGCGCGGTACAAACAAAAGTTGTTGAAGCAAGAACATATGTGACAGAAAATGGAATGGAAAGATATGCATTAGAAGGAAGATATTATGCACCAGAGGCTAATCCTTATATTAATGACGCCACATATCAGGTAATAAGAAATGAATTGTTTGCAAAATTACAAGAAAAATTAAGCCTTAGTCCGTTAGGTGATTATTCAAGACGTTTTTACACCTATTTAGTTTGCCAATCCGTGAGTTTTTCAACAAAAGAAGAGGAAGAAAAAATATTAAACATGACCAGGCAAGTCTGTTATGAGATTGCAGATTATATCAATGAGAATACAGGTGAAAAAATAAAAGAGGCTTCAGCAGCACGCTTTTTAGCCGGCGGGGATTTAGGCGGCAGTTCTCATAACCCAGGTATAGAATTTAAAATTTATTAGATGTTTATCACCCCATCCAATAGTCCGCCGAAAAAACGCCTATAGTTTTTTTGGCGGACAGGGCAATCCGCCCAGGCTGTTCATAGTCGATTTCTTCTGTCAAATGTTCCTCAATATAATTTATGCTTTGGTTTAATCGTTCAACCCATTCCATGAGATACCTCCTGGTCTGTACATATTGTGTTTTATGGACATAAATTCGCTTTTATTATCAGGGAGAGGGAAAAAATGGATGTGTAGAGACTTGAATCTCCGGGAAAACTATTGTATTATGAAGTTAGCGAAAACTAACAACGGAGAGAGGGACGGATGATGGCGGGGAACGTTGTATGGGGCATCTTGCTTCCGTTTTTGGGGACGGCTCTTGGGTCCGGGTGCGTGGTATTTATGGGAAACCGGCTGAATCTTGTGGTGCAGAGGTCCCTTACGGGGTTTGCTGCCGGGGTCATGGTGGCGGCTTCTGTGTGGAGTCTGCTGGTTCCGGCTATGGACTATTCGGAGGGCATGGGGCAGTGGGCGTTTGTTCCCGCCGTAGTGGGTTTCTGGTGCGGAATTCTGTTTCTGTTGTTTTTGGACCGGACGGTACCCCACCTGCATATGAACAGCAGCAGGGCGGAGGGGCCGGAAAGCACATTGCAGAGGACTACCATGCTGGTGCTGGCGGTGACGCTGCACAATCTGCCGGAGGGGATGGCTGTGGGCGTGGTCTATGCGGGATGGATTGCCGGTAATGCGGGGATTACGGCGATGGCCGCCCTGGCTCTTTCTCTGGGAATTGCCATACAGAATTTTCCCGAGGGAGCCATTATCTCCATGCCTTTGCGGGCGGAGGGAGTGAGCAGGAGCCGGGCGTTTCTTTACGGGACCCTTTCCGGGGCGGTGGAGCCTTTGGGGGCGGCTTTGACGATCCTGGCGGCGGGAATCGTGGTGCCGATTCTGCCGTATCTGTTAAGTTTTGCCGCCGGGGCCATGATTTACGTGGTGGTGGAGGAATTGATTCCGGAGCTGTCCGAGGGCGTTCACTCCAATGTGGGGACGGTTTTCTTTGCGGCGGGATTTACGGTGATGATGGCGCTGGATGTGGCGCTGGGATAGGGAGTGTCCCAATGAGGAAGGCGCAGCGGGGCTGCGCTGACCGGCATCGAACGAAGGGAACGGATTCGTAAACGTGCATCGGGGCGGGAGAGGAGGGCGGAGAGGATTTGAGATTGATTTTTCAGTACATACGAAAGCATCTGTGCATATTTCTGCTTTCGACTTTTTTTCTGACTCTGGAGGCCATGGCGGATTTGCTGCAGCCTGCGTTTATGTCCCGCATTGTGGACAGGGGCGTGAGGAACGGGGATGTGAGGCGGATCCTGATTTATGGGATGATGATGACGGGGATTGCTTTTGCGGGGGCGGTGTGTGCCATGATGCGCAATATTTTTGCCAGCCGCACGTCCCAGGCAATCGGCAGGGAGCTGCGGCGTGATATGTATCACAAGGTACAGACTCTTTCTATGGAAAATATTGACCGTCTGCAGCCTGCTTCTATTATTACCCGCATTACCAATGACGTGACGCAGATTCAGGAGTTTATCAACCGAATTATGCGCATGATGGTCAAGGCGCCGATTACCTGCGTGGGGGCTGTGGTGCTGATCATGGTTCAGACACCCAGGCAGGCGCCGGTAATCATGATTATCGGAGTGGTGGTCTCCCTGTTGATTTGGGGGAATATGCGTATTGGATATCCAAGGTTCGGGGCGGTGCAGAAAAGCCTGGATCGGTTAAACGGGGTGACAAGGGAGTTTCTTTCGGCAGTCCGGGTGGTAAAGGCTTTTGGCGGGGAGGATGAAGAGACGGAGAAGTTCGGGGCGGTTTCCGGGGAGCTGGCCTGGGCCAATGTGAGGGCTCTTCGGGCCATGGCTGTATTTTCGCCTCTGATTAATCTGACGATTAATTTTGGCATTGTGGTTCTGCTGTGGATTTCCAGGAGCCAGAGGAGCGGGGAAATCGGCAGGCTTATGGCTTCGGTGAACTATATGACTCAGATGTTGTTTGCCGTTGCCATGATTTCCAATTCCCTGAATACGGCGGTGAGGGCTTTTGCTTCGGCGGAGCGCATCGGGGAGGTGCTTGACGAGAAGCCTGCTCAGGAAGCGCCGGGGGCTTTGGAGGTTCCCACGGTTTCGGAAATCAGGGGGGATATCCGTTTTGACCATGTGTCTTTTGCCTATGCGGGGGCGGGAAAGGAGTGCCTTCGGGATATTGATATCCACATCCGTCCCGGAGAAACGGTGGGGGTTATCGGGGCTACGGGCTGCGGAAAGACCACCCTTATGAATTTGATTCCCCGGTTTTACGATGCCACCCGGGGGCGGGTGCTGATTGACGGGCGGGATGTTACAAAGATGGACGAAAAGACGCTGCGGGAGGCCATCGGGGTGGTGCCGCAGAAGGCGCTGCTGTTTTCCGGGACGATCCGGGATAATCTGCTCTGGGGGCGTCCCGGGGCAGGGCAGGAGGAGCTGGAGAGGGCGGCGGGGATTGCCTGCGCCCATGAGTTTATCGGAAAGAGCGGCCAGGGGTATGATACGCTGCTGGGCCAGGGCGGGGTGAATCTTTCCGGCGGGCAGAAGCAGAGGCTTTCTCTGGCCAGGGCCCTGGTGCGCAGGCCCCGCATCCTGCTTCTTGACGACTGCACCAGCGCATTGGACGCCGGAACCGAGGCCAAGGTGCTTAAGGGCATCCGGGAAATGGGCCGGGGAACGGGACAGGAGATGGGGCAGAAAATGACGGTGGTGCTTATCAGCCAGCGGATTTGTGCGGTTATGGGGGCGGACCGTATTTTGTGCCTGGACGGCGGCCGGGTGCAGGGCTGGGGGACTCACAGGGAGCTGATGGAGTCCTGTCAGGTGTACCAGGCTATCTACGATTCCCAGATTGGAGGGAGAGAAAATGGCGGAGAAACATGATGTTATCCCCCCTGCGACTCCTGGGGGAATAGCCCGCCAGGCCAGGGGAAAGGCTGCGGTGAAGCCCAAGGATATGAGAGGGACCCTCTTGCGGCTGTGGGGGCTGACCAGGGGAGAGAGAGGCGGACTTTGGTGCATTTTTTTGCTGTCCGGGCTGGCTGCGCTGGCGTCGGTGCTGTCGCCTTATGTGACGGGGCTGGCGGTGACGGCAATCAGCGGCGGCGACGGGGTCTTGTGGATTCTTATGTGCCTTGTGGGGCTGTATGGGTGCGACTGGCTGGTGAAGTTTCTCCAGGCATTTTTCATGGCCTCCATTGGGCAGCGGATGATTTGCTATATTCGGAGGGTGCTGTTTGACAGGATGAAAATTCTGCCCCTGGCTTTTTTTGACGGGCACAGCCACGGGGAGCTGATGAGCCGCCTGACCAATGATGTGGACAATATCAGCACTACCATTTCCGGTTCCCTCACTTTGTTTCTGACCTACGGCTTTACCATCGGGGGCGTTTTTTTGATGATGGTGGCTTTGAGTCCGCTTTTGACCTTGGTATCCATGGCGGCGGTGGGGGTTATATTTTTTCTTACCAATGTTATTACGAAACGGACCAGAAAGCTTTTTGCCTGGCAGCAGAAGAGCCTGGGGGCTTTGAACGGGCAGGTGGAGGAGAGCGTTTCGGGGATGGCCCTGGTGAAGGCCTTTGGCCGGGAAATGGAGATGGAGCGGGAGTTTGGGGAGAGGAATGATGAATTTTACCGGGCGTCCGTGAGGGCCCTTATATGGTCGGGGTTCTTGATGCCTCTGATGAATGTGGTGAACAATCTCTGCTATGTGGCCATTGCCGTGTTCAGCGGGATGCTGTATGTGGAGGGAAGTATCCGGGATATCGGGCTGATTACCAGCTTTTTGCTTTATGTGAGGCAGTTTACCCGGCCTTTTGTGGAGATTGCCAATATTTACAACAGCTTTCAGACGGCGGTTGCCGGGGCGGAGCGGGTGTTTGAGATTCTGGATGAGCAGCCGGAGCCGGACAACCGGGAACACGGACTGCGGCTGTTGAGGCCCCGGGGGGATGTGGAGCTGCGCAATGTGAGTTTCGGGTATGTGCCGGGGAAGAAGGTGCTGAGGGATGTTTGTCTTAAGATTCCTGCGGGGACACGTACTGCCATTGTGGGGGCTACGGGTTCGGGGAAAACCACCATGATTAATCTGCTGACCAGGTTTTACGATGTTTGGGAGGGGAGCATCCTTCTGGACGGCCGTGATTTGCGGGATTACCGGATGGAGGATTTGCGGGCGGCGTTCGGGGTGGTGCTGCAGGATACGGCTTTGTTTGCGGACACGGTCAGGGCCAATATTTGCTATGGACATCGGGATGCTTCTATGGAACAGGTGCAAAAGGCGGCACAGACGGCGGGGGCGGACGGGTTTATTGAACGGCTTCCCGACGGGTATGACACGGTTCTGTCCCAGGGCGGCATGGAATTGTCCCAGGGGGAGCGGCAGCTTATTACCATTGCCCGGGCCGTCCTGGCCAATGCGCCTATTTTGATTCTGGATGAGGCTACCAGTTCCGTGGATACGGTTACGGAGCAGAGGATACGGAAGGCTATGCTGAATATCTGCTCCGGCCGGACTTCGGTGATTATTGCCCACCGGCTTTCTACTATCCGGGATTCAGATTTGATTGTGTTTCTTGAGGACGGGAGGATTGTGGAGCAGGGGACCCATGAGGAGCTGATGGAGCTTGACGGGCGTTATGGGAAGATGTACAGGATGCAGAGCGGGGGCGCCGTATCATAGACGAAGCTTTCCGCAAGATGTGAAGGAGTATATTATTATGGAAAAATATAAACGTGTTTTATTAGCTTTTATGGTATGTTTTCCGCTCGTTCTCACAGCCTGCGGGAAATCAGAAACAGAAGATCCTGTCGCTCTTTCGGATTCTGCCGACCAGACCCTTATGGCTGTTACTTTTCAGGCGGTCGTGCTGGAAGTGAAGGATGAAATGATTTTGGCAGAACCGGCGGAGGGTTCTGCAGAATGTCTGTCAGCGGATAAAATATACCTACACAATAAAGAAGGGATGGAATTAGAGGCAGGAGACAAGATTGAAATAGAATATGACGGAAATCTCATGGAAACTTATCCTGCACAGATAGGAGAAGTGTACAGTATTGTAATTGTGGAAAAAGCAAAAAACGATACCAGACACGATAAAATTCCGGCAGTCATGGTCAACGGGAAGCTGTACTGCGATACGGGAAAGGAAAGCACGGCAGATGCCCGATGCGGCATGATGGACGGACAGATCACGTCATCGGTGGACGGGGACAGGTGGCCGGCCAAGGACGGGGAATCCAATTTTGGGACGGGATTTGGATATCAATACGGAGAAAATGATACCATAGAGATTTTCATCAATGAAAAGTGGATGGTATTTGAACAAAAAAGGTGACGGATGCCAGGTGATGGCCATGTCTTGTATGTTTTGTATGGGATGATTTGGAATCTTTTGAGTTCCGTTGCTTTCAAAAAGGTTCCGATTGATTTAGTCCTTCGGGCAGGCGTGCTTCGTCAAGCTCTGCACGATAAAGCATACCCTTCCGGGCACCCCATAATACATGCCCTTCGGGCAGGCGTGCTCCGTCAGGCTCCGCACGAAAAGGTATAATCAAGCCTGAGACGAATAGGTAAAAAACACAGGATTAGAAGACAGGATGTGAAGAACAGGGGGATTTCGTTATGTTTGCTTTTGATAAGGCGTGTATCAGCACAAAGGAAAAAGAAGCGGAAAAAAAGAAAAGGCCTGTGCCTGGCAGCTCGGTGTACAGGCCCGTCCATATGCCGGGACCAATGCAGGCGCAGAACGTCCGTATTGTGCAGAGGTATCCTGTTGCTGTAGAAAATGACAAGATAGTGAGTACTGCGGGCCGGCCTGATATACCGAATATACAGAGCTTTTTTAGGGCCATAGAAGAGCAAATGAGAAGCAGTGAGTATAAAAACCCTTTTGAAATAGATTTTATATCAAGATATCCCAGCAGTGAGCAGGGGATCCATGCGCTTGGCGCAGGCGGCTACCGCCATGCAAACGGCCTTGCATTGTGCCATAAGGTTTCCATTAGCGATATTGAGGAAATCTTTGTGAGATTGGCAAATACGGGGAGTTTTCCATCTAAATTAAGAATCTGGCTGGACATGCTCTATGAAGGCGCATCTTCTGAGGCGGATAATATAATAAAAGCGCCAACGATAGAATTGAAAGCACAGCTTGTGAATGAAATGATTTTAAAAATCAATGAATGTGCGGGAAACTACTTTTTAGGTGATGCACAGGCAAATTCATCCATACAGAACCATCCGGATTACCATATTGGTTTTGAGACAGGAGATATGAGCCCGGTTTCAGGACATATACGTGAATATGGAAGTGAAATGGGGATATCAGCTCCCAAAAGTGACGGATTTAGAGGAGTTGCTTCATCAAGTGTAAGCCTGTATTGGGAAACTAAGAGAAAAAACAAGCCTTGGACACAAGAGGAGTGGCAACAACAGAAGCAGGAGTGAGTGTGCAGACAGATGGAACAGGACATTGAATCCTGCAATTAAAAAAGGAGTGTGGACAAAAGAAGAAGAAGAGAGGCTGTTGGCGCTTGTGGGGCAGTATGGTAATAAGCAATGGAGAAAGATTTCCATGGAAATGGGAAACCGTACAGATGTCCAGTGCAGGAATCGATACAACCAGATTCAAAAGCGGTTGAAATAAGGAGTGGCGGCAGCATTCTGGAAATTTTGCTATCCACCTGCCAACAGAAATTCTTTTGGGATTATAAGCTGAAAAACACAAGAAATCTCTTGCAATTGGTATTTCTTGGTGCTATAATACATACGATAACATGATAAAATGACAAATAACAGAGTGGGCATAGGTCCACTCTTACTTTTTGGCATGGAACAGCCGGCAGGGAGGATGCAGATTACGGCTGGCATGAATTGTTTTTCAGGAATGAGGTGACAAAATGGCAAGAAGAGAAGAATATGAGACCAGGACGGAGAAATTTTTACTTCCGCTTCTGGATGAACACAATTTTGAACTGGTGGATGTAGAGTATGTGAAGGAGGGAGGAAACTGGTATCTGCGGGCTTATATAGACAAAGAAGGCGGTATCACGGTAGATGACTGCGAGATGGTCAGCCGGGTTTTAAGCGACTGGCTGGACCGGGAAGATTTTATTGCAGACAGTTATACATTAGAGGTAAGCTCTCCGGGACTGGGAAGGCCGTTAAAGAAGGATAAGGATTTTGAGAGAAGCCTGGGAGAAGAGGTAGAGATTAAGCTGTATAAGCCAAGAGATAAGCAGAAAGAGTATACCGGCATTTTGAAAGGCTATGACAGGGAGACCGTGACCATTGAAACAGAAGGCGGCAGGGAGGAAGTATTCACCCGCCAGGAGATTGCATTGATCCGGCTGGCATTCGACTTTTAAAAAGGAAAGGATCTTAGGAGGAAAAAACCATGAATAAAGAACTGATTGAGGCGCTGGAGCTGCTGGAGAAGGAGAAGAACATCAGCAAGGCGACTCTTTTGGAGGCGATTGAGAATTCCTTGATCACTGCCTGCAAGAATCATTTTGGCAAGGCAGATAACGTAAGGGTGAACATTAATCCGCAGACCGGGGATTTTGCCGTATTTGCAGATAAAGAGGTTGTGGAAAATGTCGAGGACCCTGTGCTGCAGGTAAGCCTTACGGAAGCAAGAATGAAGAATCCCAAATATGAGATCGGGGATGTGGTGCATGTCCCCATCGAATCCAAGTCCTTTGGCCGGATTGCCACGCAAAATGCGAAAAACGTGATTCTGCAGAAGATCCGGGAAGAAGAACGGAGTATGCAGTTCAATGAATGGTATCAGAAGGAAAAAGATGTGGTGACTGGCATTGTGCAGAGGAATTTTGGAAGAAATGTCAGTATCAACCTGGGCCGGGTAGATGCCATGCTAAGTGAAGCGGAGCAGGTCAGGGGCGAGGTTTTCCGGCCGACCGAGAGGATCAAGGTCTTTGTGCTGGAGGTGAAGGATACTCCGAAAGGCCCGAGAATCTCCGTTTCCCGGACGCATCCTGATCTGGTGAAGAGGCTGTTTGAAGCGGAGGTGGCCGAGGTCAGGGACGGAACCGTGGAGATCAAGGCGATTGCCAGGGAGGCCGGTTCCAGGACAAAGATCGCCGTGTATTCCAATGACCCGAATGTGGATCCGGTCGGGGCCTGTGTGGGTATGAACGGCGCCCGGGTCAATTCCATTGTAAATGAACTGCGGGGAGAAAAGATCGATATTATCACCTGGGACGAAAACGCGGCATTTCTTATCGAGAATGCCTTAAGCCCGGCAAAAGTCATCTGCGTGGTGGCAGATGAGGAGGCCAGAGAGGCGCAGGTCATTGTGCCGGATTACCAGCTTTCGCTGGCTATCGGAAAAGAAGGGCAGAACGCCAGGCTGGCGGCCAGGCTGACAGGCTATAAGATTGATATTAAAAGTGAAACCCAGGCAAGGGAGACCGGCCTGTTTGAGCAGATGGGGATCGATGACCAGGAGGAAGGCGTTTACGATGATTTCCCGGCAGGATTTGACATCACGGCTGCGGACGGGGAAGAGACGGCAGACGGGGAGAATCCGATGACAGAGGAGTATCCGGAATCCGAAGGGTATCCGGAGACCGGCGGATATCCGGGAGCGGAAGATGCCCCGGAGACCGGTGAGTATCCGGAATCCGAGGAGTATCTGGAGGCCGGCGAGCACCCGGAATCCGAAGACGATCCGGCCGCTTGGGCATCCGCAGAATTCCGGGAAGAAACCATGGCAGAGGAAGCTCCGGAAGATGGAGAAAATCCAGTGACCGGGGAAGAACCGGAAGGCAAAGAGGAGCGCACGGACGAGGAATACCGGGCGGAAGAAGATTCCGTGGACGAAGAACCGGCAGATGAGAACTACCCCGTGGAGGATTACGAGGAGCCGGACGGCGAATAATGGCGCTGACGGCAGATAGCGGCAGATAGGGAGTGAAGAACTGGTGGGAACGAAGAAAATTCCGCAGAGGCAGTGTGTCGGCTGTAATGAGATGAAGAGTAAGAAGGAAATGATCCGGGTTTTAAAGACTCCGGAAGGACAATTTGCATTGGATACCACAGGGAGAAAAAACGGGAGAGGGGCATATCTGTGTCCGTCCATAGAGTGTTTTCGAAAAGCTGTCAGGGGAAAAGGCCTGGAGCGGTCTTTTAAGATGGCAATTCCCAAAGAGGTATATGAGGCTTTGGAAAAGGAGATGGAGCATCTTGGATAGCAGACAGAAGATTCTGAACCTGATTGGCCTTGCAACAAAGGCAGGGAAGACTGCCAGCGGAGAATTTTCCACAGAAAAGGCAGTAAAATCGAGAAAAGCACGTCTTGTGATCGTATCTGAGGAAGCATCGGATAACACGAAGAAGATGTTTCGCAATATGTGTACTTATTACAAGGTCCCTATCTGTTATTTCGGTAAAAAAGGCGAGCTTGGCCATGCGATGGGCAAAGAGATGCGGGCGTCCCTGGCAGTGGTGGATGACGGGTTTGCCGAGACAATCGTAAAACGAATGAATACAATCGGAGGTAGTGAGTATGAGAGTTAATGAGCTTGCAAAAGAATTGGGGAAAACCAGCAAGGAGGTTTTAGATATATTGCAGAAGCATAACCAGGATGTAAAAACGCATTCTTCCAGTGTAACTGAAGAACAGATTCAGATGGTCAGGCGTGCGGCAGGAGAAAAGGCAGCGTCTTCTGCAAAACCGGCAGCCGGCCAGCAGGGCGGTCAGGGAGAAGCTCCCAAGAAAAAGATCGCCGCGGTCTACCGTCCGCAGAATTCTCAGCAGAGGCCGGCAAGGCCGAAATCGCAGCAGGGACGCCAGGCGCCCGGAAAAGCGCAGGCCTCGGTGAAACCTCAGGCTCCCCAGGGGACGACAGGGGCGTCCAGGGTACAGAATGCCGCCGGAACGGCAAGAACCCCGATACCCCAGGGACAGAACACCCCGGACACGACAAAGGCCCAGATGCCCCAGGGACAGAACGTTCCGGGAGCGGCAAAGGCCCAGATGCCCCAGGGACAGAATGTTCCGGGAGCGGCAAAGGCACAGACGTCCCAGGGACAGAACGTTCCGGGAACGGCAAAGGCACAGACGTCCCAGGGCAAGGGCCTGGCAATGGGAGTGGTAAGGCTCCAGGCATCGCAGGGTCAGGCCAATGCAGGTGCGGCAAAGCCCCAGGCATCCTCAGAACAGGGAATGTCAGCCGGGACGGAAAAGTCCCAGACACAAGGCGGGACAGGGACACCAAAGGTTCCTGTAAGTCCGGTTTCTGCTGACCCGGCAGGTTCCCAGGCATCCCAGAGCCAGAATACGGCGGCAGGAAAGGTTCAGGCTCCGGGCGCTTTAAAGCCCCAGTCATCACAGGGACAGGGAAGTACGGACAAGGCGGAAAAGTCTCAGGCTCCCGTGTCTTCAGGAACCGTGACAGGAACCGAAAAAAGCCAGCCGGCCCAGGGGCCGGGCGCTGCGGGGACGGCAAGGAACCAGGCGTTCCAGGGTTCAAACGGGGTGCCGGGTACGAGCGGAAGAGGCCAGACAGGGCAGGCCGGAGCCAGGAACCAGAGGCAGACTTCGGACGGACAGCAGCCGCAAGGCGCTTCCCGTTCCCAGGGACAGCCGTTCCGTGACGGAAACCGTGGCGGTTATGGCGGGAACCGTGACGGAAGCCGTGGAGCAGGCGGGAACCGCAGCAGCTACGGCGGGAACCGTGACGGAAACCGTGGAACCGGTTATAGCGGAAACCGTGACGGAAGCCGCGGCAGTTATGGAGGAAGTCGTGACGGGAACCGCCCAAGCGGTTATGCCGGAGGCCGTGATGGCGACCGTGGAACCAGTTACGGGGGAGGCCGTGACGGGAATCGTGCCGCCGGAAGCCGTGACGGAAATCGTGCCGCCGGATTTGGAGGAAACCGTGACGGGAACCGTACAGCCGGATTTGGAGGAAACCGTGACGGGAACCGTACAGCCGGATTTAGCGGGAACCGTGACGGAAACCGCGGAACCGGTTTTTCCGGAGGCCGTGACGGAAGCCGTGGAACCGGCGGAAACCGCGGGGCAGGAGGTTTCGGAGGAGGAAACCGTCCCGGCGGGAGCCGCCCGGGCCAGAGGGATTCTGGTTCCAAGAGCTTTGACACGCCGATTCAGTCAAAGCCCACCAGCAGCCGTAAAAATAACAACAACAATTATAAAAACGACCGTTATGATAAAAAGAATGTAAATGAAGACGGGCCAAGAAACAAGGGAGGGAAAGTCTCCAGGCATACTCTTTCCATGCCTCAGAAGACGGCCCAAAAGCCTGTGGAAGAAGTGGTAAAGGTCATTACCCTTCCTGAAGTGCTGACTATCAAAGAGCTGGCAGACAAGATGAAGCTGCAGCCATCCGTGATCATCAAGAAGCTGTTTTTGCAGGGACAGGTGGTGACGGTAAACTCGGAGATCGATTTTGAGAAGGCAGAAGAGATCGCCATGGATTATGAGGTTCTCTGTGAGAAAGAAGAAAAGATCGATGTGATCGCCGAGCTTTTGAAGGAGGATGAAGAGGATGAGAAGGATATGGTCCCCAGATCTCCGGTGGTCTGTGTCATGGGCCATGTAGACCATGGAAAGACTTCTCTTCTGGACGCCGTCCGCTCCACCAATGTGACTTCCAGGGAGGCCGGCGGCATTACCCAGCATATCGGCGCCTATACGGTGGAGATCAACGGGCAGCAGATCACATTTTTGGATACGCCGGGGCATGAGGCATTTACCGCCATGCGTATGCGGGGCGCCCAGTCTACGGATATCGCCATTCTGGTGGTGGCGGCAGACGACGGCGTGATGCCCCAGACCGTGGAAGCCATCAACCATGCCAAGGCGGCAGAGGTGGAGATCATTGTGGCGATCAACAAGATCGATAAGCCCAGCGCTAATATTGACCGGGTGAAGCAGGAACTTTCGGAATATGAACTGGTTCCTGAGGACTGGGGCGGAAGCACAATTTTCGTGCCGGTATCCGCCCATACGAAAGAGGGCATTCCGGAGCTGCTGGAGATGATCCTGCTGGCTGCGGAGGTGAAGGAGCTGAAGGCCAACCCCAACCGAAAGGCAAGGGGGCTGGTCATCGAAGCGGAGTTAGACAAAGGAAAAGGCCCGGTGGCTACTATTTTGGTGCAGAAGGGAACTTTGCGGGTGGGAGACAGCGTGACGGCCGGCGCCTGCTATGGTAAAGTCCGTGCCATGATGGATGACAAGGGACGCCGGGTGAAGGAGGCAGGACCTTCCCAGCCTGTGGAGATTTTAGGCCTGAACGACGTGCCGGGAGCCGGAGACGTGCTGATGGCCACAGAGAACGAAAAAGAAGCGAGAAGCTATGCGGAGACCTTTATTGCCGAGAGCAAGAATAAACTGCTTGAGGATACCAAGTCCCGCCTGTCCTTGGACGATCTGTTCAGCCAGATCAAGGCAGGCAATGTGAAAGAACTTCCTATCATTGTCAAGGCAGACGTGCAGGGTTCCGTGGAGGCAGTCAAGGAGAGCCTGCTGAAGCTTTCCAACGAGGAAGTCATGGTCAAGGTGATCCACGGAGGAGTAGGAGCCATCAACGAGTCGGATGTGACCCTGGCCTCCGCGTCCAACGCCATTATTATCGGCTTTAATGTAAGGCCGGATGTAACGGCAAAATCTATCGCGGAGCGGGAGAAGGTGGACCTGCGGCTTTACAGGGTGATCTATCAGGCCATCGAAGACGTGGAGGCAGCCATGAAGGGGATGCTGGATCCGGTCTTTGAGGAGCAGGTTATCGGCCACGCGGTGGTGCGCCAGCTCTTTAAGGCTTCCGGCGTGGGAACCATTGCCGGTTCCTATGTGACGGATGGCAAATTCCAGAGAGGCTGTTCCTGCAGGATCAGCCGCGGGAAGGACCAGATATTTGACGGTGCCCTGGCTTCCCTGAAGAGGTTTAAGGATGATGTAAAGGAAGTGGCCACTGGGTACGAGTGCGGCCTGGTGTTTGAAAAGTTCAATGACCTTCAGGAAGATGATGTCATTGAAGCCTATATCATGGTGGAGGTTCCACGGTAGAAGGAATTTATGGCGGCAGGCGTGTGCCTGCCCCGGCAAGGGGGAGAGTATGGCGCCTGTTTCATGATGGAGAGTAACCGTTCACAGGATTGGGCTGTGGACGGCCGCGATTTAAGAAAGGAAGTTTTATGCGGAAAAACAGTATTAAAAATACCCGGATCAACGGAGAGGTACAAAAAGAGTTAAGCGAGATCATCCGCTCGGAGATCAAGGATCCCCGTGTTTCAGGAGCCATGGTCAGCGTGGTTTCCGTGGAGGTGACTCCTGACCTGAAATACTGTAAGGCATATATCAGTGTGCTGGGAGACGAAGGCGTGGCTGAAGAAGCCATAGCAGGGCTTAAGAGCGCGGTCGGATATATCCGCCGGGAGCTGGCCCACAGGATCAATTTAAGAAATACTCCGGAGATTAGTTTTATACAGGATCAGTCTATCGAGCATGGAGTCCATATGTCAAGGCTGATTGATGAAGTGACCAGGGATATGGAAAAGCAGGGTAACGGTTCAGGCAGTATCGGAGCTGTTACGGAGCAGGAGGAGACAGACTGAAGCGAACAACTTTGGGAGGTGGCCGCATGAGCCGATTGACGGAGATGGTACAAGATGCCAAAACCATTGCGATTTTAGGACATGTGCGTCCGGACGGGGACTGTATAGGTTCCTGTCTGGCCGCTTGCAATTATCTGCTGGAGCAATGTCCGGAAAAGACCGTACATGTTTATCTGGAAAAACCGGCGGAAAAATTCAGCTATCTGAAGAATTTTGACAAGATAAGCCAGGATGCCCGGTCAGGGATCGTATATGACCTGTGTATCTGCTTAGACAGCGGAGACAAGTCCAGGCTGGGGGATTTTGAAGGGTATTTGGAGCAGGCAAGGCACAGTATCTGCCTGGACCATCATGTGACCAACCGGGGATATGCAGAGGAGAATATTATCCGCCCGGATGCAAGCTCAACCTGCGAGGTGTTGTTTGATTCTTTTGAGGAAGAAAAGATCAGCACGGCGGTGGCAGAATGCCTTTATACAGGGGTGATCCATGACACCAATGTGTTTAAGAACAACAATACCTCTCCCCATACCATGGAGATGGCCGGAAAGCTGATGGCTAAAGGGATTCCCTTTGGAAAGATCATTGACGAGACATTTTTCAGGAAGACTTATGTCCAGAACCAGATATTAGGAAGGGCGCTTTTGGAGAGTATTTCTTTTATGGACGGAAAATGCATCTTTGCGGCGGTGCGCCAGAGGGATATGGCTTTTTACGGGGCGGTAAGCTCTGACTTAGACGGGATTGTGGAGCAGCTTCGGGTCACGGATGGGGTGATTTGCGCGATCTTCCTTCATGAGACGGAAAACCATGTGTTTAAAGTCAGCATGCGTTCCAACAGCCTGCTGGATGTCAGTAAAGTCGCCTCTTATTTTGGCGGCGGCGGGCATGTGCGGGCGGCGGGCTGCACCATGAACGGAAGCGTCCATGATGTCATCAATAACCTGTCCATACATATCGCAGAGCAGATATGTCCGGAGCCTGAAACAGAATTATGATGTAAGCAAGGAGCGGCATGCATGGACGGGATCATAAATGTATATAAGGAAAAGGGATATACCTCTCATGACGTGGTTGCGAAAATGAGAGGTATTTTGCGGATGAAGAAAATCGGGCATACAGGCACTCTGGACCCGGAAGCGGAAGGGGTGCTTCCTGTCTGTCTTGGCAGGGGAACGAAGCTGTGCGATATGCTGACAGATAAGACAAAGTCATACCGGGCGGTCCTCCTTTTAGGGCAGGAGACAGACACTCAGGATACTACCGGCAGAATACTGGCAGAGGCCGCGGTGGAAGATACCCCGGAGACGGAAAAAGCGGTGACAGAGGCCATTTATAGCTTTAAGGGACCCTATCAGCAGATTCCGCCGATGTATTCAGCTTTGAAGGTCAATGGGAAAAAGCTGTATGAGCTTGCCAGGGAAGGCAGGGAAGTGGAGCGGAAGCCCCGTCCGGTAGAGATTTTTGACATTCAGATAGAAAAGATGGAACTGCCCCGGGTGGTGATCCATGTGGAATGCTCCAAGGGGACATACATCCGTACACTCTGCCACGATATTGGAAGGAAGTCGGGATGCTGCGGCTGCATGGAAGGCCTGGTGCGTACCCGTGCAGGCCGTTTCCTCATTGAGGACAGCCTGCGCCTGTCCCAGATCGAAAAGCTGCGGGACGAAGGCGAATTGGAGCGTTATGTGGTGCCGGTGGACGGTGTGTTTGAGGAATTTCCCAGGCTGGAGATGACGGCGGGAGAAGGGGATAAGCTGGTACATAACGGCAATCCTTTTGCGGACAGGCTGGCCGGAGGCCTTATGGTTCCCGCCGCAAGGGTGTATGACAGCGGGGGGCGGTTTATCGGGATCTATGGATATGACGAGAAAAAAAAGCGGTATCAGCCACAGAAACTATTTTTGGGAGGCAGCTAGATGAAGATCATTGCCGGGACAAGGGAATTTCAGATCCAGGAGCCTACGGTAGTCACCATCGGCAAATTTGACGGCCGCCACAAGGGGCATCAGAAGCTGCTGCGGGAGATGCTGGATTTCAGGGAGAAAAAAGGTTACAAGACGGCGGTCTTTACCTTTGACATGGCTCCTTTTGGGGTAGTGTCAGGCAGAGGGCAAAAGGTGATCACCACCAATCAGGAACGCCGCAATAATATGGAAAAAATGGGAATCGACTACATGGTGGAATATCCTTTTGACCAGAAGGCAGCCCATATGCCGCCGGAAGAATTTGTGGAAAAGATTCTGGCAGGGCAGATGGGCGCCCGGGCGGTCGTGGCGGGGACGGACTGCGGTTTCGGATACCAGAGAAGGGGGGACGCGGCTCTTTTAAAAAAGCTTGCGCCCAGATACGGCTATGAGGCAGTGATCATCCGGAAGGAGCAAGAAGGCCATCGGGATATCAGCAGCACTTATATCCGGGAGGAACTGGAGGCCGGAAATGTGGAAAAGGCCAACGGGCTTTTAGGCGAGCCTTACGCCGTCCATGGCATGGTAGTCCACGGCAATCATATCGGCGCGCCGCTTTTAGGTTTCCCTACGGCCAATATCCTGCCTCCCCCGGAGAAATACCTGCCCAGGTTCGGGGTCTATGTGTCCCGTGTCTCGGTAGACGGAAAATATTTTGGCGGGGTCAGCAATATCGGAAGAAAACCCACCATCACCGGAGAAAACCCGGTAGGGGTAGAGACGTTCATCCTGGATCTGGAAGAAGGGGCCAATCTGTACGGGAGAAATATCGAGGTGCAGTTATTGAATTTTGAGAGGCCGGAACAGAAATTTTCCGGGCTGGAAGAATTGAAAGCGCAGATTGAGCGGGATAAAGAATATGCGTCACAATATTTTAAAAACCATCCTGAGTGGATGGTAAGCCAGACATAAAGGATGCTTTATCGTACATTACTATCTACAGTTCCTAAGTTATAGTTCTTCCGAAAGGTCCGCAGGAGAAGAGGGACAGAACGTTTTCAGACACGTTCTCACTCCGTTTTTCACGTAGCGGTACTAAGGCTGTAAAAAACACAGCCTAAGTGCCGACGTGAAAAGAGGGTCTTCAAACGTTCTGTCCCTCTTCTCCTGCTACGTTACCAGCACTATTTAATGGAAGGCGTTACTCCCTCCATAAAACGGCCGATAACGTAGCCTGGTCTGTTACCCGTACCCCGGGAAACCCTCGAAGAACGTCGGCGCTTAATGAGCCGGGATGCTTTTCCCGGCGAATTTAGCGTCCGCTACGTTCTTCACGGAGCGGGAGCGCGTTTTCCGGGGTACGGGTAACAGA
>CATKXR010000007.1 GCA_949840805.1 uncultured Lachnospiraceae bacterium | reverse complement strand
GTTCATAATAAGCACTGTCTAATTGCCTTTCCAACTCACGTTTACTATAATTCTCTTGTATACATAATCTTAAATAAAACTCTTTTTCTTCAATGCTTTTTGTTCCCGACAAAATGAGCAGATTGTTGGTCCAATTGATTTGTGTCACCAGTGGTGACACTTTTTCATAATTCGCATAAGTTTCATAAGCTTGTGGGAAGGAAATCCCCATCCACCACTGGCTTCCTGGCTGTTGAAAATAACCCCCATGGTTTCCGTGGCTCCGCTCTGGACGATTCCCTTATGGAACAATCCTTTAGCGTAGGGAGACGACATCAGAGCCAGAACCTTCGCGCCGCCTCCTGACTGTCCGAACACGGTCACATTGGATCACCGCCAAAGCCCTCGATATTGTCCTGAATCCATTCCAGGGAAGCCACGATATCCCGGATTCCCACATTGGCGGAATCCTTATATTTCTCCCTGTAGGCGGACAAATCCAGATAGCCGAACACATTGAGCCGGTGGTTCACCGAAACCACCACCACATCGCCGCTACGGCTTAAATTTTCGCTGTCATAGCCTTCCTCATTGGCTGAGCCGGTGGAGAAACCGCCGCCGTGGAGCCATACCATGACCGGACGCTTCTTTCCGTCATTTACACCGGGGGTCCAGATGTTCAGATTTTGGCTGTTATTATCTGTACCCTCCTGATTTACGGCATTCCCCAGACCGGCCGTAGTCTGCACCACAATCTCACTGTTTTCATCTTCCTCTGAAGCCGCGTTTGCTTCCTCTATGGTTTCTTCCACAGGCTCTGTCTGCCCCGTGCTTTCTGTCTGCTGTATGCTTTCTGTCTGCCCTTGGGCAGTATCGGTTTTGCCGCAGGCCGTCAGGCTAAATGCCATAACTCCGGCCAGTACAGCCGCAAACACCTGTTTTCTCTTTCTCATGATTCTATCCTTCCTTTCCGTGCCGTGGTTCATGTTCGCCAAAGAGCCAGCCCATGATCTCACAGTCCCTGCTAAACATACCCGCGCCTCCGCCATGCTGGTTTGTCACACCCCTGTCTGTAAAGTAGGCCGCAGGTTTTATATCCAGCACCACCAGATTATCGATTTCCGTCTCCGAAAGCCCTTCCGCTTCATAAAGGCCGCGGATTTCCCGGTATGCCCTTTCCAATGGCTCTGACCCATAATACTCGTCCGATTCCCCTGTCACAAAGTACACCGAGGTTTTTGCCCCCACAACCGCCTGATATCCGCCATCCCACCGGGAGCTGCATATCAGAGCTGCCCTATAGAGTTCCGGCCGATTGTCAAGCACCAGAGAAAGGGTCTCTCCCCCGTCGGAATACCCGCTTATGTAGACCTGTCTCCTGTCAATATTATAGTATTCCAGAAAATATTCGGTCAGCGCGATGGTTTTCCTGGCAGAAGCCTCACCCCAATCCTCCAGCTGCGGCGCGAGAATGATCAGATCATCCCGGTAGTTCTGTGCTTCAAAGCCAAATTCCTCTGTTCGGATGTTCTTGGCTGCTCCCTGAAAGTAAAGCCCCTGATAACCGGGAAGGGTAACGTAAAGGCTGCATGCCCTGCTGCCGTCATATTCATCAGGGATGAAAACGCAGTAATGGATATCGCCATATTCATGGGAATGCAGTACGCTGTCCACCATAAAATCCCGGTAGTTCACCACAGAACACAGGCATACCCGTTATACCAAAAAAACTACCACAACAAAAGTAGTGTGGTAGCTTCTTTGCGACTTTAACTATTTACCACCCCCCGGATTAGGAGTAAATGCCCCCAAATACATTTACTCCTAATCCGCATCTCCTCCCCCCTCTTTCCCCCTGTCCCCGCCCCCTCTCTTCCCATCCCCCTCCCCTCCCCATCCCCCTCCCTCCCCCCTCAGGCGGTCAATTAAACCGCTTCATCTCCAATCAATTACAGAACTGCCTAATGTATAAATTTCCATATCGCAATCAATCCTAATCGGAATCCCGCCGTCTTCCGAAACCATATAAAGATCACTTTTCTCATCATATATGTCGCAGCGGGACAAAAATGCGATGGAAGTACCGTCCGGGTTTACAACGCCAGAAGAATTTATCTTTGCAGTATACGGTATCTCCTTGCCCGAAGAAATGTCATATTTCACATTTTTATCACTTCCGGATATACTGGAATCGTTATGAATATCGACTAAACATGTTGTATCATTCATCCAGTCGGTAAACATATAGCCTGTTCCCAAAAATGTTTCTGTCAGATATGCTTTTTCAAGAGGATTTCCTTCATAACTCTTGCAAGGATCATCTATAGAAACATAGCGGTATTGGTCTTCTGAAAAATCTGACGAGATCCGATAAACAAAAAGTCCGTCCGGTGTGAATCCCACTGCAGTTTCATCGACAAAAACAGATTCTTCACCGACAGCCTTCGTGACATCAAAAAAGGTTCCGTCCTCGCTGACCCAGCCGGCATGTTGTTTCTGGCTGATTCCCTCACTATTTAAAAAAACCTTGTCACAAATTATTTTTGTGAGATCAGGAGAAAACCAGTCACAATTATTACCCGTATTGGAGTCCAGAGGCCATCGATAATACTCGTCAGCGCCCGGGCATGAATTTGATATACAAAACGTTCTGATCAATGCCGACTGACCCGTTATGGGATCAATGCTCCAAATCTCATAGAGACGGCTTTTGTAATCATACGTGGGTCCCCAGTTCCAGGATTGCAGGATAATCCCTTCTACTTTTGCGGCTTTAGTGACATTGCCAAACTCAATCCGGTCTATTGCCGTCCGGACGGAAAATGAATTATCTGCTGATATTTTCATATCGTCTATTGCCAGCGTTTCCATGACAGGAGTCAGAATTTCTGAAGACGTGGCTGTCGCTGTCCCGACACTTTTTGCTAAACTACCGCCGTCGCATCCGCCAAGAAACAGTGCCGACAGCACTATAGTGCAGCACAAGGTTTTTTTCTCATTTGTGTCAATCCTTCCATTTATTTTCAGTAAACATCCTTTTCGCCACCTTGTTTTTGGCACAGTTTGGAAAGCAGGCAGTTTTCCATCAAAACGATTCTTTCAATCTCCTTCAATTCAGTTTCTTTTGCCGACAGCTCATGCTGCCTATTATCGCATTGCCTATAATTCTTTGTTTTATTTACCCTTCAATAGAAAGGATATCTGCAAATCCAGTCACTTCAAAGATTTCCGAAATAGTTTCATTTACATTCATCATTTTCATGCTGCCCTGTTTTGACATGATTTTCTGAGCCCCCAAAAATACTCTCAGGCCGGCTGACGATAAATAGTCCAGATCCTTCAGGTCAAAAACCAGTTCCTTTATACCATCCAGACTGCCGTTCAATTCTTTCTCCAACTGCGGCGCGGTGATAGTATCCAGCCTTCCCTCCAGCAAAAAATATAGTTGAATTCCATTCCCGTATTTTGTTATGTTCATGTTTTTCACCATTCCCTTCTCTTTGCCCGGAACACAAACAAGTCATGAAAAAGATTTATGCCGCTATATGATGCCGCGGTCGCGGGCCAGGGCCTCTATGCTCCTGTCATATGTAGCTTCTGCCTCTCTGGAAAAGAAACATCCCGGAACACCTTCGCCATGATCTCTGTGGTGCGCCACACACTCGCAGCATTTTCCGTGTCTGGGACAGTCATAGGTACATGGACAAGGCATGCGGTTGCCACAATTCATCATAATATTCTATCCTCCTCTTGTTTTTCTTTGTTGTCCTCTTTGAATTTATACCCATATACCCGCAAGCCGGATTTTTGCCGGCATATTCCTGCATCTCCCATATTCGCAAAACCATTTCCGGCATATGGCGCATGTGGCAAATGAACAGTAAATGAAGGTATTCATGAGTATAGAAGTATAAAATAAATATTCAGTAATAAATATCCGGTAACATTAGCCATTATAGCAAAAAATTTTTCCCTATTGTTTTATGTGGGATATTTAATGCATATTTAGGGACGATTCTTTTCCTCCCGCAAAGTATACCTTGTCGTGCAGTACTATCCATAGGCCAATATTGTTAAGTTAAAGATTTTTCCAAAGGGTCCGCAGGAAAAGAGGGACAGAACGTTTTCAGACACGTTCTCACTCCGTTTTTCACGTAGCAGTACTAAGGAACTGTCCCTCTTCTCCTGCTACGTTACCGGCACCATTTAAATGAAAGGTGTTGCCCCCATAGAACAGCCGATAACGTAGCCTGTTCTGTTACCCGTACCCCGGGAAACCCTCGAAGAACGTCGGCGCTTAATGAGCCGGGGTGGTTTTCCCGGCGAATTTAGCATCCGCTACGTTCTTCACGGAGCAGGAGCGCGTTTTCCGGGGTACGGGTAACAGATCAGGCGGACCTTTCGGAATCACTGTAAACAGCATCAAGCTCTGCACGACAAGGTATACCTTATCGGTCATTACCGCCCACCACATTACCACCCACGCATAGCAGCCATCATCATAATCCCCCACAAAATAAATCCCCCTCCCCATACAGGCATCAGAACCGGAAAATCCCCCTTAGATCCTTCCGTCAAAAAACCCCATTGCCTCCAAAGCCTTCCGAAGATAATCCTTATCCGGCATAGGCCACTTAAACCCAAGACGATAAAGAGCCTTCGTGGTAAAACTATTGTCTCCGCCGATATATGGGCCGTTATCCTTATCTGCCGAAGCACAGGCAATAAGCCCGGAAATCAGCTCATTTTTCTCCTCATTGCCTAAAGCCTCCTCAAGAGCCGCTGCAAACTCCTCATCACTGACCACCCGGACCACGATACCGGACTCATTCATCTGCTCAATCACGTCCGCCATCTGCATTAAATAACCGGAATAAGCGTGGAATACCGTAAATCCTCCCCGAACCCCGGCCAGATGCACGATAGCCCTGGCTGTAGAATCGACAGGAGAAAACTCCGCCGGCATATCCAACATGGAAACCGGGAATTTGCCCAGGGCCGCGTATCCCCTGAGAGTACGCATGAACCCGTTGGTAACGGAATTGATCCGGAATTCTTCGTCGCTGACTTGGCTCATCAGGTTGCCTGCCCGGATAACCTTTCCTTTCATCCCACATGCCACTGCCTCCAGAACCGCCTTCTCTGCAGGGAATTTTCCGCCTGCATTCTCCCCTGCAACGTTATCCGTGGATATCTGGACCAGTTCCCGGCCGGTGCGTGTACATAAGCGGATCAGATTCAGGACACCCTGATAATTCACCTGCTCTCGTGTGTCGTCTGACGAGAAATGTTTTACGCAGGCCGCGCAGTTGATCACTCTCTCAAAATCATACTGCCCCAGTCCTTCAATGGCCTCCCTGTCTGTGATGTCTCCCTCTATAAGCCGTATTCTGCTGCCAAAAAGCTCTTCATAAGGATTGCTGAAATAATTCACCAGCATGCTCTTAAGCCCTGCCTCCGGCGAAGGCGCCCTTCCCTTTCTCATGAGGCAATATATGACATTGTCCTCATGGTCAATCATATCCTTCAAAATATGGATTCCCAAAAAACCATTGGCTCCTGTCAGCAGCACGTTCCCGGGGGACGACGGACGGATCTCATGAACATATTCCGCTCTGTTCCGCCTTAAAACCCGCTTCAGGGCGCTTTCCTCCTGGTTCTCCTCATCCTGTCCGGCTCCCCGATCCATCCGGAAAGTCTCTCGCGATTCCCGCTGCAGCCTGGTTCCGGGCTTTCCATAATTCTTACTTTCCCTCACATATTCTGGTTTTGGAAGCGCCCTCTTGTCCACCTTTCCGCTGCCGGTCAACGGCAGTTTGGAAAGCTGCGTCAGCACACTGGGAACCATGTAAGGAGGCTTGGTCTCCTTGATAAACCGGTTGAGGGCATCCACATCGACCACCTTGTCTGAGACAACGTAGGCAGCAATGTATTTTCCTCCTGAACCGTCTTCAAAAGCAGCCACCGTCGTGTCCTTAATATCCGGGAATCTTCGGATTACCTCTTCCACTTCCGCAAGCTCGATACGGAACCCCCGGATTTTGACCTGCCCGTCCCTCCTTCCGATAAACTGGAGATTGCCGTCAGGCAGATACCGCACAATATCTCCCGTATGGTAGATTCTTTCATAACCTTCCTGCCTGCTGAAAGGATTGTCCGTGTACACTTCCCTGGTCTTGTCCGGACGGTTTAAATAGCCCCTGGATACCTGGAAGCCCGCGACACACAGTTCTCCCGGCACGCCCACAGGCAGCCGCCTGCCCTGTTTATCCACAACGTAAAGCTTTACATTGGAAACGGCTTTCCCGATGGGCAGCTCCTCCTCATATTCTTTAAGCTCATAGGCCGTTACATTGACCGTACACTCCGTAGGCCCATAGATATTAAAATACCGGGTGTTTCCTTTAGGTTCAAAGGAAACTAACGACTCCCCGCCCATGGACAGGCACTTAAGGCTGCAGGCATCCTGCCTTCCGTCTTCCGCCTCTTTTCCCAGAATCCCCGTGGCAAAAGCCCGGCCGGTCTGGGTGGTCATAAAGCTGTGGGTAATGCCTTCCTGCTCAAAATATCGGTTCAGCAGCTTTAAATCCGGCCGAATCGATTCCTCCACAATGAAAACCTCCGCACCGCAGGCCAGAGCCGGATACATATCCATCATATTGGCGTCAAATACATAACCGGTATAAGCCGCCACCCGGCTTTTCTCTGTCAGGCCATAATATTCCTGATACCAATGGCAAAACGCCCTGATATTGCCGTGTTCAAGCATACATCCCTTAGGCGCTCCGGTGGAATCGGAAGTATACAAAAGGATAAACAAGTCTTCAGGCTTTGGAGGTGCGGGAATCCGGCCTGCATCGCCCAGATGCGGGATGTCCTTTGTCAGCAGCACCTCCCCGCTCCACCCAGGAACCAGGGGCAAAAGCCCCTCCTCGGCAATAAGCAGGCAGGCGCGGGCATCTCGCATCATAAACTCCAGCCACTCTCCCGGATAGGACGGATCCAGAGGCTCATAGGCCGCCCCTGCCTTGGACACGCCCAAAGAAGCGATAGCCATGTATTCGCATCGGGGGACCAGCACGGATACCACCTGTTCCCTTCCGATACCCATATCTGCCACATAAGCTGCCAGCCGGTCCGTAATCTCGTCCAGCTCCCTGTAGGTATACACCTTGTCTTTGTACGCCAGCGCCGCCCGCTCCGGCGTCCTCCTGGCCTGCTGCCTGAACAGATCCACAATCGTGCAGGTTCTGTCATAATCCTTTGCCGTGTCATTGAACTGTTCCAACATCTGGACATCCCACGGAGACACCAGGCAGATATCCTCCAGTTTTTTGCAGGAAAGCATGCCCTTTAACACCTGCCGGTACAGTCTCAAAAGAGTTTTCATTGTCTCTTTCCGGTACACGTCCTTCCGGTATTCCAGGGAGACCTCATACCCGTCTCGGCTCTTCATCACCATAACCGACACGTTGGACCGTACCTTCCCGGCAGGCACAAACCTGGCCGGACAAAGCCTCCCTTCCAGTTCCAGCCCATTAAACATTTCCCCCTGGTACACAAACAAGATATCGGATGCAATGCCATAATCCTCTTCCAGTTCCTCAAATGAAATGCAGTCGTGGCTCATAATGTCATAAAAATCATTTTGGAACCGTGTCAGATACTCGTCCACCAAAGCGCTCTCCTGCCAGGAGTGGTAAATGGGAAGGGTCCTGACGAACATCCCCGTGCTCTGTTCCAGCCCTGTGCCGTGCCTTCCGTTGTCAACGGTGCAGAACATACTCTTATTCTCGCCGCCGCACTTGCCCAAGGCATAGGAGAATGCTCCCAAAAACAAAGTATTTTCCGATATTCCTTTCCGCCTTGTAAAATGCTCCGCCATCATGGGGGAAAACTCCTGGCTGAGAGCCATTGTCACCCGCCCGCTTTGAGAAGTCACCGTCTTTTTCTTAAAATCTTTCCTCAGGCTTTCCCTGATGTCTTCTCCTTTCAGCCGGGCGCTGAAAAACTCCCTGGCCTTTTGATACCTGTCCGTCTCCTTCAGCCCCTCCTCATAGATGGCCATATCCGTCAGGGAAATTTTCTCGGCTTTTGGCTCCTGCCCTTTATAGAGCCGGGAAATGTCCCTTAAAAATACGTTTACAGAAACGCCGTCAAAGATAATGTGGTGGACGTCAAAGAAAAAATACCATCTGTCCCTGTATCGGCAAAGAGACATGCGGTAAAGAGGCTCTCCCTCCATGGCAAAAGGCCGCGCAAAATCTCTCTTCTCTTTCTCCAGGTCGTCGGTCTCCCGCTCTTCTATGAAGGCTTCCAGATATTCCTTATGAATCCTCATAACAGGAGCCCCGCCTCCTAATGCCACGTTGACCCCGAAAGCCGGATGGATGGAGACTGCCTTTTGTACCGCCGTCAAAAACCGTTCCTTGTCCGCGTTCTTTGGAAGTTCACAATACATGGGAATGTTGTACATGGTAGTTTCCGGCTCATGGATGCACTCTAAGTAGATCCTCGTCTGGGAATCCGTAAGAGGGTATTCCCCTCTGGGCTCCGGCGCCTTTTGGGGTCCGGGATCTCTGTCTTTGTCCAGAAGCGCGGCGATCCTTTCGGGAGTTCTTCCCTTTAAAACCATATAGGGCGTAATAAAATCCCCTTCCAGATGCCGGATAAGCTTCATCACGTTGATGGAATCTCCCCCCAGCCGGAAAAAATCGTCATCCCTGCCTGCCCGACCGCAGTGTAAAATCTCCTCAAACCCCTGGCATATTCTGCGCTGTATATCATTTTCCGGCTCCTTGTAAGATGCCTTAAACTCTTCGATACCCGGCGGCAGCAGTGTGCTCCGGTCCAATTTGCCGTTAGCACCTTTCGGAAGGGCAGAAAGACGCTTAAAAAACCGGGGAATCATATAATCCGGGAGCATCGTTTTCAGATTCTCACGGATCTCTTCCTGGCTCACCTCCCCTTCTGAAACATAATAGCCGCAGAGATAGTTCTGGCCATTCTCGTCCCGGAAAGCTTTCACTGCCCCGTCTTCCACTCCCGGCACGGCCATAAGGCGCGTCTCAACCTCCCCGGTCTCCACCCTCTGTCCGTTGATCTTCACCATCTGGTCTTTACGGTTTATGTACACATAATTTCCGTCCGGAAGCTTCCTGGCCATATCCCCGGTATGCACCAGGACCTTTCCGTTCGCCATCTTCAAAAAAGTCCGCCTGCTCTGTTCTTCCAGGTTCAGGTAAGCTTCCCCAAGGACTCCCTGGATGCACAGCTCCCCCTCTTCCCCGTCCGCAACACTCCTTCCGTTCTCATCCAGAAGGAAAAACTCCAGCCCTTTGGCCGGTTTGCCGATAGGCGTGTTCTCCACAGGCTCTTCAATCTTATAATAAGCGGCTAAGGTCGCCGTTTCACTTGACCCGTAAAAATTGAACAGGTCATACCCGTCCCCTGAGACCATGGAAACCCGCTCGCTTCCCGTAGCCACCTTTTTCAGGGCAGTCCCTTTATTTTTAAACAGCCGGAGCATCCGGGGGCTGATAAAGGCGCACGTAATCCCCTGGACGGCAAAATATTCTTCCAGGAGGCGCACATCCTTGCGCACATTCTCCGCCACGATATGGACGCATCCTCCCCGGGACAGGACACTGAACTATTCCAGCAAAATTGCCACAAAAGACATGGGGGCTATGGCCGCCATCACATCCTCCTCATCCAGATATAAAGCTTCCCGGTCTCTCATAACCCCTTGGGAAAAACTGTCCATGGAATGGGCAATCCCCTTGGGCTGCCCTGTGGACCCGGAAGTGTAGATGATGAGAGCTCTGCCTCTGTCTCCCACTGCCTCAAACTCCTCCGCGTCATAAGTCTTCGCGTCTGCAATCCACTGTCTGTCAATAATCCCCAAAGCCTCGCAATCCTTCCGGATAAACTCCAGCCGTTCTTTCGGATACTCCGGCAAAACCGGCACAAAAGCCCCTCCGGCCATCAGAATTCCAATCTCCGCCGCTACATACTCCATCCTCCGGTCCATGGACACGAGAACCGCCCTGCCTGCCAGAGTTCCTTCTTCCATCCTTCTGAGTCTGGCGGCAATCCTGCAGCTTAACTGGTAAAGCTCCCCATAGGAAGTAATCCTGGTTCCGTTGTAATCCACTACAGCCGCCTTATGGGAATGCTGCTGTGCCATCTGCTGGAATTCCTCTAAAAAGTTCATACGCTGCCTCCTTGTTGTTCTTGTTTTTCTTTCTGTCTTCTTAATGAACTATAAAAAAATATTCGGAATGCGCCGGATGTTTCTTCAGGCCTGCGAGGCAAAAAGCCCCTGTCCTGTCCTGCCCTACTCCGGAAGATTCAGGAGAATCCTTGTCACAAATTTCCCATCACCCATGGAAAAATCTGTCTCTCCCCCATAGAGAGACGCCGCCTTCTTTATACTGAACACCCCCAGTCCCCCGCCTTTTTCCGACTGGGGCAGTCCTTTACGGAAAGTCACCTGTCCGCTGGTGTTGCAACACTGGATAATCACTTTATTTCCCTTCTGGGCTATATAAATGCTGATGGACTGTGTCTCCATTCCGGAATCCACACATCCATGAATCGCATTTTCAAACACATTGGCAAGAATGGCGATCCAGTCCACATCCCGGATACCCAGCCCTTCCGCAAGCCTGACATCCAGGATAACCTCTATGCCCTGGCTTTCCGCTTTTTTTGCGTAAGCAGTCAATATGCTGTTGACCGCCTGGTTCCTGCAGATATCAGCCACTTTGTAACTTTCCACATCCTCCTGGTACTGGTTTAAATAAGCCATCAGTTCATCAAGTTCCCCTTTTTCCACATATTCCTTGAACAAAAGGATGTGATGGCGCATGTCATGACGGATTCTTGCCGCCTCCCTCTCCGATTCCCGCATCAGGTCCATCTGGCTGTGAAGAAGCTGCTCATTGACTTCCAGCAGTTCCTTCTCCGCCTGATAGTAGTGCTCCTGCCCCAGATGAATATAAAGATGAAGGATGGCATACTGGAGGAAGCCTACCAAAAACAAGATCATGAACGCCCTCACCATATTAAACACGGAAAAACCCTGGAGATTGGGCCAATAAGCCATCACGGCTCCTGTCATCACAGAAATAAAGAGAGTCACGGAACTAAACAGGTCCATCTCTTCCATAAGAAAATCCACACCGTTTAAAAACTGCTTTCTGAACCTGAACCATGTCAGAATCAGTATCACCACCATACAAAAAAATCTCACCCCGATATCAACCCACAAATCCCCTCCAAACCACCAACGGGCCACGTCCACACCGCAGAACGTGCAGACAGAGAACAGATAAAAAGCCAATGCCATTTTATACAGAGACAGGTATATGGCATCACTGCTCATGGCTGTGCAGAAAATTCCGATAAGAGGAAGCGTGGATAAAGGAGCAAACTGGACAAAGCTGGCTTTCGCCATCTGATACCACATACTGTAAACAAAAATCATCCCAACACCAAATATTCCGTAACACCATATGGCCTTCTTTACAGGAACCCTGGGACGGTCCACCATCAGAAAAAAAGTCAGCATCAGCCCCGCGCTGATAGTATTCCGAAAAAGCGCAACCCAAAACGAACCTCCCAGCATAGTTCATTCCTCCTTATATACTTTCAACAACTTTTAACAAAATTAACCTGTCAATAAAATTTATTAGACATAATATACCATTTCCCAAAAACAACTTCTATATTATGGGATATTTTGTATGTTTTTGGGGATAAAATTCAAGATTTACCCATGAGCCAAAGGATCAGTCGGCACCAGTTCTCATATTTTCATAAAATATACCAGATCATTTGGCATATAAGTATGTCTGCGAGTATAATAAAAAAGATTCTTCAATAACCGTCATAAGACACTGAAGAATCTTCTAAAGAAATATTTTCCGTTTTGACTTTTTACCTGGCTTTTAGAATTATAAAATCACCGGTACCCGGGCGAAACGCCGCTTTCCTCCTACGATTCCATCTCATACAAAATCTTGTCCCCCCCGTCCTTCTGTTCAAAATAGTAGGCGAAATAGCCTTTTTTAAATTCTGCTGCCTTGTTCCTGGGAATATAGATGGTGGTTTTATTGTCCATAACAATCTCTTCCCGCTCCACGGAGACAATATGGTTCATATTCAGAATGTAAGAACGGCCGCACCTTCCAAACTGAGGAAAAGTTCCCAGGATTTTCCACAGGTTTTCCGTAGTCATGCGGACTTTATATTCGTCCTTCGCAACATAGAGGATCTGATAATTTTTTTGGGATTCACAGTAAATAATATCATCAGCCTGCAGCTGCCGGACTCCCCCCGCCACTTTCATGGTGATCAAATTTTCCCTCTGCTTTTCTATCTGGTTCATGGCAGAATCCATAGCATGAAAGAAACGATTCTGGTCTACCGGCTTTACCAAATACTGAATGGCATCCACTCCATAGGCATAAAGCGCATGGTCTTTTGACGTGGTCAGGAATATAATAGGCACAGAAAGGCCTAACTGCCGTATCTCCTCTGCCGCCTCTATGCCGTTCTTCCCGGACATAAAAATATCTAAAAGAATCAGATCCGGACTATATGCATGTTCCCGGATCTGCTGCAGCAACGTTTCCGCATCTAAAAAACGGCAAATATCGTATTCCATATCCATATCTTGTTTTGCATCCTGGTATTTTGCCAGCAGGTTTTCGATCTGGCCAAGTTCTTTTTCTTCATCATCGCACAATGCTATATTGTACACTTTGTCCACTTCCTCTGATTTGTTTTAATTACCAGAATTACGTTCTGGCTTTAGAGGTTATTATAAATACTTGTTAAGAAAAAATCAACCAGAAAGTATACGATCAAATGTTATGCTCCATAATTCTTGCCAGCAAACTTTCAACCGTTATCATTCATATGCCATTGTCCATTGTCATTTAAATAAGCTGTTCTGAAAGGAAAATTTACTGTTCCCGCGCCTCCATCAGCGCAAACAACTCCTCATCCCGCAGATGATTTTCCATGTTCATCACCAGCATTACCCTTTTATCCTCCTCCGGATACAAAAACTCCCTCTGCCATCGGTAAAAGTGGGGGCCGTCCCCCAGGTTCCAGACATAGCTCATAACCCCCCTCCAGCACCCAGGCCGTCTGCTTGATATCTGTCAGGCACTCATTTTCATAAAAGCCATGCCATTTGCCATGCAATGGATACAGTCAGTTCCTCAATCTGGGACAGCTTGGCATTGACCTGCTGGCCAAAAAAATCCAGTTCTGCCTGGGATTTTTCATAAAGCTGACGGTCATAGATACGGAAGGCAATCTGCAGGGCTACCGCCATTATGGCGCCAATCAGCAGAGCTGTAATCAGAAAGGTGATGGTTATCTTCCTGGACAGCTTTGCATCCCGAAACATGTTTTTCCAATTCTCAATCCACTTCAAGAGTTCAAGCTCCTTTTTATCCTTGTTTGCCGTTCATTTGTAACCGTTCCGATATTCCTAAAAATTTTCTTATTTACCAATCTTCCTGCCATTTTCCCTGCTGACGTCCCCACCTCATTGTAAGCCATCTGATAATAGTGAAATTCATCCTTCATCAGGCCACGGCTGTACATAGTATGAAAATCATCGCAAACCAGCAGCACATCCGGGAGTTCTGCTGCCAGCTCTAACTGCCCATGGCGAATTTTATCATAATCAAAACCCTTATTTCCATTGTATTCCCCAATTGTGATGAGAAAGCAGGCCTGGACTCCCTTTTCTCTAAACTGGGAAAACATGCTTTTAAATTTTATCTTGTAATCCTCCACTGCAGTTCCCAGATCCCCATCCGTCTCTCCCTGACACCAGACCAGAAAGCAATGCCGGACAGGGATTTTTTTCTCTTTTAAATAATCCCTTGCCCGTTCCAGGCGCATCAGGGCATCTGACAGATAATCTCCATTCCCCTGCCACTCATGGATTGCCGAACCCCCTTTGCTGGCAGAAACTCCGATAACCGGTGTTTTGGCCTCTGCATAATAAGCATTGATAAAAGATGTTACCAGGGAACCTGTTTTCATCCCTGGCTCAAAAATTCCCCTTGGATTGTTTTCCTCCACTCCAAAAGGCTCCTTTACCGGGTGCAGACGCTCCGGATCAGAGATTGCGCGGTATTCGAATCCCGCCCCAGGGGTAATCCCCGGCGCGGCCTCCGGCCATTTTTCTGAAGTGATACCCCGTCCCGCCATGTTGGATTGACCACAAAACAAAAACAGGTCATATTCTCTTTTCATATCTTCCTCCCATTTTTGAGCGCTTCCAAAAGCACTCTTTTCTTATCTGCTGATTATTCACAATTCTAAAACGAATATGAGAAAATAATATCAAGAAGATTCAAGACTTTCAACAGTTCTGTCTATATAGTCTGTTTTTTTCAAAGAAAAACCTGGAAATGTTCATGTTGCAAAAATCAGTAATTCAAAAGAACGTATTATTGGAACCTTGCCTGACATCTTATTTTTACCAGGAGATGGCATTAAAAAAGTGTTAAGCCTTAAGTTCTAATTAAGGCTTAACACCATTACTCAAATCAATCGCTATGCCAAGTTTGTATACCCCATCAGCCACCTGTCTACTTCTTTGGCTGCTTCTCTGCCTTCTCTTATGGCCCAGACAACCAATGACTGTCCTCTTCTCATATCCCCCGCCGCAAATACATTTTCCACGTTGGTCCCATAACTCTTTCCATCCGTGGCCACATTCGTCCTTTCGTTTAACTCTACCCCAAAGGCGTCTGCCACATATCCTTCGGCGCCCAAAAATCCTGCCGCAATCAGCACCAGATCGGCGGCCACTTCTCTTTCGCTTCCTTCTACCGGCATCATCATGGTCCGGTTGGTTTCGGGATCTTTTTGGGGCGTTAAGCTCACAAGAATTGCCTTGCACACCTTTCCGCTCTCATCCCGGACAAATTCTTTTACCGTGGTCTGATACATCCTGGGATCGCGGCCGAATACGGCGGCGGCTTCTTCCTGGCCATAGTCGGTCTTGCAGACGCGGGGCCACTCGGGCCAGGTGTTGTTTTCGGCCCGTGCATCGGGCAGCTTTGGCATCATTTCCAACTGGGTCACGGATGCGCAGCCGTGGCGCACGGCGGTTCCTACACAGTCGTTGCCGGTGTCGCCGCCGCCGATTACCAGTACATGCTTATCTTTGGCCGAAATGTAGCTACCGTCCTCCAAACCGGAATTCAGGAGGCTTTTAGTAGTTGATTTGAGGAAATCCACCGCAAAATAGATCCCCTCCGCGTCCCGTCCGGGTACCTGGATGTCCCGGGGATTGGAGGCGCCGCAGGCCAGGATGATACAGTCAAAATCCCGCTTTAAACGATTCACCTTATAATTGCGGCCGATGTCCGCGCCGGTAACAAAGGAAACCCCCTCCTCCTTCATCACCTGGATCTTCCGGTCAATGACTGGCTTTTCCAGCTTCATGTTGGGAATCCCGTACATGAGAAGGCCGCCGATCCGGTCTTCCCTCTCAAATACGGTAACATTGTGGCCCCGCTTGTTAAGCTGGTCGGCTGCCGCTAAGCCGGCGGGACCGGAGCCTACCACGGCAATCTTTTTGTCGGTCCGCAGCTTTGGCGGGCGGGCAACCGCCTCTCCGGTCTCGTAGGCTTTCTCAATAATCGCCCTCTCATTTTCCTTGATGCTTACCGGATCCCCGTTGAGGCCGCAGGTGCAGGCTGCCTCGCAGGGAGCCGGGCAGACCCGGCTGGTAAACTCCGGAAAGCTGTTGGTCTTTTTCAGACGGTTATATGCCTGGCCCCAGTTGCCGTTGTATACCAAATCATTCCACTCCGGCACCAGATTGTTGAGGGGGCATCCGGAAACCATGCCGTTTAATACCATGCCTGACTGGCAGAAGGGTACCCCGCACTCCATACACCGGGCTCCCTGCTCCCTCTGCTGCGCTTCCGTAAGAGGCGTGTGAAACTCGTGAAAATGCCGGATTCTCCCCAGCGGATCCTCCGCCCTGCTGCCTTTTCTTTCATATTCCAAAAAGCCTGTTGGCTTTCCCATTCTTTTTTCCTCCTAAATTATCGGTACTTATTTCCTCATATTGGCATAAAACGCCTCAATCTGTGCCTGCTCGCTGCTCAGTCCCTTTTCTTCCATCTGCACAATTGTGTTCATCATGCGTCGGTAGTCATGGGGCAGGATCTTCTTGAATTTGGGCAGATATTCCCCGAAATGGTCGAGAATCTTCTTGCCCTTCTCCGAGTTGGTGTAGGCCACGTGCTCCTGAATCATTTCCTTTAACTCCAGCACGTCATATTTGTTGGTCACTTCCTCCATGGACACCAGCTCCTTGTTGAGCCGTTTGTACAGATCCCGCTTCTCATCCAGCACATAGGCAATGCCCCCGCTCATGCCGGCGGCGAAATTCTTGCCGGTGGGGCCTAAGACTACCACCCGGCCGCCGGTCATATACTCGCAGCCGTGGTCCCCCACGCCCTCCACCACCGCCGTGGCGCCGGAATTGCGGACACAGAACCGCTCCCCGGCCACGCCGCTTATAAAAGCCTTGCCGCTGGTGGCGCCGTACAGGGCCACATTTCCGATAATGATATTCTCCTCGGCCTTAAACTGCACGGCTCTCGGCGGATACACGATCAGCTTGCCGCCGGACAGTCCCTTGCCGAAATAGTCATTGCTGTCCCCCACCAGCTCCAGAGTCAGCCCCCGGGGGATGAAGGCGCCAAAACTCTGGCCTCCGCTGCCGCTGCAGCTCACCATAAAGGTGTCTTCCGGCAGGCCATCCGGATACCGTCTGGTGATCTCTGAGCCGAAGATGGTCCCCAGTGTCCGGTCTACATTGCTCACATCCACCTGCACGCTCTTCTTCTGGCCGTTTGCCAGGGCGGATTTCAGCTTTTTCAAAAGAACCTGCTCATCCAAAGTCTGTTCCAACTTAAAATCATACTCCTGTTTCTCATAATATCCCTGGAAACGCATCCCCTCATAGGGATTGTCCAGAATATTGGATAAATCTACCTTCCTGGCTCTCTCGTTGGGAATATCTTCCTTTTTCTTCAAAAGCTCCGTCCGGCCCACCAGCTCATCCACGGTGCGCACTCCCAGCTTTGCCATGTATTCCCGCATCTCCTGGGCCACAAAATGCATGAAATTCACCACATACTCCGGCTTGCCGCGGAAGCGTTTGCGCAGCTCCGGATTCTGGGTGGCAATCCCCACCGGGCAGGTGTCCAGATTGCAGACCCGCATCATCACACAGCCCATGGTCACTAAAGGCGCCGTGGCAAATCCAAACTCCTCCGCCCCCAGCATACAGGCAATCACCACGTCACGGCCCGTCATCAGCTTGCCGTCCGTCTCCAGAATCACCTTGTCCCGCAGACCGTTCATGATCAAGGTCTGATGGGCTTCCGCCACTCCCAGCTCCCAGGGCAGGCCCGCATTATAAATGGAATTTCTCGGCGCCGCCCCGGTGCCGCCGTCAAAAGAGGACACCAGAATCACCTGGGCGCCGGCCTTGGCCACGCCGGCCGCCACGGTTCCCACCCCGGCCTCGCTCACCAGCTTCACGGAAATCCGCGCCCGGGTGTTGGAATTTTTCAAATCATAGATCAACTGGGCCAAATCCTCGATAGAATAAATGTCATGGTGCGGCGGCGGTGAGATCAGCCCCACTCCGGTGGTGGAATGGCGGGTCTTGGCCACCCAGGGATAGACCTTGCCCCCGGGAAGCTGGCCGCCCTCCCCGGGCTTTGCCCCCTGGGCCATCTTGATCTGGATCTCCTGGGCGCTGACCAGATAACGGGACGTCACCCCAAACCGCCCGGACGCCACCTGTTTGATGGCCGAGCAGCGGTTGTTGTTTTTCGGCCCGGGCGTCAGCCGGTCCAAGCTCTCGCCTCCCTCGCCGGTGTTGGACTTGCCCCCCAGCCGGTTCATGGCGACAGCCAGCGTCTCATGGGCTTCCTGGGAAATGGATCCGTAGGACATGGCCCCGGTCTTGAACCGTTTGACAATGGACTCCACGCTCTCCACTTCCTCAATGGGAACGCCGCCGTTTTCATCATATATAAAATCCATCAGGCTCCGCAGGTTGATGGTCTGCCCTTCCTCATTGAGGGCGTGGCTGTATTCTTTAAAAATCTCATAGTTTCCCGTCCGGGCCGCCTCCTGGAGAAGGTGAATGGTGCGGGGATTGTACAGATGCTCTTCCTGGCCGGCCCGCTCCTTGTGGCTGCCCACGCTCTCCAAGGTCAGATCCACATCCAGCCCCAGAGGGTCAAAAGCCGTGGAATGAAGTACATCCACATCACCTTCAATATCGCTCAAGGTAATGCCTCCCACCCGGCTCACCGTGTTGGTAAAATATTTATCAATCACTTTCCTGGAAATACCGATAGCCTCAAAGATCTGTGCTCCCTGATAAGACTGGATGGTGGAAATACCCATCTTGGAAGCAATCTTTACAATCCCGTGGAGCACCGCCGAATTGTAATCATCCACCGCCGCATAGTAATCCTTGTCCAGCATCCCGCTCTCGATCAGATACCGCACCGACTCCTGGGCCAGATAAGGGTTGATGGCACAGGCGCCGTAGCCCAGCAGGGTGGCGAAATGATGGACTTCCCTGGGCTCCCCGCTCTCCAAAATCAGCGCCATGGAGGTGCGCTTCTTGGTTTTTACCAGGTGCTGCTGCAGGGCCGACACCGCCAGCAGGGAGGGAATAGGCACATGATTTTCATCAATATCCCGGTCGGAGAGGATGATAATATTCACCCCGTCCCGATGAGCCCGGTCCACCTCCAGAAACAGCCGGTCAATGGCTTTTTCCAGGGAGGTGTTCTTATAATAGGTAATGGGAATCACTTCCACCTTAAATCCGGGCTGCTTCATATATTTGATTTTCAACAGATCCGTGCAGGTGAGAATGGGATTGTCCACCTTCAAAATCTTGCAGTTCTCCGGCTTCTCCTCCAGCACGTTCCCCTCTTCCCCCACATACACGGTAGTGGAGGTGACGATCTCCTCCCGGATGGCGTCAATAGGCGGGTTCGTCACCTGGGCGAATAGCTGCTTAAAATAGTTAAACAAGGGCTGATGCTTCTTAGACAGCACTGCCAGGGGACTGTCCGCCCCCATGGCGGACACCGCCTCCGCCCCGTTGAGAGCCATGGGAAGGATCATGGTCTTGTACTGCTCATAGGTATAGCCGTATGTCTTCTGGAGCCGGGCCCTGGTCTCCTTGTCCATGGGCGGCACCCCCTTGTTGGGGATGGGAAGGGACTTTAACTCCACCAGGTTGTTGTCCAGCCACTCGCCGTAGGGACGCCGGGCGGCATAGCGCAGCTTTAAATCCTCGTCGCTGACCAGTTCCCCCTTCACCGTGTCCACCAGCAGCATTTTCCCCGGGCGGAGCCGTTCCTTTCTCACCACATGGGACTGTGGGGTATCAATGGCTCCCACCTCCGAGGCCAGGATCACCTGATCGTCATCCGTGATATAATAACGGGAGGGACGCAGGCCGTTGCGGTCAAGAACTGCCCCCAGCACATCCCCGTCACTGAATACAATGGAGGCCGGGCCGTCCCAGGGCTCCATCATGGTGGCATAATACCGGTAAAAATCAATCACATCCTGAGGCATGTTTTTCTCGTGGGCCCAGGGCGCCGGAATGGTGATCATTACCGCCAGAGGCAGCTCCATGCCGCTCATCATCATAAATTCCAGGGCATTGTCCAGCATGGCCGAATCCGAGCCCTCCTGGTTGATGATAGGCAGTACCTTGTGCATCTCCGACTTGAAAAAGTCTGACTCCATGGTCTCCTCTCTGGCCAGCATCTTGTCCACATTGCCGCGGATGGTGTTGATCTCCCCGTTGTGGACGATAATCCGGTTGGGGTGGGCCCGCATCCAGCTTGGGTTGGTGTTGGTGCTGAACCGGGAATGGACTACCGCCAGGGCCGACTCATAATCCGGATCCTGCAGATCGTCAAAAAACTGACGCAGCTCCCCCACCAGGAACATTCCCTTGTAGACGATAGTGCGGCTGCTCAATGACACTACATAGGTGTTGTCATTGCTCTGCTCAAACACCCGCCTGGCCACATACAGCCTTCGGTCAAAATCCAGCCCCTTGGCCACCTGGGCCGGCTTGCCGATAAAGCCCTGGACGATATAGGGCATTTTCTCCACCGCCTTCTCTCCAATACGGTCCGGATGGATGGGCAGGTCCCGCCAGCCAAGGAAGGTGAGGCCCTCCTTTTTCACAATGATCTCCAGCATCTTCTTGGCCTGGTTCCTGGCCAGCTTATCCTGGGGGAAGAAAAACATCCCCACTCCGTACTCCCGCTCCTCTCCCAGGGAAATCCCCAGAGGAGCCGTCACCTTCTTAAAAAAGCGATGGGAAATCTGCATCAAAATGCCGACCCCATCGCCAGTCTTTCCTTCCGCGTCCTTACCTGCGCGGTGCTCTAAATTTTCCACAATGTGAAGCGCCTGCTCCACAGTCTTATGGCTCTTTATGCCCTTGATGTTGGCCACAGCCCCGATTCCGCAGTTGTCATGCTCAAACCTGGGGTCATAAAGTCCCGGAACTGCCGCCGGGACGGGATGTACGGATCTCTCCTCAGCTCTTTTCATAAGTTATGTCCTTTCTTTATTTCTGCAAGGCAGTACTAGTACATCGTTGCACTAATCTCAAAGTAAATAGTGCTCGATATTCGTGTCAGCTGTGCGCCTGCAACGAGATATTTTCACAGTGAGACACCTGTCTGAACCTGGACAAGGATTCCTCCTGCCCGGGGATTTCAATTTTTATAGATGATACTACGGATGTGGGGATTTGTAAAGACTTTTTTCGTTTTAAATTTTCAGATAATTAGTTAATATAGGTGTATTAATATTTATTATCAGTTTTTATTGATATTCAAAGCAAAAAGGCCTTCAAAATCATCTGAAATATCCAGATTCTCTTAAAGGTCTTCGCTTCTTTTTCATCAAATACACCGTTGCATTTACATCTGAAACCGATCCTGCCTGCTGTTCTGCTGTTCGTATCAGTCATGCATCTGATACGGCACTGCTTAAATTCGGTGAATCAATCACCTGATATCGGTGTCATCTGTGCGTCGGTGAAGCGATGGCGTAATGGAGACTGCGGTTAGCTTCACCAATGTGCGGATAATGCAAATAGCAAGTGTTATTCACTCGAGAATTAATGCAACGCCGGCATGCTCCCCTTAGGTTCTTGCATACGGACACCTGAAAATTCCTCTCCGGCTTGATACAGTCCTCTATGTATTTGATTAATTCCAGGGTCAAAAAATCACATATTTCAGAATCGCAAATTATTGACTCTGTATAACAAATTTATACTGCTTTAAATCTTTATTAATCGTTCTGCCTTTATAATATCCGTCATAATTGTAGTAATACTTGATCGGTCCGTCTTCTTCTGTTTCCTGATAAAAATAATCTCTGTTGTGTTCTTTTTTTACAATATATTGTTCATATTGCAGCCATTGCCCTAAAATAATATCCGTATACATTCTTACATTGTTTAAATAGTCATGCAATTCCAGCGATTCCAAATAATATTTTGAGACTACATAGGTTACGGCATATTTCCCATAACGAAGCGCATTCCCATATGTATTAACTCCATATTTATTATTCTTTTTATTTGCAAATCCTTTTTCTAATTCAGTTAAATATTGATGACAAAAAAATCCATACATATATTTTTTGTATATATTTGTGTTCAAAAAAATCTGATCAAAATGTTCTGTTCTAAATAAAATTTCATCACTGTTTCTTCTTGCTTTTGCTATCTCTCCCTGTATACTGGACGCAACTCTCATGAATACTGCACGATCAACAACCATATCTCTTGTTATGAAATTATGATTTAACCCATCATAAAATTCACCCATTTTTCTGTTATAAAAATACCCGAAATCTCTATAAATCTTCTCCTGATATTCTATCTGGATCTTGTCATTTGACCTTCTGTCTACTTCTTTGACAGGAGTCTGTTCATTGGTTGCTTTGGATATTTCTTCAATCAATGATAATTTATCACTTTCTTTATATTCTCCCAAAAAAGTAATAATTTTAACCAGCACTTCTTTTCCTTCAAAATGTTCCATATAATCCGGGTCATCCTCATATATAGATGCCACCGTATATGCCGTCTGTCCTCCATTCACAATCTGTGGATTTTTTATAATTAACTGGGCCGTATCCTTGATTGCCACCTGGGAATTAAAAATCGTATCGTCCGATAATATGGTTATTCCATTATTATACAGAGCAATTTCATTTGTTTTTTTGTCTTTTATTGTACTCCTGATTTTAGGATTGATTGTATTATTTTTCAAACTTAAAAAACATCTGGGATTATATTTTAAAATCGAATTCTTATATTTCGCCACCACTTTTGCTATTTCAAGAACAGGAACAAATGCTACCATTATTTTACATGTTCCATATTTCGATTGAACCGTATAGCTGATTCTCCCGTCACTGTTTTCTTTATTTACCAATGAAAGCCTTATTTTTATTTCTTCAGCATTGTAATAACAGCCTGTTACCACCGGGAAAACCAGTTCATTGTAGCATCTTTCATAATCAAAAATCTCTGTTGGAAATCCTCCTGTAAGTTTTTTTATCTGCGACATTTTATATTTTTCTTTTTTTAGATTAGCTAAAATCACAACCTGGTATCTATATCTCCCAATATCATCAATATCTCTTATTTTTTGAAGCATATTCTTTATTTTTCCATTATAGGATATCCCATCTTCGCTTTCCTCCTCACCATCAACAATACGGTCAGTATCCATTTTCAATATTTCATCTAACTCGATTACCTTATTTTCAAAATTATCTTTCGTTCTTCTATATTTGGACTGTACAAATAATATGGTTTTATTATCTTCATCAATATAATAGGCGTCAATCCCCCCATCATTGGTACCATCTGTAATGTATTCTTCTCTCTCCAGAAATTCATTGATTCCAAATTTCACTTTTAAAAACAAATGTATAAAAACCCGCGCTCTGGCCTGATTTAAATTCTCTATATTCTTGGGATCAGGGTAATATCGTTTGTATCCTGACGGCGCTTCACCCATTAACTGATCCACAATATTGATTAAAATATCATACTTGTCCATATTCACTCCTTTGTATTATAACCGGACTCTTTCGTAAATAAGATCATTCGATTGTCTCAATTCCCATCTTCTTCAGCCGTTCCAGGTTCTCCTTCATATTCTGCAGCACCTCCGGCGAATGTCCGCTCCAGCCTGTCACTTCTCCGACAATCCTTAAAGGTTCTCTGGTACGATAAGACTTTGTGGGATTGCCGGGAAACTTCTTGTCTGTGACGTTGGGATCGTCTTCAAATTCTCCCGTAGGCTCTACCACATAAATCCTCTGTCTGCCGTCTCCGGCCGCCAATTCTGCACCCCAGACTGCTGCATCCAACGTTCCCGCAAAATAAACATACTTTGCCGTCCTGTCCCCGTAATTGGACAAAAAACCTGTTGTCAGGCAATCACCTGTCTTCAAATCCGCCTTTGTCCCGTGAAAAAAAGAGCCGGGACTGAATGTTATCTTTTCGCTCATTCAAAAACCTCCTCACAAACCTTGTGTTATTGTTCAATCCGGTCAAGAAAACAGACCGGCCGCATCCCATATTCTTTCAAATTCCTGCCTGATTATCCGGCAGGCGCAATGATCCGTACAGTCTTCTGATGAGAGAGTTCTGAGTTTTTCCTCGGAACCAGGACAGGCGGATGCTGATTTATTATCTGTCAGCTTCCGCCTGAACTTATCCGGCCATTCTCTCGTCATTCTCTTTCCGTTCCAATAATTAAAAATCATCTCATTTTGTCCATGATAATCCTGCACAACATCTTGCATTTTTCACTCTCAGCAGGCCGCCCCACATTCCAAAGCAATCATCATATACCGATTGCCGCAGCTCTTTCCATAGTCAGTCAGATCCCTTGAATCCCATGTATCATCATCCAGATTATCTGCTCCATAGAAAAACGAAAGAAATGGTATATTTCTGAATCTGGCAACCGCTAAAGAGGATGCACACTCCATTTCAACGGCAAGGCAGCCTTGTTTTTTTCGTTCCTCGATAACTGTCTTTGTCTCCCGGTAGATGGCATCGGTCGTCCAGATTTTCCCCACCACATAGGGGATCCCGAGCTTCTCCATGCATTGTGTGGTAATGTCAATCGAGGATTCCTCCGCCGTTATCTCCTCGCTTGCCGGAACATAATGATAGCTTGTACCTTCATCCCGGACAGCCGCCGATGGAATTATGATTCTGCCCCCTGCAGAGGATTCATTCAGGATGCCGCAGCAGCCAAATTGTATAATCTTTTTTGCTCCCATGGCAATGATTTCTTCCAAACCGGCCACACAGGCCGGCCCTCCTACTCTCGATAAAAACAATCCCATTTTCTTACCCGCATATTCGATTTCATAAACCGGTATAATTCCATTTGCGGAATATAAATTTGCAATGATTTCTGCCTTATTCTTTTCAATAAAGTCTTTTATAATGCTTTCTGAAAATGTCGTGATACAAACCTCTGGAAATCCAATAATCTCCTTTGTAGTGTCACAGGGATTGATAAACGCGCTTTTATCCTTACAAAAGCGATGAAATATTGTTGCCATTCTGCTCTCCTCTTGAATAGTTTTTTATAACTTTGCCGTCATAAACCAAAGCCTTATCCTCAGATGGTTTTATTGACCCTTACCCATGTCTCATATCCGGTTCTTTCTTCCTTGGAAAATCCAAGCGCATCCATCGCTTCCGCCAAAGGCATGACAGCCTTTTGCATCAAGCTCTGCAGGGATAGGTAACGGCCTTCTTCCCGGCCCTCCTCCCTGATTGTCTTCACGAAAGCCTCTTCATTAAATTCCGTAAGCAGCATCATATTCACCTCCGCTCTCTTTTTCAGCAGATATTCCCTCAGATAGCCTTCCTCTATACACCGCTTCGTCGCCCTGTCTACTGCCTCCGGCAGGCTGCACTTCTGTCCCTGATACTCCCGTACATATCCCACCAATGCCGCATATCCCTTTAATGGCAGGCATCTCTCCAGTATTTCCGGGTTATGCCCCACATTGATATTCACCATATGGGCCGTCCATTCATACCCCTCCTTCGGGGTCAGGAAGGAATCCGACAGCCTCAGTTCCTCTCTCTCCGGGCTTGCTTCTTTCCCGTTATACAATACATAATAATCCGGCGCAGGGATTTTCACCTGCTTCTTTCCATACAGGTTTATCCCGTGGGCCTGCAAAACACCGTCTATATTGTGGGCGTAATAGATCAGGCCTCGCAGCGGCATGTTGTAATTTAACGTACTCTGGTGCTCCCAGAGCGTTATCTCGTTCTGGAACAAAATCGACACATCATTTTTTTGATGCATGTAGATCACATCGGACAGCGTCACGATTTCCAGATCCTCCTCATTGGTGTAGTCAGTTTTATTCAGCGCGTTATATAGAGATAAGGCATTTTTCTTTTCTGAAAACAGATCACAAAATACCGTATTTTTATAATCCTGTTTTACATTTTGCATTCTTTTCTCCTTATTTCCTGTAAGATCTGAATCTTAAACCAACGTTTTATCCTCAGATGCTTTTATTAATCCTTACCCACGTCTCATATCCGGTTCTTTCTTCCTTGGAAAACCCAAGCGCATCCATCGCTTCTGCCAAAGGCATGACAGCCTTTTGCATCAGGCGCTGCAAGGATAGGTAACGGCCTTCCTCACGGCCCTCTTTCCGGCCCTCCTCACGGCCTTCCTCCCTGATTGTTTTCACGAAAGCCTCTTCATTAAATTCCGTAAGCAGCATCATATTCACCTCCGCTCTCTTTTTCAGCAGATATTCCCTCAGATAGCCTTCCTCTATACACCGCTTCGTCGCCCTGTCTACTGCCTCCGGCAGGCTGCACTTCTGTCCCTGATACTCCCGTACATATCCCACCAATGCCGCATATCCCTTTAATGGCAGGCATCTCTCCAGTATTTCCGGGTTATGCCCCACATTGATATTCACCATATGGGCCGTCCATTCATACCCCTCCTTCGGGGTCAGGAAGGAATCCGACAGCCTCAGTTCCTCTCTCTCCGGGCTTGCTTCTTTCCCGTTATACAATACATAATAATCCGGCGCAGGGATTTTCACCTGCTTCTTTCCATACAGGTTTATCCCGTGGGCCTGCAAAACACCGTCTATATTGTGGGCGTAATAGATCAGGCCTCGCAGCGGCATGTTGTAATTTAACGTACTCTGGTGCTCCCAGAGCGTTATCTCGTTCTGGAACAAAATCGACACATCATTTTTTTGATGCATGTAGATCACATCGGACAGCGTCACGATTTCCAGATCCTCCGCATTGGTGTAGTCGGTTTTATTCAGTGCATTATATAGAGATAAAGCATTTTTCTTTTCCGAAAACAGATCACAAAATACTGTATTTTTATAATCCTGTTTTACATTTTGCATTCTTTTCTCCTTAATTTCCTGTAAAACAAAAATCAAAAACTGTGATACTATCATTATAACATTCCTGAAATCCATTTGCAACACGCTATTGTCACGGCTTCATATTGACGTTTCCTGAATTTTATTATATGATACCAAAGACAAAAGGCCATGCTTGGTATGCCTGCATGGCAATACATAACATTAAAACCAACAAAAACAGGAAAAAAGAAGCCTGAAATGAAGGATACAACCTATACATATTTACAAAGAGGTATTTTGTCATGATATTACTGTCCACTCTCCCTATGAGAGATTTATCCCGGTTCAACTGGGCGGCCCATTTTGAATCCAACAACAATCACCGCCTGCAGATTGATTTTACTGAAGAACCAGAACTGACCCCGCAGGAAAAAAAGCTGATCTCTCCTTCCATCCAAAGCTTCCAGAAAGGTGAAGCCTCCGAAGGACGGTTCCTTCTTCACTGTGCGAGGCGTTACGCCGGCCGCAATCATGCGCCGGAATATCCGGAAGCTATGAAATGGTTTATCCGGGAGGAAAACTGGCATTCCGCGTATCTTAAAAAATTTATGAACTATCATCAGATCCCCGCCCGCCCTCACTCTTTTCTGGATGATGTGTTCCGTTTCCTGCGGAAAACGGGTGGGCTGAGATCAGAAATTATTGTCCTGGTGACTGCTGAGATGATCGCCTTATCCTACTACCGGGCGCTGGCCGCATGTGTTCCCTCCCCTGCCTTAAAAAGCATCTGCCGGCAAATGCTCAAGGATGAATTGCCGCACATTGTTTTTCAGTCCCATACCTTATATAAGCTGAAATCCCATCCACTGGAAAGGCTGCTGCGCATTCTGCTGATGGAAGCCACCATGACGGTTGTGTGGCTTTCCATGAAGGATGTCTTTTTGGCAGGCGGGTATTCCTACCGGCGTCTGGCCGCAGACTGCCTGGGATATTTACAGCAATCCATCAAGCTTGAGAAGGACGGCCGCCTGTGATTTTTAACCATAAAATATACCCACGAGCATACTTATCAACCAAACAACTGACTGTTTTTCCTGAAATAATGAGAATATTTTGGCAAATCATTTGGCTCATGGGTTATAGAAAGAGAAAGCGGAGCGTTACCCAATACACGCTCCGCCTGCCTTTCAATGATCTTCCGGCCACAAATTTTCCATTCTGACCGACAGCAGCATCCGCTCCGAATACAACATTGCATGAATTCCGGTGAATAAATCGCCCGATATCTGTGATGCCCGGCCTGCTTCTCCCTCTGTCATTGGGAGGATGATTTACCGGCAACAATTCCGAGTCGGGAAATATAGAACGATCCGTCTATTGTAATGTATGCATATTCGTTTTCGCTCTTGTACTTTATGTATGTCCTGGACTTGTCGTCTTCCTCTTCCGGTTCCCCATATAACTTTTCAATACGTTCTATCGCATCGACAAACCCTCTTGTTTTCTTTCTTCCCTGATTCCGTGCAAATCCTATGTCAATATTACCATAGATTTCCAAATCACAAAAAATATCATCCGTATAAATTTCGCACACCCTGCCTTTCTCATCCTGCGTGATATGAATGGTTCCTAATCCAATCTCATTCTTATCACACTCGCCAGTAAAATCATTTACATGGTAGCCGCACATCTCAATATCGGCGATTGTGCATGGCAATTCTAAACGGATGCCTGACAGACGAAATTCCAATACGTCTAAACGCATATATTGATATCTTCTGTAGTACCACATCCCGAAAATCAGAAAAAAAGCCAAAAAAGCCATCAGAAAATTCTTCTTTTTTACACTCTTCTCAGCTTCTCCACCAGCCACTTCGGCACCTCCATCCGCACCGTCTTTTTGGGATTGACAATCTGGCATACCATCAGATCGCCCGCCATATCCATCAGCATCCCTGCATCCACCTCACTCAGTCCCTTTTTCCGGCACAAAAACGAAAACATCTGCATTACTGCCTTGTGAGACGCTTCATCCAGGGTATCTCCATAGGCAATGGTGATCCATTGATCCGGATTCTCCAGCATGGGGTAAGTAATGCCGGTCTTTTTCAGTACATCCACCTTCAGCACCGCGCGCCCCTCGATCTCCACGCCGCAGTTGGCCACCTCGCCCTCACCCATGACGGCGTGAAAATCACCGACGGAAAGCAGCGCTCCCTCCACGCTGACCGGCAGATACAAGGTAGCTCCCTCCTCAATCCTCGTGCAGTCCATATTGCCGCCGTGATCCATAGGCGTCAAAGTTCCCACCGGCTCTCCCGCCGGAGCCACGCCGATCACGCCAATCATAGGCTTTGCCGGCACAAAAATCCCCTCATAATCAATCATTCCGTCTTTCACAGAAAGCCGCTTAATCACCGGCTCCCGCCCGGCAAATGCCTCCTTTAAGGCTCCGCTGTTTCCTCCGATATCCAGTATGCCCACCGGCCCCAGCTCCAGCTTCTGAATCTGAATTTTCAGGGTATCTCCCGGCATGGCCGAACGGACGAACACCGGCCCCGTAGCCGGATTGCCGAAGCGGCGGTCAAAATCCCGGAAGGTACTCCCCTCCTTTAACATCACTCCCTGATAGCAGTCATAAGTCTCCAGCTCCACGCACTCCCCCGGCTCCGCAAATGCCGCCGGTTCATCAGTCTTGCTGAATGCGTAAATCACATGGTCTCTTGTCACCCGAATCATTGGAGAAGCCTTTCTATTTGTCATAGTATTTACCTCTGCTTTCCTCTCCGTATTTTTGCCTCTCCGGTCAATCTTCCCTCCGCTTCCGGCTCTCTGGCATGTTCTTTTTCCCGGAAAAAATAATCTTTACTGTAACACTTCCGTCATTGTTTCTCCAGATACTCCACCGGCACAGCCTTTACCAGCCATACTCCGTTCACCGACCGGTAAAACACATGCCCGTCCCTTTTCATCCGGCCGCTGCCGACCCGGTAAACCACCGGCTGTCCGTGACGGCTCCCCACCTTGGCTGCCGTATCCACATCTCCGGAAAGATGGACATACAGTCTTCCCTTTGGCACCAGGCCCGTCCGGTCAATGGATTCCACATATTTCCGCCCGGTTCCATGATACAGATATTCCGGCGGCTCTGCAGCCGGCAGCTCCACATCCACAGGGACGGAATGCCCCTGGTTTGCGCGGATCCTTGTTTTATCCTGATTAAAGGAATAACGCTGCTTTTCATCTGTCCGCACAATCTCTTCCAGCATTTCCCGGTCAAACGGCCTTGTCTTTTGCACTCCCCGGACCAATTGTTCCACATCCGCCCATCCATGCTCATCCAGAGTGATTCCGATTGCCTCCGGATGGTGGCGCAGAATCAGGCTGATGTATTTGCTTGCGCGATCCAGGTCTTTATTATTTTTCCCCATATCCAATCACCCTCCGAAAACAAACATTCAGCGCAGTCCAGTCCTTATTATGGTCGTCCGGCAGCCGGTCCACGATCTGCTTTTGCCTCTCCAGCTCCTCCTCAATAAACCGGCGGATCACGGGCATGTGGGGCTTTAGCTCCCTCTCTCCCGTGTATTTCTTCCTGTCCAGCAGCTCGGCAACAGCCTCTCTCAGCTCCTCTCCCACCTCAATCCCCGTCAAATCCGCAAAACGGACCGGCGGCACATGATGGAACTGCTCGATATACATGGCTGCAAACAACGGCCGCAATGCATAAAAATACTTTTTGTAGCTGACCGTCCCGCCGCAGAGATAATCCCGGTATGTATTGGCAGCCATGCCATAATAGTGGCCCACCGCCGATTTCTCCGAAAAATACGCCGTGGACGCCTCTTTCACCTGTCCCCACGCATCCGTGGTGAGATAAATTTCCGGAGAGCCGCTCCACTCAAAAAGCGTGGCGTTTCCCCTGGCAAACTGCCTCATGGCCTTTTTCAGATCCCATCCATTGATATCCAGCACCTCATCAAGCTGCCACTCGATCACATCCCGGGCCTCATCCAGCCGCAGGTAATCCTCCATCGGCCTCACATAGATAAACCGCACGTCATAGTCACTGTCCGGCGAGGCAAATCCCCACGCCCGGCTTCCCGACTCCACGGCATGAAGAATATGGACATTCTCCCGCCTTTCGATCTCCTTTAATTTTTCATTGATGATCCGTTTGATCTCATTCACGCTTTTCTTTGTTCCTTTCCCTGGTACAGTGTTGCACTAAGGCTTCCCCCGTCACCACATACCGGTTCACCCGCTCCACATATGCCTCCACCTTCTCCATATCCGGATTGTCCGGGAGACGGGTGGCAGCGGCGGCCTCCTCCAGCTTCCGCTCATAATCATCCAGTATCTCATAAAATTCCGGCGAGAAAGCGCCGTTTGCCTGCCGGAATTTTCCCTGCCGTATCTGCATCAGCAGATCCAAATCTTCCCTGCGGTGGGTGCGGATCTCCCCCTGCTCCAGAATATCCACCGCCATCATAAACAGCCGGATCAGATGCATGGCATGCTTGTTCAGATGGACGTCATCCTTCTTCCTGTTCCGCTTTCCCAGCTTTTCATAATCATGGAGCACCGACCGCATGGCCCCCGTCATTCCATTGTAATCTCTCAGAGGCATATGTTGGTAACAGGCATCCACAAAAATCTCCGTATCCAGCTCAGGATTCTCCGCCTTATCAATATAGAGACGGATGCTTCCCTTCTCAAAGGTGCGATACCGGCGGTTGAAATCCTCCAGCGCGTTCCTGACCGACTTTAAAATATGTCCCTCCCGCTCGCTCTGGGCCATGGAATCTCTCGCCAGGGCATTCTGCAGGCGGCGGAGCTGGGCATCCGCATATCCTCCAAAAGATTTGATCGCCCGCTTGGAGAGAAAAAGCCCCCGGTTGTCAATCAGTTCCTGCCCCCACTTAGACCGGATCAGATATTGATCCTCATCCAGACCCAGGATCTCACAGATGTTGGGATTGCATTCCAGCAAAAGCCGGATGATCTTGTTAAACCCGTAAATCACCGTATCCGTCCCGCCGTCCTCATACTGCTCAAACCGGGTCATGCCGATCAGGTCAGAAGGCATCTGCAGGGTGACACCCCGGAGGTCAATGTCACTCCCCTCCTGGCTCGTCCCGTAAGCATGGCTTCCCCCCAGCCCCAGCAGCATGATCCTCTCTCCCAGCCGGGGATTGGCCCGCAGAAAATCATACTTCTTTGTCTGTATCAGTTTCTCCCAGTCCATCTCAATAAACCTCCGCCCCAAACGGCATCAACGCCAGCTTTGCCAGCTTGAACTGCTGCAGGCCAAAGGGAATCCCGATCACCGTCACGCACAACAAAAGCCCGAGTGCCAGATGCTCCAGGGCCAGCGGCAGTCCCGACACCAAGATCCAGATGATATTAAGCAGAAACGATCCTGCCCCGCCGCCATACACCACCTCTTTCCCAAATGGAAAAAAGCTCAGGCCCGCAATCTTAAAGCACTGCAGCCCCACCGGTATCCCAACAACCGTGATACACCACAGGCAGCCAGCCAGGAACCAGCTCAAACCGCTGACCAAACCTCCGCAGATAAACCAAATCATATTTCCCAAAAGTCCCATAATCAAGTCTCCTTCCCGCTCTATCGTTTCTTTTCCTCTGTTTTCCTCTCCGCCCGGCGGTTATGGATAAACATCGCCAGGGAAGCAGCCACAATCAGGGCATATCCCACAAAACTATACCTGTCCGGTATCTCCCCGAACATCACATAACCCAAAACGGTGGCAAAAATAATCTGAGAATAATCATATATGGAGATTTTTCTTGCCGGTGCATAAGTATAAGCCACGGTTATGGAAAACTGTCCGCCGGCCGCGCACACCCCTGCCATCAGCAGAATCATCAGCTGACGCAAATCCATGGGTGTAAAATGTATCATAATCCACGGCACCACAACCAAACAGGAAGACAGCGAAAAATAAAAAACAATCACAGGCCCCTTAACTCCCATAGAGCCGAGCCTGCGCACCATGGTATAGGCAATCCCCGCCCCAAGCCCGCCGCACACTCCGACCATGGCCGGAAACAGCGCCGTGTTCTGGAATCCCGGCTTTACAACAAAAAGGCAGCCAGCAAAAGCCGCTCCCACACACACAGCCTGAAAAAATGCAATCCTCTCCTTCAGCAGCAAATAGGAAAAAATAATGGCAAAAAAGGGCGACAGCTTATTCAATATGGACGCATCCGCCACCAGCAGATGGTCCACTGCATAAAAATTGCAGAGAATGCCAATAGTCCCGAAAAGGCACCTTGCCCCCAGAGACAGCCTTGCCTCCTTTTTTATCTGAACAGGCACCCTCTCTTTCCATAGAATCGCTCCCGCAAACACCGCTGCCACCAGATTCCGGAAAAAACTTTTCTGGACTGACGGTATGTCGCCGGCCAGCCGCACGAGTACATTCATGCAGGCAAAGCAAAATGCCGACAAAATAATCATCAGCACTCCCCGCATGGTATTGTCCTGTTTGAAACCACTCATTTTTCCCTGAGACATTTCGCCCTCCCTATCTGATTTCTCTCTCCTCCGCCACGATCTCCGCCTCCGTATTCTGCTCCACGAAACGGACAATCTCATCCATCATGCTGTCCGCCTGGGCGCTGTGAGGTACGATCGCCGCCACGCCGATCACCACCGACTGATGGACGTCCTGGTCCTCCACCTCCGCGGCCGACACCTGGAACTTATTGCGGATTTTTGCCAGAATACTTTTGACAATCATCCTCTTCTCCTTCAGCGAATGGACCCATGGAGCGTACAGCCTTATTTTCAACGCCGCGATTCTCATAAAGTATCTCCTCCTTTTATACTCGCGAGCATACTTATTTGCCAAATGATTCGATGTATTTATAGAAAAATGGGAACTGTGTTGGCAGATCATTTGGCTCACGGGTATATACCAAATATCCGCTCCGTATTCTGCCTTGCATGAACAATCAGCTCCTCCTCTTCTATTTTCATATATTTTGCCAGCTCCCGCACCACATACACGATATTCTCCGGCACATTGGTCCTTGCCAGGCCGCAAACATTGCGCGGCGTCAGATAGGGCGCGTCCGTCTCGACCAAAATCCTGTCCGGAGGAATCATCTTCACCGCCTCCCGCAGCTCACCTCCCCTTTTGTCATCACAGATCCACCCGGTAATCCCGATGGAAAATCCCATGGATAAATACTGGTCCAGCGTCCTTTTATTCCCGGTAAAGCAGTGGACCACAGACTTTTTGCAGACATCCGGATGTTTCCGGAATCTTCGGACAAATTCTTCCGCCGCTGCACGCTCATGGAGAAACAGGGGCTTATCCAGGCGCTCTGCCAGCACGATATGCTTCTCCAGGCACCGGATCTGATTGTCCCGTTCAGAAAACATCCGGTCAAAGTCCAGCCCGCATTCTCCCACGGCAACAATCCTGTCATTTTCCGCAATAAGACGCTCAATCTGTTCAAAATCCTCTTTTTTCGCAGAATCCGCGTTGTGGGGATGAATCCCGGCAGTCCCATAGACCTCGTGCTCCCTGACAAATCCGTCAATCAACCGGTTTTCCTTAGGATCCGTTCCGGTCAGGATACAACATACGCCGGCGTCAGCCGCATTTTTCACAATCCGTTCCGGATCCGGAAATTGCCTGCAGAACAGGTTCAGCCCGATATCATAATATTTGACTTTCATATCCGATTAACCTCCTGGCCTTTCCTCACATTATCCCATATTCCCCCTTTAAATTCAATCCCCAAAAAAGGACCGCAGTCCTGGTTTTCCAAAACTGCGGTCCCATTTCCCATCTGTCACTCAAATCCAAAAAACTCTTTTACATTTCGGTAACAGACATCCTCGATCATTTCCTTCAGATCTTCTTCGCTCCCAAAATACTCTCCCCGCTCCACCAGCCGTCCAAAATAATCACACAGCACACGGCGGTACAGCTCATGCCGCGGATAGCTGATAAAACTGCGGCTGTCTGTCAGCATTCCCACGGAAAGGGAAACCGGGTACAGATTGGCGCAGGCCTCGAACTGACGCTGAATCCCAAATGCCTGGTCATTAAACCACCAGGGAGCCCCAAGCTGCACCTTAGCCTTTGTTCCGCCTTCGCAGAAACCAGCGGCAAGCACCGCCCAATTCTCGATCTTCGTCCCGTCAAGAGGATACAAAATCGTTTTTGGCAATTCCCCGATCCTGGTCAGTCTGTCCAAAAGCTGCCCTACGCTGTACACACTGGTACGGTTGTCCGTACAGTCAAATCCTGTCGACTTTCCGATAGCCTCCACTTTTGATGTATTCGCGTTGAGATAAGTTCCGATATGAAGCTGCATTACAAATCCGTTACGGCAGTACATACGTCCCATCTCAAACAGGAAGGCGCTCCGGTACTGGTCGCATTCCTTTTGCGTAAGCCCTTCCCCGGTAAAAGCCTTCTTCCAGATGGCTTCCACTTCCTTCTCCGTATAGTTCTCCCATTTAAAATAAGGAATCCCATCGTCCGAAACCGTAGTCCCAATCTTCCTGAAGAACTGAAGCCGCCCTTCCAGCGCCTCCAGCATCCGGGCAAAACTGTCAATTTCTTTTCCAGCGCTCTTCCCCAGAAGCTTCATATAATCTCCAAACTCCCGGTCCTCAAGAAACATAGCCCGGTCCGGGCGGAATGCGCTGATCACCCGGGTCTTCATAGAAGAGTCTTCCTTCATCTTCTGATGATACTCCAATGTATCAATGGGATCTTCCGTCGTGGAAACCAGTTCCACATGAGAATGCTCCATACACCAACGGCGCGTCATGTGATTCCTGGCAATCAGCTCTTTGGTCTTGTCATAAATCTCCCGGGCATTGGCAGAAGAAACCGGCTCGTCAATGTCAAAATACCGCTTCAGCTCCAGGGCGCACCAGATATAGATCGGATTCCCTATCATTTTGGGAAGCACCGAAGCAAACGCCATATATTTCTCATAATAACTGGCATCCCCTGTAATATATTTCTCATCAATGCCAAAACAGCGCATAGCCCGCCATTTGTAATGATCTCCCCTAAGCCACATTTCTCCCAGGTCCTCAAACTCCTGGTTCTCATACATTTCCTGCGGCTGCAGGTGGCAATGATAATCAATGATCGGCAGATGCTCTGCATATTTATGGTACAGGTCACTTCCCGTTTTATTTGTCAAAAACAATTCCTCGCTAAATTTTCCTCTCATAGGATACCCACCTTCTTTTCTCTCAGTTCCATTTAAAACCCGATCAGCGCGCCGCCGTCAACAGGAATACAGGTGCCGCTGATATAACGTGCCGCCTCGCTGCACAAAAACGCTGCGCACATTCCCACATCCATGGGATCCCCCACGCTCTTGGCGGGAATCCTGCCCAGAATCTTAGCCAGTCTTGGCGGATCATTATCCGTAGCCTTGTGGAACATAGGGGTATCGATCCATCCTGGGGCAATGGCATTCACCGTTATGCCATACTCCGCCAGTTCTGCAGTCAGCGTATGGATCAGTCCCAGATATCCGGCCTTTGCCGTAGAATACCCGGCCACCTGCGGCTGTCCGATATAACTTGTCATAGAAGCCTGGAAGATAATCCGCCCGTGCCCTTGTTCCTTCATCTGGGGAACCAGCGCCTTTGTCAAAGCAAAAGCTCCTACCAGATGGACATTGAGTACACTCACATACTCCTCCACGCTCATTTCCCAAATGTATTTCTTGCAATGGTTCCCTGCGTTATTGATCAAAATACTGACCGGCCCCTGTTCAGACACAATGCGGTCCGCCATCTCCTGGGTGTGGTCCGTATCTGTAATGTCAAACTGATAGAAAGCCACCCGGTCGCCAAATTCAGAAAGCGCCCCGGCCGCCTGGTCCGGAGACTCGAAACTTAAGACCACAACCTTGGCCCCGGCGCTTACCAGGCAATGGGTAATTGCCAGCCCCAGGCCTGTGGATCCCCCTGTGACCACCGCCGTCTGCCCGTCCAGGCTATAATAATCCGCCATACAAAATGCTTTTTTCTGTTCCTCCGTAAAAGCCGCCATTTTCCTTCCTCCTTCAATTATATAAAATCTCATTCCCTTTCACACGCCCGCTTTGTGAATGCCACTGTCTTTTCCTGGTACTTATAGGGAATAAAAAATTCCTTATGCCCAAGGGCCTCACTCTTGGAGAGTTCTCCGGACGCCACCTTTGCCGTCATCTGTGCCACGCGAAGCGCCAGCTCATTCTGGGTGCAGGCGCCGCGCAGCACCGGGCTGGCATCAAAATCCATGTCCTCCTCCATGCGTGAAAAAGTCTCCTGGTTCCCGGTAATCTTGATGCAGGGGCTTACCGCGCTCCCCACCACGTTGCCGCGCCCCGTCACCAAAAACACAATATGCGCGCCTGTGCTGATCAGATCCATCAGCCCCTCGTTGTCATTGGGATTCGTAATGCCGAACTGCATCCAATAAGGATCCGGCGTGGAATCCAGCAGCCACAGCCCGGGCCCGGGCGGCGTGCAGGACACTTTGATCACCCCCTGGATCGGGCGGCTGCCGCTTTTGGCTACGGCTCCCATGCTCTTCTCTTCAATCGTAGAAAGCCCCCCGGCAAAATTGCCCGGGCTGACGGAATACTGACGCACCTGCCTGCAGTACTCCAAAGCCTTATCGTAAGTGTAGCGGATCTCCTTTTTGGCCTGTTCGTTTGCTCCCCGGGAGACCAAAAGCTGATCCAGGCCCACGGCTTCCACGATTTCTTCAAAGACAGCGGTTCCTCCCAGATCCACCAGCAGGTCAAAAAAATTACCCACCACCACATTGCCGGCCAGTCCGCTGGTAAAATCACTGCCGCCGCACTCAGCGCCAACTGTCAAATCCCTCAGGCTCATTTCCTTCCTGGGCGTGCCATTCAGCTCCTCCAGCATTTCGCAGGTCCACTGAAGGCCCTGGGCAATCGCTTTCCTTGTGCCGCCCGCCTCCTGGATGAACATCCACCTGGCCGGTTTTCCTTCCTTCCCGGCAATATCGGCCAGCCACTTGGGCTGTACATACTCACAGCCTAAGCCCACTGCCAGCACCGCTCCCACATTGGGATGGCGGATCAGGCTGATCAGCAGGTTCACCGCATACTGGTTGTCCGTGCAGCCGTCAAACCCGACCAGCTCCACATCCGGATGGCCGGACTGGCGCACAATGGCATCCGCCACAAACTCACTGCATTTTACGGTATAGATCACCAGCAGGCGGTTGCGGATCCCTGGCTTTCCATTCTTCCTGGCATACCCCTGCCAGGACAATTCCTCTGGTCTTATCATTCCCTTTGCCTCTGTCCTACTCATATTTCGTATCCTTCGGCGTGCCGGTCACTGCATCCAGATGACTGGAACGCTCATCATAAATGCTTTCCATCACATGAAGATGTACCCAGCTTCCCTTTTTTATTTCCTTTGTGCTCCGCCCGATCACAACCCCGTATTTCACAATCGGTTCCCCAGGCCCGATATCCCGAAGGGCAATCTTATGCCCTGCGGGAACTTCCGTCACCGCTTCCAGGGAAGGATCCATGCCGTCCCCCAGCAATTGTACGGTTCCCGGTTCCAGCGCCTGCAGGGCCGTTGCCACATTGTCTTCCTGTTTGATCTGAAACGCGCTCTGCTCTGCCATAGTCCCTCCTTTTCCTTGAAAAACCTCTGGCCTAAAAAACTGCCTGAAAAGCTTTCCTGCTTCAGGGTCAAAGAATGCCGAATACCCGGAAAGCTTCCGTGGCAGACATGCCGCCTTCTATGGCCTTACGCACCTTTTTCTCTCCTGCCGCTTTCTCCAGAGACCGCTCAATACATTCCTCCGCCACTTTCTTCGGAATGACCAGCACTCCGTCCATATCGCCAAATACCAGGTCCCCGTCATGGATCACCACCTTGCCGATCTCGATGGTACAGCGGAAATCGATCACATTTGTGCGGATGGAAGAATCCTGGGCCCAGCGGTCTTTTGCAAACACCGGGAAATTCTGGGCTAGCACCTGGGGCGTATCCCGGGTATATCCGTCAAGCACCGCCCCCACGGCGCCACGGGTCCTGGCCGTAGCCGTCAGAAGCTCTCCCCAAAGGGCGGAATTATGGGCGCCGGTCGCAATATAGACTTCATTTTTTTGAAGCTGGTCCAGGGCTTCCGTCAGCAGCCCGAAAGGCTTTTTCTGCGCCTCGAACACGTCACATTCCAGAACCGTGCAAGCCTTGCCTGCAAGCTTCATATCTTCCCTTAAAGGATGGATGGAAGCCGGCAAAAACTGATGGCTGTATCCCATCATATCCAGAATATCTCCCACCACAGGGGTATACAATTTCTCCTTCATCAGGGAAAACAATTCTTCCTCATCTTTCCAAATGGCCATAATGAAACCTCCTCTTATCGTTTTTCCAGTCCGGTCAGCTTATCACCGACACGTCTTTCGTATAGATAACGAATCTTCTAAAATAAAAGGGCCGCTTTTGCAATTCACGACCCCAAAAACAAACAAAAAACCACTCTGATGATCCACGTGCGTCATCCTGCCGCCACTGGCATGATGATATTCGGCAAAGTCATGGTAAAAGCAGGCCAGTAAGTAACGATCGCCAGCACTACCAGCATAACGGCAAAGAACGGGATCAGGGTCTTGCCCAGACGCTCAATCGGCACCTTGGAAATAGCGGAACCGATAAACAGCGTGGAACCTACCGGCGGCGTAATGAGGCCGATTCCCAGATTCAGGATCATGATACACCCGAACTGCACCGGATCCACTCCGATCTGTTGTGCTATGGGAAGCAAAATCGGCGTCAGAAGCAGAATGTTACAGCTCATATCCATCATGGTGCCGAAGATCAGCATGATCACATTCATCATCAGCAGGATCAGGATCTTATTGTGGGTAATGCCCATAACAGCCGTAGCCATAATAGACGGCACCTTCAGATAAGTCAGACACCAGGAAAACGCGCTGGAAGTGGCAATCAGGATCAGCACGATTGCCAAGGTATTCAGGGCATTTTCCAAAACCTGCCAGAAATCCTTGAGAGTCAGTTGCCTGTAAATAAACGCGCCGCAGAACAAAGCCCAGATCACGGCCACCGCCGCAGACTCCGTAGCGGTAAACACACCGGCCACCACCCCTACTACTACGATCAGGACGGTAAACAGGCCCCATATGGCGTCCATTCCTACCTTCAGGAAATTCTTCAGGTTAAAGGCATCACCTTTGGGATAATTCTTCCTCACTGACACATAAAAGCTGTATACCATCAGAGCCACACCCAGCAGGATACCCGGCATATAGCCGGCGATAAACAGGCGGCCAATGGACACGCTTCCGGCAACGGTGGCGTAAATCACCATGTTGTGGCTTGGCGGGATCAGGATTCCCTGTACGGAAGATGTCATCGTAACGTTTGCAGAAAAATCATCGTCATATCCCTGGTCAACCATCATGGGAATCAGGATCGTGCCAAGAGAAGCACAGTCTGCCGCGGAGGAACCGGAAATACCGCCAAAAAACATGGACGCCACAATATTTACCATGGCAAGCCCGCCCGGCATCCACCCGACGAGGGAATCTGACAGCTTTATCAGCCGGTCCGATATTCCGCCCTTTCCCATGATTTCACCGGCAATGATAAAGAAAGGAACCGCCATCAGCGAAAAACTGAACACACCCTTTACCATAAGCTGTACGATCTGCTGCAGGTTCAGCCCCATGTACATCATGCCGACCACAGAGGCGATGCCAATGGCATAAGCCACCGGGAAGCTTAAAAATATCAACACGAAAAAGGTGATTACCAAAATCCAGATTGCTACTGTTGCATTCATCCTCTAACCCCCTATTCTGTCGGCAGGCCGTTCTCATAGCCTGGAATTGTCTTGCCTGCCAGCTTTGCCATAAACACAAAGAAACGTTCGCTCTGCATCAGCAGCATACAAACCCCCGCGATGGGAACCGGCGCGTACATAATGCTGTTCTTTACCGGAAGCCCGGACATCACGCTCTTGGACATCAGCACGGTAAACTGATAGCCATAAATAATCATAAACAGGCTGAACAAAAAGATTGTCACCTGGGACAGTCCATGCAGGATCGACATTACCTTTTCCCGGATTGACAGCGGGAATAAGTACTGAATCAGGACCACCCGGATATGCTTGTCGGTACGGATGGCCAGGCTCGCGCTGATCAGGGCCATGTAAACCATGCAGAGCAATATGCTCTGCTCGCCCCAGCGCGGCGTCTTCGACAGGATGTATCTGCAGAATACCACATAGGTGGTAATGCAGATAGAGATAATAAACAGGATCTTACAAAATGTCATAAACAGCCAGTATATGAAATCATAAAATTTCTTCATCTTATTTCCCCTTAGTCTTCTAAGATAGGTCCACTGCCATTACACCAATACTGCCCGGGAGACAGAGCCGTCCTCTGTCCTCCCGGGCAGCCTCCACATAAATCAATTCGAAAATAAATGTGCTGCTTTACTGCTGAATCTCTACCATTGCCTGCAAAAGATCCTCAATCCCCTTGGAGTAGTCAGCCCATACGGCCTTACAGGCTTCCTGGGCAGCTGCCTTGTCCTCTGCCGGACACTCGATAATGGTCACGCCCTTGCCCTCCAAAGCGGCTCTCAGTTCCTTCTCCTCTTCCTCGATTGCACCCTTATTCCACTCGGACGCTTTCTTTCCGGCCTCCAGAAGGATTGCCTGGTCCTCTGCGGAAAGCTTGTTCCACTGGGCTTCTGCCATCAGGATGATGCCAGGGCTGAAGGTATGGGCATCCAGCAGATAATACGGGGCAACCTCATAGAATTTGTTGGAATCATATCCCGGATATCCGTTCTCAGCGCCGTCAACCACGCCGGTCTGCAGGGAGCTGTACAGTTCGCTGTAAGAAATCGGGGTAGGTTCCGCGCCAAGGGCGGACATAGTATCCATCATCAATGTAGTCTCCGGCACGCGGATCTTCTTGCCTTTGATATCTGCCAGGCTGGAAATCTCAGAAGAGGTAAACAGGTTTCTTGCACCCTCGTCCGTATAAGCGATGCCTACCATGCCTGCCCCCACTTCAACGCCTTCGTTGAGGAATGCCTGTCCCAGTTCTTCAGACTCCAGCACCTTCCACATGCCCTCGCGGCTTGTAAAAATATAGGGAAGGCCAAACAGGTTCAACTTCTGGAAACCATAGTCAGAAAGGCTGTTGGTATTGCCTCTGTAGAAATCCACGGTCCCTCCGCCCATCTGCAATGCATTCAGGCAGGTTTTCTCATCTCCTAAAGTGGAAGCGGAATTGACATCAATCTCAATTCTTCCGCCGGACAGCTCCGCCACATACTCTGCAAACTTATAGCCTGCCCTGGTATTGATGTTGTCGTCGCTGTTCAGCTCTGCATACTTGAAGGTAATCTCCGGTGCTGCCGCCGGGGCCGCTTCCTGGCCTTCTGCAGATGCCGCTTCCTGTTCTTTTGCCGGAGCCGCCTCCGCGCCTCCTCCGGCCGCTGCCGTGGTCGCCGGAGCGCTTCCGCCGGAACCTCCGCAGGCCGCCATCGACAACACCATGGCTGACGCAAGAATCACTGATAATGCCTTTCTCATAATAAAATCCTCCTTTTTTGTTGTTCTGTGCAATTGCCTGATTTTATTTCAATTACACGTTTGATCTATTTCCGCCGGAACAGACATTCCCGCTACCTCTTCCGGAAAGAAATCCTTTCATACTGCTTTAACATGCTGCGGAAAACAGCCTCTCCGCCTACATACGCCACCGGCCTGTCCGGCGCTTCATTGCGCACCAGGATATCCGTCATCATCTCCAACGCCTGGTAACACTGCTCATAAGGACACTTGTCAATCAACGCCGTGACCACTCCCTTTTCCAGATACTGGACGGACTCGGAATAAAGGCCGCTTCCGATTAACGGGATCCTTCCCGCCAACCCCAGTTCATCCAATGCCTGGGCCATTACCAGAGTGGCGCGGGAATTTACGGTACAGCAGCCCACAATCGGCCTTTCCAGCAGATGCTTTTTCAGATGTGCCAGAGGCTCCTCTCCCACATCGTGAAAATACTCGCATACCAGGGGCATATATACGTTCTGCTCCTTCAGATACGCCTCCAGGCTTTCCACAATCCTGTAATGGTTCGGATACGTCCGAAAGCCCGCGCATACCAGCAATTCCCCTGCCGGCCATCGTATCATGTCCAGCAAAAGTTCGCCGGTGAGCCTGCCCAAAAGGTCATTGTCCGATTTGACGCAGCAAACCCGCCCCGAATCCTCCAGGTCATTATCCAGAAGAATCACCGGAATCCCTGCTTCTGAAAACCGGGCCACTGCCTCCACATAGCCATCCTCCGGATATCCCATGGTAATCAGGCCGTGGATGTTTTCCAAATCCATATTTGCAAGAGTCTCTGCCAGATCCGCAAATCCCGTCAGGAGCAGATTCAGATTATAACTGCGGGCAGCGGATTCATAATCAGCAGCCGCATCCCACATAAAATTGTAGTAAAAGCGGGAACTTGTATTCTTCTCCGGAAGGACGACCGCTATGGTAAAGGTCTCCCGTTTCAGATTTGCCGCCAGCAGGCTCGGCGTGTAATCCATACGTTTGGCAATCTCAAGAATTCTTTGCCTTGTGCTTTCACTGACTCCTGCTTTCCCGCTCAATGCCAGATGGACGCTGCTTAAGGACACTCCTGCCTCTTTGGCAACATCCTTTATTGTCACTTTCGTTTTGGTTGTCATATTCTTCTTTTTACTAAATCGTTTTAGTAATCCTTTCCCCCTTATTGTAAATTCATTCGGCTTAATTGTCAATAACATATTTTATTTTTTTTATTTTTTAAGCACATCACACAATCCCGCAATTAATTTCCTTCCAAAAAATCCAAGAAAATCGCCTTTTTACAAAATCGTTTTAGTATTTTTCTTTACAAATGCCAAAGACACGGTTATAATGGAGAAAGCTGTTGGAAGTATCATAATGTGGTTTTACACGGATCAGGAGGATTTTTTATGCAAACATCTGCGATTACCGTTCACACCAGGCTGACCCGGAGGCTTTACCGGCAATATATGCATTTCCACGTCTTCCGGAAAGATTTCGGATGGCTGAAATTCACAGGAGGATGCCTGCTCGTTTTTATCTTTGGCCTGTTCAACTTCCGGGTGGACAGCATCATCCTGGGATGGGTTTTTGTGCTGTTTGCCCTTTATCTTCTGGTCTCGCGTTTTCTCAGGTTTTACTTAAGCCTGAACCGGATCTGCCGCCAGTACGGCCTGGACGAAATGCCGCGGACCTTTTACAGCATCACCTTCACCTCCTCCGGGCTGGATGTCAGAAACAAAACGGAGCATGCCGCCTATACCTGGGAACAGGTCCATCACGTATACAAAAGGCCCGGCATTCTTTATTTGTATATGAACCCCCGGACCGCCTACCTGCTCCCTGACGGCATGGTGGAAAACGGCACTCTGGATGATGTGTGGGCATTAGCCTGCTCTTCGCTTCCACTCCAAAAAATAACCAAATAAATGTAAGGAGGCTTTACTTATGAGAATCACAGAATTTGAAACCTGGTGGGTCAGCCGTGACAAATGCCTGTTTGATGCCAAGCGCCAGGGCGGCGCTTCCATGAACTGGGACGTCATAGCAATCCGCATCGGCACTGACGCCGGCATTGACGGCATCGCTACCTGCCTGGCAGCCCGCAGCGGCGGTGTGTCTGAAAATTATCTCTACGACAATATCGCCCCGGTCATCATGGGACGTGACCCTCATGACCGGGAGGCCATCTGGCAGGAACTCTGGAATGTGGACCGTCACCTGACTTTTTTCCCGGTCTATCTTCCCGGTCCGGTAGATGTGGCCCTGTGGGATATTTGTGCCAAAGAGGCCGGTCTTCCTCTTTATAAGTACATCGGCGCCTACAGAGACAGCCTGCCGGCCTATGCCAGCGGCAACTTTCACAGCACGATACAGGAATATCTGGATGAAGCCCTTTATTATAAAAACAAGGGAATTCCAGCTTACAAGGCCCATCCGGCCGGCCCGGTTGAGTTTGACTTGGAACTGCACCAGAAGCTGCGGGATGCCGTAGGGGAAGATTATATCCTGATGAGCGACCCGGTAGCGGAATATACCATGGGCGATGCCGTCCGGGTGGGCCGCCAGTTAGAAAGGCTCAATTACAAATGGCTGGAAGAGCCTTTCCGGGATTTTGAGCTTTACAAATATACAGAATTATGCCGCACCCTGGATATCCCCATCGCCGCTACCGAAACAACCCGCGGCGCACATTGGGGCGTGGCCCAGGCTATCGCGCAGCGGGCCGCGGACATTGTCCGGGCTGACGTCAGTTGGAAAGACGGCATCACCGGTACTTTAAAGATTGCACACATGGCAGAAGGTTTTGGCATGAACTGCGAGATCCACACTACCACCATGAATTACATGGACGTGGTCAACCTCCATGTAAGCTGCGCCATCCGCAACTGCGAGTATTTTGAATACTTTGTCCCGGAAGAAAATTACCAGCTCCCCATGAAAGGGCTTTTACCTATCGATGAAAACGGCATCATCCATGCACCGGATAAACCTGGAGTAGGCATGGAACTTGACTGGGAACTGATCCGCTCAAGCTGCCACAGCCACCGGATCCTGAAAGCAGAATAGGAGGTATAAAATTATGGAGGAATTAAAAGGACGTGCAGGCATTGTTACCGGCGCTTCCAGCGGCATAGGCTATGCCATCGCTGAGGCTCTGGCCGGGGCCGGCGCTACCGTCTACGTCATCAGCCGCACCGGAAAAGCCAAAGAAGACATGGCGCCGCCCCATCCGGGCGTTGTCCACCTGAAAGGAGATGTGACCGATTACCCCGCCATGCAGGCCATGATTGCCGGGCTTGCATCCAAACACGGCAATACCCTGGATTTTCTGGTAAACAACGCCGGAGCCACGGCAAAAAAACGTGCCGAAGATTTTGACGATGCAGATTTTGACCGGATCCTGGAAGTCAATGTGAAAAGCGTGTTCAAACTCAGCGCCATCTGTTACCCCTATCTGAAGGCCAGCGCCCACAAAGGCCGCATTGTCAATATCTCCAGCATGAGCGCCCACTTAGGTTTTTCTGAAGTGGTTCCCTACTGCACCAGCAAGGCAGCCGTGTGCGGCATGACCCGCGGGCTGGCCGTGGAATGGGCCCAGGACAATATCTGTGTCAACAGCATTGCACCTGGCTGGTTTGCCAGCAAAATGCTTACCGATGTGATGGATCCGGCCAGAAAAGAGAAAATCCTCTCCCGTATGCCGGTCCACCAGTTTGGCGACACAAAAGACTTAGGGGCTCTGGCACTGTTCCTCATTGGAGACCATGGCGCTTATATCACCGGACAGGACTATGCCATGGACGGCGGCGCTTTGGCTTACGGATATTAGAAAGGAGGGTTTTACCATGTCCGGATCTCTTAACCTGCGGGAACTGGTCTCTGGCAGCGACGACTATAACACACAGATGTTATATTTCACCTGCTCCTCTTTATCTGCTGATGACCGCTATCTCTACCTGATCAGCGACCGCACCGGCGTCCCCAACATATTCCGCCATGACATGGAGACAGGCCAGGAAATACAGCTCTCCCACAACACCCACGGCACCCTCAAAAGCTATGTCTATTTTGAGAACACGCCTGGCTATGGGCTGGGAAAAGCCAGTGTATGCCTGGACTGCAGCCGGAACCTGGTCTATTTCATCCAGGACAACCATATCTGTTGTTCGGATTTTGAAGGAAAAGAACGGATCTTAAATACCGTCCCCCAGGGCCGCATGACGGCCTTCACCCATGTAAGCGCAGACGGCACACGGCTCTGTGTGCCTATGACCGACGGCCGATGCCTGGACTATGATCCGGAAACCGAAGGCAGCGGACTGGATAAACGCCCGGTCTACGATATTGACGGACGTGTACAAAAAGAACATTTAAACAGCTATCTCTGTGTGTATGACACAGCCACCGGCAGCCTTTTATATGAAAAAACGGTTCCGGATTGCTGGATTACCCATGTACAGTTTAACCCGGCTGACCATGAACAGATCTTATATAACCACGAATGGGCAAGTTTTGACTGCGGTATCCGCCGTATCTGGCTTTATGACCATCGCCGGGATGAAATTTCCAGAGTACGCACAGAAGGCGTGGAACACAATGGACATACGCGCAGCCGTCATGACTGGGTATGCCATGAAATGTGGCAGGATGACGGAAAAGCAGTCATCTATCACGGCGCTTACAGCCATGGCCCGGCTTTTGTGGGAAAGGTAGATATGGAGACTCGCGGCTATTGGGAGATCTCACTCCCCGAAGACTACGATGCCTACGGCCATTTTACCATGGACCATTTCGGCCATCTCGTCTGTGACGGCTATTTCAAATTTCCCGGAGAGATCAAAGCAGTCTTTGAAAACAGCACGGACAACGGGCCGGATCCCCACAAAAAAGACGGGGCCTATATTTCCATACAGAATGTTGACTGGGAAAATGGGAAAATGGAATGGCAGCCTTTATGCCGCCATGAAAGCGACTGGCTGGGACAGGACGCCCATCCTCACCCGATTTACAGCCATAAGGGAGATTATATTTATTTCAGCAGCCGGAACGACAGGACCATCCAGGTATACCGGGTGAGCTGCCAGCACTGTCTTGCAGATTAAAATGGAAGCTTCATCATTTTAGGGAAAATACATACAAAAGCTGACCGCATTGATTACTGTATTTTATAGGTATCCCAAAAGGTCCGCCTGGCCGTGTTTCCTATTCCCATGAGGGTACGTTCTCACTCTTGCTGCCCCTGCAGCGGTACTAAGCCCGCAAAAAACGCGGGCTAAGGACCGGCGGGGCAGAGGCCCCTCATGGGAATAGGAAACACGGCCAGGCTGCTTTTCTGACAGGCCTGAACCATAACCTGTATTGTCTACTATTCACAGAATAGCAGATAACATAGCCCGGACGTTTACCTGTACCCCAGGGTACGGGTAACAGACCAGGCTACGTTATTGGCCGTTTTATGGGGGAGCAACGCCTTCCATTAAGTATGCCGATAATGTAGCAGGAGAAGAGGGACAGAACGTTTGAAGACCCTCTTTTCACGTCGGCACTTAGGCTGCGTTTTTTGCAGCCTTAGTACCGCTACGTGAAAAACGGAGTGGGAGCGCGTCTGAAAACGTTCTGTCCCTCTTCTCCTGCGGACCCTTTGGAAAAATCTTTCACTTAACAATATTGGCCTATGGATAGTACTGCACGATAATGCATACCTTTTCGTGCGGAGCTTGACGGAGCACGCCCGCCCGAAGGGCATGCATTAGGGGATGCCCGGAAGGGTATACCTTTTCGTGCGGAGCCTGACGGAGCACGCCCGCCCGAAGGGCATGCATTAGGGGATGCCCGAAAGAGTATACAAAGCAGAAAGCCGCCGTGTTTCCATAAGAACAGTTGATTCAACAGAAATTTCAGGGTATAATAGGAACGCTTAGGAGCTGTTCGGAAATAATCTTACAATATCTCCTTAGCGCAGGAACAAACCTGAAAAGGAAGTGGAGACACGAAAAATGAAAGAATATAGCATGTTAAAAACAGGAAAGGCGATCGCTTCTGCCTGGCTGATGGTTTCAGTCAGCATGATTATCCGCGTATACGGCTTAGAAGAGATCGTGTTTTTCAATAAGGCGGCCATCTCCCTGGGGGTGTTTTTCTTTGGACTTTGGATTTTCCCCCATGTATACAGACATTGGCAGGAAGAAAAAAGAGATTTTGCCATAGCTTACGGGATGGCGCTGGCCCTTACCTTTACGGAACTTCTAGGCGGCGCTATGAGGCTGGAAGCAACCAGAGGCGGCGTCAGCCTGGGACTTAAGGGAATCCTGGCCATAATGGCTGCTTCCCCGGTCATGGCTTTTGTGGCGGAACCGCTTTTTTACCGGATCCTGCACATGTCTCTGGCACAGACGACAGACGAAGCTTTCTATAAAGACCATAAAATCAGGCCGGAAAACCGGGCGTTTCTCCTTGCCTGGGGGATTTTATCCATAGGATACCTGCTCTGCCTGCTGGCATTTTACCCTGGTTTATACTGTTATGACATGGTGTGGCAGTGGCAGCAGTTTGCCCAGTGGGATTTTAACACGCATCATCCCCTGATCCATACGCTGCTTAGCGGCGGCCTGTTTGAATTGGGAAAGATCCTGGGCGGTTCCTACAATACGGGGGTTTTGCTCTATTGTGTGGTTCAGCTTCTTTTTCTTACCGGGACTATGGCCTATGCCATCCGGTTTCTGGTAAAACAAAAAACTCATATGGCATTGGTTTTTGGAACCGGGCTCTTTTTCCTTTTGTTCCCGTTTTTCCCTGTCTTGAGCATCAGCACCACAAAGGATATCCCCTTTGCCGGATTCTTCCTTCTGGTGTTCGTCGGTGTCTGTGAAATGACGGCCGAAAAAACCTTTTACAGAGGGCCAAAGCTCATTTTCTTTCTGGCCTGCGCCGTGTTCATGTGCCTGTTCCGCAACAACGCCGTCTATGGCCTGGGAGTCATGGGCCTGGTTCTTGCCCTGGCATGGGCAGCGGCAAAATGGAAGCGCAGGGACGGAAGATTCCTTTTAAAAGCCATAGGGCTTCTCATCGTGTGCATGGCAGTGACCCAGGTCCTGTTCATTGCCATGGAAAAAGGCCTTCAGGCAAAAAAAGGCAGTAAGGCAGAGATGATGAGCCTGCCAATGCAGCAGATGGCCCGTTCTTATGTATATCATACGGATGAATTTCTTCCGGAAGACAAGGAAAAACTGCTGTCTTATTTTGATGAAAGCTGCCTTTTGCGATATAAGTATTACGTGTCAGACCCGGTAAAATCAGGCATCCGCATGGAAAATTTCCGGATGGCTGACTTTGTAAAGCTATGGCTGCGGCTGGGAAAGCAGTTCCCGGGAGAATATGTGAAATCTCCGGCCTATAACATGATGGGGCTGTGGTATATGGGCGGAGACTCCAGTTGTTATGTGGAGTACAAAATATCACCGCCCTTTGATGAGGCCCATCTTGTGGAAACCAGAAGCAAGATCCCGATCCTGAAAAATTTTTATTCCTGGTTTACGGATGGAAACATACAAAAACACCTGCCAGGATTGTCCGTATTTTTTTATACCTCCTTTTATAGCTGGTGCGTGGCGGTCGGCGCCGGAATCCTGGCTGCCAAAAGAAAATACAGGTTCCTGGTTCTTCCGTTGTTTCTTGCCAGCTATGAATTCACCCTGGTGTTTGGGCCGTGTATTCTTGTCAGGTATATGTTGTGCATTATGATTTGCATTCCTGTTTTGGCGGCAATGGTTTTCAAAGGCAGCCGTCCGGACGATGTATCCTTCTATACTCGCAAGCATACTTATTTGCCAAATGATTCGGTGTATTTATGGAAAGACGGGAACCGTGGTGGCAAATGATCTGTCTCACGTGTATAAAAACAGGTTTGCGAGGATAAAACACATGTTTTCATCAGTATTTTCGTGGTGGTTTTTCTGTTATCTTATCATTGTATGGCTGTCAGAAGCAGTCCGTTTCCTTGGATACCGGGCCGGAGCGGGACTCGGGCCGGGTGTATGGCCCATGGTCCTGGCAGTCCTGCTCTCCCTGCCTGTAATAGGCCCCCAGGCCAGGCAGAAAAAGTGGTGTATGGGATCCGCCTCCTGGCAGGATGCGGCGATCATCGGCTATCTGTCCGTTTTTGCCTTATGCAAAATGGTTTTTCCGGATGTCAGTGAAGACACGCTTAAATATCATATCTTTTTACAGGAACCTCTTTGGAAAGATATGATTTCCTACCATCTTCTTCCCGGAGGATTCCAGGGATTTGGTTTTCCCTTAGGAGACCGGCTTTTTTATCCTTTCAGGCAGATATTGGGATACCGGATGGGAACGGTATTCAACCTGCTGTGCCTTCTGCTGCTGTATATCCAGGCGCGCCGGATCTTATACAAGCTGTGCGGTTTTAGGCTGCAGAGGTTCCAGCCGGCGCTGTGCCTTGTGGCCGTAGCCCAGCATGATGTCCTGATGCAGATGGGATCCTACATGGTGGAAATGGTCGGGACGGTTCTTTTTATGGAAAGCATATGGTTCCTTCTCCAGGAGCCGGAAAACAGACAGGATATGGTGATTTTCGCGTCTCTGCAGGGCTTTCTCTTTGCGGTAAAGATGACCAACATTATTTATGTGATCCCGCTTTTAGCCCTCTATATTTACAAAAACCGAAAATCCATAACCTTGCCTTTATTCGCGGCCTGCTTTTTGGCCGGAGCCATGCCCGTTTCCATCTATCTGGCAAACAACTGGCTCTGTACGGGAAATCCGGTATTTCCCTACTATAATTCCCTGTTTCGCTCCCCTTATTTTGGAAACCATAATTTTAAAGACACGCGATGGGGCGGAACCAGCCGGATCGAAATGGTATTATGGCCATGGATCGGGATCATCTGGCCGCAGTACCGCCAAAGCGAGCTTCCGGCGCCCTACACCTGGGGATATGGCGCCGCGTGGATTCTGTCATGCTTTTATTGCGTTAAAAACTTTTTTACCCGCCGCTTTCAGGAAAAAAAGAGAGACATACTGCTGGAAATACTGACAATATTAGTGCTTGCCTCCTCCCTTTTATGGAGTCTTACCACAGGCCACATCCGATATTATATGGGCGGATATATCTTGCTGGTACTGCTGGGAATTTCGTCGGCAGCGCGGCTGACGGGAGAAAAAAAGCCCCTGGATATGGCTCTTGTACTTGGGCTTGCAGTCATGGTTCCCGGCCCTCTCCTGGCAGCGAAAAGCTGTATGGAAGGAAGAGAATGGAACTTCCGTCCCGCTATCGCTTCCCGCATACTGCCGGGAGGCATTCCCATGGATTTTGACAACCTGGAAATGTATAAAGAACAAATGGAATGGATAGGGAAAGACAAAAAGCTCGGCACAAAAGAACAGAGGGAAAAACCGGAAAAACTGCTTCTGTTCGGCTTCGACGGAGGCCTGGCATCCCTTTTAAATCCCCGCCTTCCTGTGGTCTCATGGGATCTTGTGACTACCACGGTAAATGACCAGGTATTCCAGTCCGTTACAAGCCAGATGGAAGAAGAACTTGAGAACAATGACCGGGTCTATGGCATAGTCAAAACAGAAAAAGGCGAGATGTTGGACCTTGAGGAAATCTATGAATACCGGTTCGGGGTGGATGCCATAGAACTGGCGCAGCAGCAGATATTTCCCGGCCATGATGTGTATCTGCTTCGTCTGAAGGGCCCGGCAGATCCAAAAAACCATCTGAACCGGCAGAGGGCCGTAGGCATATTGGGAACGGATGAGGCGCCCCTGGGACATGTCTCCTCCAAAGAACCGTTCACCTTATGGGTAGAAACGCCGGGACTGAAAACGGCGCCGGCTCTTCAGGAAGATTCCCTCCATTTTGTGACACTGAAGATCCTGGAAGGAGAAGAACGAAGGCTGTTAAAAGAAATCACGCTGGATCTGAGAGAACAACATGTTTATGAAATCCCGCTGGTTCCTGAAACAGGACAGGAACCGGTAAAATTGTATGGACTGCTGGAATTGGCCGAAGAAGACCATGGACTGACAGATTACGCCAAAGTATGGGTCAGAACTTCTTTAAAGGGAAACCAGGAGCTTGCAGGCCGTCTGTACTATGTACAGGAATCCGGCCTTATCAGGCAGGGCTGGTCGGAGGATGATAACGGCCGCTATTATGCTGACTTTTGGGGAAAACTCTATACAGGCTGGAAGAAAGTTGACGGAACCTGGTATTATTTTTCGGAAGACGGTTCCATGTATAAAGGCTGGCTGTACGATGATTTTTATCTCAGGGAAGACGGCAGTATGGCCATCGGGACAGAGATAATAGACGGAATTCCTTACCGGTTTGACAGTGAAGGCCATCTGTGTCCGGAATAACCGGTACTGCCCTGCCTGAATCACGGGTGGTGGGCTACCTTCAGCCCACCAGCCCCCTTAGCTGTTCCAGCAAATCCACTCCCCCCACCTGGATATTTCCAACCTGGGCGCAAATCCGCTCAAGACATTCCATCTCCTTCAGCTTATACAGCGTCTTGTTCTCATCCATCAGCTTTGCCGTATTCAAAAGCGACCGGGTGGAAGCCACTTCCTCCCTTCTGGTGATCACATTGGCCTGGGCTCTCTTCTCCGCCACCAGCACCGTATTCATGATATCCCGGATCTCCCCCGGCAGGATGATATCTTTAATTCCCGCGCTGCCAAATTCAACACAATAATCCCCTTCCGCCTCCTTCAGCCGCTTAAAAATAAACTGAGAAATCTCCTCTTTCTGCTGCAGAAGCTCATCCAGCCGGTAACGTCCCACGTATTCCCGGATCACAAGCTGCACACAGGCATAGACCTGATTTTCCAGATTTTTAATCGTCTCTATCATTCTTTCAGGCTCCACTACCCGGTAAGTACACATCAGGTTAATCCGTATCCCGATCCGGTCCGCTGTCAGGATCTCCTGTCCTGAAATCTCCAGGGATTTTGTTTTCAGATCCACAATCCTGCAGAGCACATCCTTGGAATACACCCAGTAATAATACGTTCCTGTCTTCAGCTCCTTTTCCACCTGGTTATTATAATAGAGGATCCCCAGTTCTCCTGGCTGGATCTCTATTTTCTTATAATACTTCAGAGGAATCCGCGCCAAACATGCCTTCTGAACCTGATTGGCGTCTTCTGGATTCCTCATATCCAAAAGCTCCACATCATACTTGTTCCACACATTCCAGTACAGATACTCTGCTTCTGTCAATATGTTTTTCACCACTCCGCTCTCTCTTAGAATTCCGATATGCCCTTCCGGAATCCTTATCAGAAGCGCCTTTTCGGCAAATGCCTTATCTTTCTCAAGCAAAACCTCCCCCGGCACCCGGTCAAATTTCACAATCCCCTCCATATCTTCCACCACCACCTCATAACCCATAGCTTTTATGTATCGATGGATTCCGCTATAAAGAGTCTTCACAAAGCATCCGTTCTTTAATAAAAATCCACATTGCTTCTCATTGATCTGATATTTCATGATTTTTTCCTCCTTCACCTGGATAATTTTTGATTCCAACCTGGAATCCACCACAGAAAACCTTGCGGGCCATCCTTCCGGAACATTCCGTTTTTCCTGATCATCGGATACCCGGCCTCCCATTTTCAAAGATCCTTTCAGGCTGTCCGGACTCATGTGCCAAGGCACAAAAAATTCCTGCTGCCCTTTTTGTCTCTTTCCCATGGGCTATGGGATATCCTCTGATCAGTCCGGTTTCGGCGGCGCAGGCAGGCTTTTTGCCGCACATTCCGTTTCCTTCATGTGCCGGTGAATTCCATGTCTTCCTCTTTCCTGGGACACGTGACAGGTGTCATTTGATCGCTTTACCACTAAGCAACGGTTTTCACCGGTAGGATTCGAACCTACGTAGACCAATCTGCAGGACAGGCATCAGTCTACGACTGAGCGTCCCTTTCATGATTCCGGCGGCATACCGTACTGCATCACAGCGGCACCTCCTGGTTTCCATACCATGGCTGTAAGCCGGAACCATCACCTTTTCGGTGTCTTTATCCTACCATAACAGGAAATTATTATCATTTCAAAAACACTGCGAAGTTTTCAGTTGTCTTTCCGGACGCTTTTTTGTATACTTTAAATAATGGAACCTGCTTCCCATACCATCAGCAAACAGAGGAAACCTTATGTCCGAATATAAAGAACTCATCAAACAATTTGACAAAATACGCGCCTACGTCCGGGATTTCTACATCTATGGCTTCAAGACCCGGGAGGACTTCCGGGAAAAAAGCGGCCGTACCTATGACAATCACCGGCGCCGCTTGGAAAGCTGGTTTTCCGGTTACATACGCGCCGGCCAAAACGGCCACAAAAAGGCTGTGTTTCTCACCCTGGATTCCAGCCGCATGGCTGTCAATCCCCTGTACCAGGCCTGGAAATCCAAGACCTTTACAGACAATGACATCTCTCTTCGCTTTTTCCTCCCTGACCTGCTCTTTGACGGCCGTCCCCGAAACTTAGAAACCATTGCAGATGAAATCCAGGAACAATACCACTGCCTTTTCGACACCCAGACGATTCGCAGGAAGCTGGCCTTCTATGAAAAAGAAGGCCTGGTGACACGAAAAAAAGAAGGAAAACAATATCTTTACAGCAGCCCCGTTCCCCTCCCCCGCCTCCATCCGGATCTGTTCCCGGCACTTTGGCTTTGCGTCAGCTTTTTCCAGGGCGTCTCCCCCTTCGGCTTCCTTGGCAGCGCTATTCTCGATTTCTGGGACAAAGAAAATCCATACTTCCGTTTCCGCAACGACTATCTGATCCACACCCTGGAAGATGAAATCCTCCTCTCCCTTCTTCGTGCCATGGAGCAGAAACGTCAGATCCGCATGACCATAAAAAGCGCCAAAAGCCGCCGCGCAGACTCCGTCACCGCCGCTCCTTTAAAGATTCTCACCAGTACCCAGACCGGCCGGAGATACCTCTGCGCCAGGCAAAAAAGCACCCGCCGCCTGTCTTCCTTCCGCCTTGACTCCATCCAGGATGTGGAGCTTTTAGATCCGGATCCCGACTATGACGTACACCAGGAAGCCTTTCGGAATAACTTCCCCTATGTCTGGGGCGTATCCTTTGGAAACCCCGGGAAGAGACAGCCGGAAACGGTCTCCATAGAAGTCTGCCTGGATGAACAAGAGGAGGAATTTATCCTGGACCGTCTGGAAAGGGAAGGACGGGGAGGCTCTTTAAGGCGGCTGTCCCCCGGCGTATACGAATACACCCGCCTCTGCACCGATGCGGCGGAACTTCTTTTCTGGGCCAAAAGCTTCACCGGAAGGATCCGCTCCTTTCGCTGTTCCAACCCTGCTGTGGAAAAAAGATTCCGGACGGATATGCAGCTTATGCAGTCCTGCTATCTGGCCACGGAAGAAGAATCCTTCCATGGCTGCCATAAGCCGGCCGAAACAAGGCATCCTGCCGTCCGTGCCATTTACCGGGCAGACGGGCTTTCTGCAGCAAAGCATGATTCCCCCCTGTTTTGCGAACTTTACACCTGCTATTACCAGATAACGGCAAAGATTCTTGAAAAAGCTGCCCTAGATCCCCTTACCAGCCGCCAGATGGAAGAGCTTGCCAGAAAACACGGATACGATGAAAGCGCCCTCTCCATCGTTCCCCGCCTGCTCCAGGGAGACTGGCCCTTTTTGGAACCAGTGTCCCAATCTCCCGGACGTTATACATCCGTTTTAAAGCATCCCCTGTTTCCCCGGCCTCTTACCCGGCTGCAGAAATCCTGGCTGAAGTCCCTTATGTCTGATTCCCGTTTTTCGCTGTTTTTCACGGATGACCAGCTTATGGAGTTAAAAGAGTTCCTATCGGACGTTCCCCCTCTTTACCGTACATCCGACTTCTGCCTTTTTGACCAATATGGGGATCATGACCCCTTTTCCTCTGTCATGTACCGGGAACACATGCACACCATCCTGGAAGGGCTCTGCGGCCAGTGTTTTTTATCTGTGTCCTATTTGTCCCGGAAAGGAAATATCCTGACCCGTACCTGTCTTCCCTGCCGCCTGGAATATGGACAGAAAGACGGGAAGTTCCGCCTCTATGGCATGTCCATAAGCAAAAACAACAAAAAAAGAATGGATGTACTGAATGTGGCCAGGATTCTGTCCGTCAGAAAAACGAACCATACTTTCCCGTTTCCGGTTGATGTGGACACATTTTTAGACTACGCTCTCTGCAAAGAACCTCTGGTACTGGAAATCACTAACCAGAGAAACGCCCTGGAACGGGCCATGCTCCACTTTTCCTGCTATCAGAAAAAGGTAGAACGACTGGAAGATCCCGACGCTTACCGCTGCACGATTTACTATGACAAACGCTGGGAGACCGAGCTTTTGATCCAGGTACTCTCTTTTGGCCCGGTAATAAAAGTCCTGGGTCCGGAATCCTTCCTGGAACAGATAAAAAACCGGGTCCGGAAACAGGCGTTTCTGCAGGAAACGGCAAATTTCAGGCAGTAAGGCAAACTCCAACTTGAAAAAGCCTTCTGTTTGTGATATGCTAACCCACAGAAAAAGCAGGCTTTACAGATATTCGGCAGCACCGTTCCGTACAGGATCATCATGCACGGACGATCTCAGAGACGGCGAGGTGAAAAATGAAAGCAAAAAAAACATTAAAAGAAACAGCAGTAGAAGGCATTTACCGGGACATTGAGGAAGGGATCTACAAGGCAAATGTCATTATCACGGAAGGGGAGATCGTAGACCGGTACTCCATGAGCAAATCCCCTGTCCGGGAGGCATTGATCGAGTTGTGCAAGGACGGTGTATTAAAAAGCATTCCCAGAGTAGGCTATCAGGTGGTACAGATTTCCATAAAAGAGATCCTGGATCTGCTGGAAGTCCGGATTGACCTGGAAAGCGCCAATTTACGGAGAGTCGCCCCCCGGATTACCAGTGAAGACCTGGAGATGTTAAAGAATCTGGAAACCTTCATCAACAGGGACACGGACCATAAAGTAGCGGCAAACTGGGACCGGAACACAGATTTCCATATCAAACTGTGCGAGCTTGGCGGAAATGCCTATCTGTGTGAGACTATTGAGCGGGCCCTGATGAAGTCCCGCCAGTATACGGCCCAATATTTCCACAATGCCTGGAATAAAAATGCGGAGTCCAATAGCTATTTCCACAGGGCCACCATCGACGCCCTGCAGGAACGTGATGTGGAGAAAGCGGTATCCATGCTTCAGCAGGATATCCTTAATGTGAGAAACCAGATTCAGGAGAGCTTCTTTCTCTGAATTCCTGTGTCCGGACAACTTTTTTGTTGACAAACGGCAGTGTATGATAGGATGTCTCGATCATACACTGCCGTTTTTTATTCCGTTTTCCGGCCAGTCCCTTATGTCATACTTACAGGCATACTTTTTACATACTTTTAATTAATTCATTTAGTTTTTTTACCAGCATTTCATCAGACTCTCTGTGACGGATGAATGAACTGTCTAACCCATTTCTCCTTATTCTGTCAATCCAAAGCAATGCCGACTCTCTACTGATATTCTGTTCCAACATGCCATAATAAATATATGCCAACTCATTTGATACATTTGTATTAAAAACTGCAGGATCATCTGAGTTGATACAAACAATTACATTTTGTTCATCATTTATCTGATTAATTTGGTATAGTTGATTTGCCTCCACTACATCCAGATCAGCAATTGCTGTATTAGAAGACGGGTTTACTTCTAATATAATGCCTTTTCTCCCAAGCTTCTTCTTTAATATTTTCTGCACTTCTTCTATAATCAGCAGATCTTGTTCTGTAATCTCATAATGAACAGGCCTTTCCATCTCTTTCACAAATTTTTTACAGTGCCTAGCAACAGACAAAAGCATCGAATCCCAGTGAATTTTTTTTCCTGAACACAGCCTGCTGCAAAATTTTTTTTCTATGATCCCGTAATCTTCCTCATGTAAGGCGAACAATCTGTGATAACCCGATATCAAAATTTCTACTGCAATCCCTTCCTGATTTCTTTCGGTGCTTTTTTCCATATTTCCATATATTTTCGCGGACAGTTCATAAATCTGCTTCTCCATATATGCTAAAATAGTTGCCTGAAAATCGCTGTAATTTTCACTTAGCATGTCGTAAGCCCAAAGGTAATTCTCCAATGCTTCAATTTGTGGAATAATAATAACCGGATTTTGATTCTTCCATTCCCTAGCCGAAATACCAAGTGCAATCCCATGTCCTATTCGGTCTCCTGCATGGAATTTCAAACAATCAATCGCCTCATCAATTCTTCTCAGTCCTGATAATATATGACGAAAATCTTCCCCGGCATGAAAAGTAAACCCCAAGCTCTGTGTATATTCCCCATATATACTTTTTCTCCCAATCTGTTCAATGCTGCTGTCCCGTGCCTTTTCATAGATTGACGCAAAAACCCATACTGGCGTAGAATTTTCCAGACTCGCAGCATCTATTCCTACCAGATATTTGCTCAATTCATTATATTCTGTTCTCAATCGGATCAAATTATCAATCTGCGTTTCATATTCTTTTTGAAGTTTACCAAAATAAAAATAAGAGCAATCTGCTTTTCCGTTTTGAAAACATTTCTCTGGCACTGTCTCATCTGGTCTTTTCAAGAAATGCACCACCAAGCCCACTTTCGGAATTTTTCGGTAAGGAATGAATTCTTCCTTTTCTTCATTATAACGGCAATAATCTTCCCATAATATTTTCTGATACGCCTTCAGAAAATCTAGTATTTCCTTTTTACACTTTGTGTAAGCCACCGGTATGGAGGACCGAAATTCTATTTTGTATAAATCCTGGTTTTGTAGCTGTTCTCGAATAGCGTTTTCCCAAAAATTCTTTATATTCACATGATTTAAAGCAGAATTCACACTATAATGCGCCTGCTGAAAATAATCCAACCCCTTTATTGTCTTCTGTTGCACACTCACATGAAACAAATAATTTCTGACTCTCATATACTGCATAATACACTGTTTCATGTCCCACTCTATTTTTTCATTTATCATCATATATAATGCATAATAAAGAAAAATATTTTCATCTATGGTATGAAGTATTAAATCTTCATTTAAGATCGATGCGCAAAATCTTTCCCTGGAAAAAGTTTTCTTCTGATTTTTCTCCAAACTATTCCAAAGTCCCACATAATAAGTGGTAATTTCCTTTTCCTCTTTATCTTGAAAACTTCCTATAAAAAAATTCTCAAACATCTGCCCATTTTGAAATTTTTTGACCAGCTCATTGATTTCTTCTCCATATGAATTCTGTTCAGGCCTCTGTCCTCTTGTCAAAATAGAAGAAATTTCTAAAACCAAATATGCCCTGATAATTCCACAACCCAATATATAAAAAATCATTCGTTTGTTTTCTTCTTCTGTACCGTCTATAAATTCTCTCTCCCAGAAAAATTTGCTGTTCTCTGTGGTAAGCGGTTCCATCAAAGAATCCCATATGCTGGGAAATGTCCTAGATACTCCTTTGTGCAAATGATTTTCGGCAACTCCTCTTTCCAGAATCCTAGACAATTGCTGATCCGCCACCTCTATATTTCCATAGAAATAATCCAAGCAACAAATGTCCAAACTAGTTTGATTGATAATCATATAGACAATAACAATCACATCCATAGGAATATGGCAATTCAGGCTGTGAAACAAATCTACCTTGTTATTATTTGCAAATCCACCAAACAGTTCTTCATCATTTTTATTTTTCCAGTATTTAAAAACAATTCGCCCATCCCTGTGAGAAATCAAAGCTTCTGCCATCTTTCTCATAATATGCTGATACATCTGTAAAGCATCGTCAAAATCTTCCGCACCATCAACGTAAACATCATAAAGGTAACATTTTTCAAGATACAGGTAAATTTCATCATAAGAGTAAAGGTTATAACTTTGACGAATGTATTTGATTACTTCATTTTTTAGCTGCTTACGTATATTCCTGACACTGATTTCATCTTTTTCCCTTACAGCAAAGACATATTGATAAATCAGATCTTCCCGAAATGTCTCCAACGATGTAAAAGGATAACATAGGACTCCCAAAAAGCGGTTAATAGAATCATTAATCATTGCTCTTCCCCTGTTTATCTTTTAAGAAAATAATTTTTCAAAATCTTCGGAATCAATTTTGTTTTTTAAATTCTTGTTTAGTTTAGCAATAAAATTTTCCAACGTATGCCTGTCAGCATCCTTATGTGCAAGTGTCAATGCTTTTATTATATAAGCAAGTAAATAGGCGCTTCGCATTGTATCATTCCCCTGCTCTGCTTCTATTTTATATTTATATAGGCATTGTAAAAGAAACTTAAAATAAGAATGTTTTTTAAGCCATAAATCCCAGCTTTCATCTTGTGTACCTGGCTCGGCATAAGCTTTTTGCATATCGTTTAATATTTTCTGCGCTTCCGATTGTCCATACCACACCCGGTCATTGCCAGCTAATTCTTTAAGACTCTCAACTACTCTGTAATATATATGAAGAGGCATCCCCTTCTTAAAATTTGTTTGGTTAAATCCAAGAATCCTGTCGACTTCGTTGCGCGTGCGCCGTGCTATTGTCCCGGCTCCACCAACATATGTATTCTCAAATTCATCCCAGCTATCAGCTGCATCACTTGTATTTAATCTCCACACTTTCTTTTCCTCAAGATTCTTTTTCACATATGCTGCATATTCTTGAACCGCTTTTCTTAAATAATTAACTGCATCCCCCGCAGCCTCAGCCTGCCACAATTTATCTGAATCGATTATTTTTAAAATTTGTATCCGATTTTCTATATTCCTTCTTTCTGCATCCTCTTCTTCAATCCTTTTCTCTTCTTTATTGTTATCCACTACATACAGATTATCAAGATGAATTTCCTGCCACTCCTTCTGAACCGCATCCTGACCTGACTCTTTTAGCACTTGCGCCATTGTATTTGATAAGATACGTCCCATCCGCATTTTTTTTCTTAGTTCTTCCCATGTTTCTTTTGTGTTTTTATTATCTCCGCTAAGAACAGCATTCACTTCATCATCAAACATTTTTATGGCAATATTCTGTGTGACAGAACTTGACAGCTGATCACGAATATACGCAAATTCCTTCCAAAAGTCAGAGTAATGCCGAGCAATAATATTTGATGTATCATCTGCACCATTTAATTTCGCTTCCGATGAAAAGGCTTTCCAAATGGCGATGACAGCACTCTCTTCCAATTCCACTGCTACAGCTATTCCTGCTTCGGATTCATTCGGCAACTGTTCTCCATATAATTTTAACATTTTATCTAATGGGAGATTTTTATAATATGCCAGATTCAGCACCAAATCTCCTTTCAAGAGAAAACTACTATTCAATCTTTTCACTTCCAACATTTTCGATGTATGAAAATCTGTCCGATAATCTGCCCTTTTCTCTCTTAATTCCTTTTCATCTTTATTTTCCCAAATAAGCTTCGAAACATCCATAACCTTTTCTGCTATAATGGGATAGAAAAATAAATCTTTGATTGCCATCTCTTTCAAAATTTTATAAAATCCGTCCGCTTTTGTCTTTCTTTCATAATCCTCTTCGTATAAAAGCCTTGCAGCAAAATCTACCAAGATAAACAGAGCAAAACGTTCCACTGGATCCTCTATGTAATATATTTCCTCAGATTTTTTTAATGAATTGCGAGTATCCGATAAGCTTTCTTTCATATAGCTTTTGTATATAATAGCTCCCGCATTATCAAAAAACACCCTGCTATCCGTCTTTTTTTCCCCCACATGGAAAAAATTTAACTGAATTTCGTTTCGATGCTTGTTATAAATTGGCTTAGAAGAAATAATCGTATCCAACAGCAGTTGCTTTTCTTTTTTCCAGCTTGTCTGTTCCCCTTCTCTTACCACCGCAATTTCACTCAATACATTATAGATGTTATTCAATCCGCGGGAAGTATCATCAAATAAATGATAAGTATATGGCAAATATTCCACTTGATCTTTGTTTTCTTCCTGACTTTTATCATCTTTAATTTCCGCATAACGAAAAAACGCCGGATCCACCCATCCTTTTAATGACTCAAACAGCAGATCTGAAAGTGTCATCCCCTTTCCTTTTTTCTTGTCTAAGCGCTCTTGTTTAAGAAACTCTCCCTGTATCTGATTTACATCCAAATTTTCAATACGATAACTCCCTTTTTCCGCTAAAGACCAGTATTTAATATTATAACGGAATATAGGAGGAATAATTTTTTTAAGATATTCATAAGCAAGCAGCTTTTTACTTTCAAACAATGTATTATCTCCAACTTTCCTTTCCAAAATACCGTTATCCAATATATTTTCCTGCCTAAGAAAGTCCAAAGTCAATGCTTCTTCAAAAGTTTCCAGATCTCCTGAAATAAAAGTAACAATATTTTCATTTGATAAATAAGAGAGGAGTGTCTTTACCACATCTGCACACCGATATGTACTTAAATCAATATCATCGATAAAAAGAAACAGAAGGCTACTATCCTGCCCCCCTACATTAATCAGTTCTTCAATCAATTCATTAAATTTATTGATAAATTCCGTATCTGAATTGAACACCATAGCTGATTGATTCACATAATGATTCTCTGTCGTATACTGGCGAATCAAAATATCCCGATATTCTTTTTGAATATATGTATACTGTTTAATCACTTCGTCACACTTTATCTGAAGAGGCGATTTTCTAATGCAGTCTATATTGCTTCTTTTCTGTCTTTTTAGTTCTTCCTTATCCTTTTTCTCTATCACCTCACTCAGCATTCCTAAGATCGTTGCCATCAACGTTCCGGATTCCGACATATTCTCAGGAACGATGATCGGAAGTATTATATCATTTAATGCCCTATCACGCTTATCCTTTTCCAATTGAACTCGGATTGTCTTTAAAACAGAAGTCTTTCCGGCACCTCTTTTTCCTATGATCCCAATATTATTGGTTTTTTGTGCTTTATCTTGACTCTTGTTGTTTTGATCTTCCTCATATTGATCCTTTGATTTTTGCTTTTCTAAATGATTTATCGGTTCTTTTTCCAAACGGAATTGTTCAATCTGATGATAAATCCGTCTGTAAGTTGGAAGGATTGATTCAACCTCCAAATCTGATAGCCATCTTGCTCCTATCTTATTTTTACGTATTCTTTGTTCGCTCATTATGATATCTCCATTCCCTTCAAAATCTTCAACAGTTGAAACTATTATAAAGGATTCAAGAAAAGAATGAAATACCTGAAAATATGAAAATTTGTCGAAAGATAAACTTGGAGCCATCTGGTTAGCATCTGATGAGTCAGATGAAGTTTGCTTAAACAATTGGTAATCTTCTCCTTTTCATACTCTTTCCCCCTCCCCTCCAAAAATAATATCAATTTTCACCAAAAAACCTATTGACAAATCGGCCTGACATGACTATAATCAACATTAATAAGATTACTAATATTATTACAAATATTACTAATCTCACAAAAAGGAGGTATATTATGACAAAGAAAGAACGTGTAATCGCAGCAATTGAAGGAAGGGATCCAGACAAGATCCCCAGCGGCTTTTCTCTCCATTTTCCGAAAGAAGTGGCTTTTGGAGACGCCGCCGTGGATACCCATATCCGCTTTTTTGAGGAAAGTGACACCGATATCTTAAAGATTATGAATGAGAACCTGGTTCCCTATATGGGAGAGATCCATCACGGCTCCGACTACCGCCTGGTACGGGAGATGACTTTGGACGATTTCTTCATGCAGGATCAGATCACCCTTGTAAAGAAGATCCTGGAGCGCTGTGACAGAGACGCCTTCACCCTTGGCACCCTTCACGGCATCACCGCCTCTTCCATCCATCCCCTGGAAAAGATGGATCCCAGTTATACTTATGACAATGTACGGGAGAAGCTTTGCCGCCTGCTTCACGAAGACAAGGATGCGGTCCTGGCCGGGATGCAGCGGATTGCCAACGTCATGTGCGACCTGGCCAGAGAGTACATCCGCCTGGGCGTGGACGGGATTTACTACGCTGCTTTAGGCGGAGAGACCAGATTCTTTACGGATGAGGAATTTGAAGAGTATATCAAGCCCTTTGACTTACAGATCATGAAAGCCGTCAAAGAAGCCGGCGGATACTGCTTCTTACACATCTGCAAGGACCAGTTGAATATGAACCGCTATCGTGACTACGGCATCTATACCGATGTGGCCAACTGGGGAGTCTACGAAGCGCCTTTCTCCCTGGAAGAAGGAAGAAAGCTCTTCCCGGGAAAGGCGATTATGGGAGGCCTTCCCAACCGTCACGGCGTATTGGTTGACGGGCCGAAGGAAGCGGTCAGGGAGGAAGTACATAAGGTGATTTCCCAGTTTGGCAGAACCGGATTTATCCTGGGCGCAGACTGCACCCTGGCTACGGAACAGGATATGGAACTGCTCAGGGCAGCCGTGGACGCGGCCCGTGAATAAAGGACGGCTACAGAAAAAGCGGCCGGCTACAGCGAATCTTATTATATCAATCTAAATTAAAGGAGGAATCAACTATTATGAAGAAAAAAATTGCAGTCCTATTAGCCGCGGCTATAACCATCGGAAGCCTTACCGCCTGTGGCGGCGGCGACAGCGCCCCGGCAGCAGACGCCGCAGGAACGGCAGGAACAGCAGGCCAGAACAGCGCCTCCGGCCAGGAAAGCCCGAAAGGCGACAGCCAGGCTGCCGCTTCCGGCACCGTTTTCCCGGCAGGCACCCTTACGGTTTATGCCATGGGCAATCCCCAGTACCGGCAGCAGTATTTTGAGACCTGGCTGGAAAATCACCGGGATATTGCCCCGGATGTAAAGATCGAGTTTGTACAGACAGAGGGAACCGCCGATATCCGGGAAAAGATCACCATGACGGCCCTTTCTGGCGCCACCGACGACCTTCCGGACGCCGCCATGCTGGATCCGGTGACTATCATGGACCTGGCAAAGGCCGGGCTTTTGAAAGACGAGACAGAATACCTGACTCCCCTTCTGGATAAGATGGTGGACAATGCCACCAAAGACGCCACCATTGACGGAAAGATCTATGCTTTGCCGGATTCCGTCCGCCCCCAGGTATTGTTCTACAATAAGGAGATTTTTGACCAGTACGGCATAGATCCGGAAACCATGAAAACCATGGAAGGCTACATAGAAGCAGGACGCCAGTTAAAAGAAAAGAGCGGCGGCCAGGTCTACCTCTCCTATATTGATCCCACCAGCAAGACCTGGAGATACTGGGGACGCCGTGGCCTGATGCCTTCAGCCGGCGCAAAAATCTGGGATGAAAACGGCGAAGTGATTATCGGCACGGACGAAGGCACCAAAAAAGCCCTGGGCGCGCTGGATACCATGAACAGCGAAGGCCTTCTGATGAAGACTACCATCATGGAACCAGCTCTGTATGACGCCATCAACAACCAGAAGGTGGCCACCTTCTGTATCGGGGCCTTCTGGGATGAATTCATGAGACAGAACTGCGATGCCACCAAAGGCCAGTGGAGAGTCATGTCCGCGCCGGAGTTTGAAGGCGTGGGCAAAGCCGGAGCCCCGGTCTCCCAGTACATGGGCATTATCGAAAAAGGCGACAATCCTTACTCTGAGCTGTTCCGCATGATGTGGTATGACTTTACCTTTGATATTGAGGCAAAGGAAGTCTGGGTCAATTCCATGGAAGCACAAAACGCGCCGTACTCCAATCCGGTGTCCATTGAGATGCTGGAAGACCCCTTCTGGAAAGAACCTTCTGAGTATTACGGCGGGATGTCCTTCCGTGAGATGGAAGGAAAATGCCTGTCCAACGGCGCCGACAATCTGGTGGTAACTCCCCAGGACGCAGAAGCCGACGAGATCATTTCCGCCGAATTGGAAAAATATGTTGCTGGCAACCAGTCCATGGAGGATGCCATCGCCAACATGGATAAAAACCTGAAAGCCAAGATCGGAAAGGCTGAGGTTAATCAGTAATCCTTTAGGAACAAACTGTTCCTGAGTTAAACTCAAGGGGATATCCATACGGTAAGGAACTGTCCGGAAACAGCCTGCGGCAGTTCCTTGCCTTGATACTCCCACTGATAAGATGATTCTGTAAGGAGGGATGTCATGTTACAGACATTAAAAAAATACCGTGCCCCCTATTTGTTCATACTTCCGTTCTTCATCCTGTTTTTTGTATTTCAGCTAATCCCCACAATCTGGACGGTTTATATCAGCCTGACGGATTGGAAGGGCATCGGCTCCCCGGAATTTTGCGGCTTTGGCAATTATCAGAAGATGGCGGTTGACAACATGTTCTGGGAATCCTTAGGCAACACGGTGATCTACTGGATCTCCGGCCTGATTCTGATCATCTGCTGCGCTCTTCTGATCGCCTGCTTGCTGAATAGCCGCTATCTGAGAAAGGACTCAGCCCGGGCATTCTTCAAGACGGCAACCTTTCTGCCCAATATCTGCGCCGCCATTGCCATGGGCCTGATTTTCAGAATGTTGTTTGATGAAAATGTGGGATTGGTCAACGAGGTCATTTCCTTAGCCGGCGGTTCCAAAGTGCCATGGCTCACCAGCACCACCTTTTCCAAGATTCCGGTCATTATCCTGAATGTATGGCGGTATACTCCATGGTTTACCATGATCCTGCTGTCCGGCCTTTTGAACATATCCAAAGATTACTACGAAGCCGCTACGGTGGATGGCGCCAATGCTGCACAGCAGTTCTGGTTCATCACCCTGCCTTCCCTGAAAAACATCCTGTTTTTCTGTTCCGTTACCCTGACAGTGGATATGTGGAAACTGTTTAACGAATCTTACATTCTTCCGGGACCGGGAACCTCCAACTCCTCCCTGTTCCAGTATATGTACGAATCGGGATTTAACGTATTCAATATGGGATATGCCTCTGCCATCGGCGTTGTGCTTATCCTGATTCTGATGATGATTTCTGTCATTCAGTTTGCGGTCCGCCGCAGGCAGGGTGAACTGTAGGAAAGGAGAAGGATTATGAACCGAAATAAGATGATTTCTTCCGCGGCCGTCTACGGACTGCTGGCTTTTATCACCCTGATCTGCCTGTTCCCCATTGTCTGGATGTGCCTGATCTCCATTAAGAGCACATCAGAAAGCATTACCGGCTTTCATTCCATTATTGTGGAACATCCTACCCTGGCCAATTTCCGGCGGTTATTTGAAATGATTCCGGTCTGGCAGAATACCTATAACAGCGTATTCACTACCATTATGGGAACCATAACTTCCCTTTTCTTCTGCGCGCTGGCAGGCTTTGCTTTTGCCAAATACCGGTTCCCCGGAAGGACTTTTCTGTTCTATTTTGTCATTGCCACCATGCTGGTTCCCCCGGAAGTAGGTTCCGTGCCGCTGTTTATCATTATGAGAAAAGTAGGGCTGATCAACAGCCTGTGGTCGCTGGTGGTTCCAAGGATCGCCACTGCCGTGGGAATCTTCTATATGAACCAGTATATCACGGACGTTCCCGATGAGCTGGTGGAAGCCGCAAGGATTGACGGCTGCAGCGACTTCGGGATCTTTATGAAAGTGATCCTCCCGGTCATCAAGCCGGCCATGGCTTCCTGGGGCGCCATTACCCTGATTGCCCGCTGGAATGATTTCTTCTGGCCCCTGCTGTATCTGAGGAAACAGGCAAAATATACCCTGATGGTCACGATCTCCCTGCTTCCCGTCAGCGAAGGCCTTTCCACTCCCTGGCCCGTGATCCTGGCAGGAACCACACTGGTCATTATCCCCATTATTGTGTTATATCTGATCCTGGAAAAATTCCAGAAGGCAGGTATCATGGAAGGAGCCGTAAAGGGATAACCGTCCCCCAAAGCCTCCTTAGAAAGGACAAAAGAAGCTATGGATAAAAATGACATTCGCTATCAGGCCTATATCGATATCCTGAAAGAAGAACTGATTCCCGCCATGGGCTGTACCGAACCCATAGCGCTGGCCTATGCCGCCGCCACGGCAAGAGAACTTCTGGGCTGCATGCCGGAGCGGGTGGAAGTGGGAGCGAGCGGAAGCATTATTAAAAATGTGAAATCCGTGATTGTACCCAATACCGGCCATCTCAAAGGAATCGCGGCCGCGGCGGCAGCGGGCATTGTGGCCGGAAACGCCGGCAGGCAGCTTGAAGTAATCTCCTGCGTCACGCAAGAACAGCAGGCCCAGATCCGTGTATTCCTGGAACAGGTGCCTGTTTCCGTAGAACATGTGGACAATCATATTATTTTCGACATTATAGTGAAGCTGTATCACGGAAATGACAGCAGTATGGTACGGATTGCCAACTACCATACCAACATTGTACATAAGGAAAAAAATGGGGAAGTCCTGCTTGACCTGCCTATCGAAGAAGAAAAAGAAGAAAACCTTACCGACCGCTCCCTTCTGGACATGAAAGGAATCTGGGATTTTATCAACACCGTGGATGTGGATGATATCCGGGAACCGTTAAACCGTCAGGCCGAATTCAACATGAAGATTGCCCGGGAAGGCATGCAGGGCGACTATGGCGCCAATATCGGAAAGGTTCTTCTGGATTCCCTGGGCCAGGATGTTCAGGCCCGGGCAAAGGCCATGGCCGCCGCCGGGTCCGACGCCCGTATGAATGGCTGCGAGCTGCCTGTGATTATCAATTCCGGCAGCGGCAACCAGGGCATTACGGTATCCGTGCCTGTTTTGGTATATGCCGATGAACTGGGCGCCGATGAAGAAAAAACACTGCGGGCCCTGGCCCTGTCCAATCTGTGCGCCATCCACCAGAAGACCATGATCGGACGGCTCTCCGCCTACTGCGGCGCCGTAAATGCCGGTTCTGCAGCTGGGGCGGGCATAGCCTACCTCTGCGGCGGCGGTTTTAAAGAGATCGTCCACACGGTCGTCAACGCCCTTGCCATTGTCTCCGGCATCGTGTGCGATGGCGCCAAAGCTTCCTGTGCGGCCAAGATCGCCTCCGCCGTGGACGCCGGACTTTTAGGCTACAACATGTATAAACGTGGACAGCAGTTTTACGGCGGCGACGGGATCGTCACCAAAGGTGTGGAAGAAACCATACGAAACGTAGGCAGGCTGGGAAAAGACGGAATGCAGCAGACAAACGAAGAGATTATCCGGATTATGACCGGACAATAAAAGGACCCGTCCGGGTCCTCTTTTTTTGATTTTTAAATATGAATCCTACTCCCGCCTCGCGGCCCGCTCCACCAGATCCGCAAACAGCCGGTTCATAACCGGAGCCGAATCCACCAGATCCTCCGGGTGCCACTGCACCCCCATAATCAGCCCTTCTTCGTCCTCCAGGCCTTCTATCGTGCCGTCGCATGCCCTGGCGGATATTCTAAGGCCCTTTCCCGGCTTTTTCACCGCCTGATGGTGCATGGAATTGGTCTTTAACTTCCCTGCGCCAAAAATCCCTGCCAGCCGGGTCCCCTCTTCCACTTCCACATGATGGGTAAGATAAGACCGGTTGTATTTCTGCAGATGTTGTATCCGTTCTCCCTCCTGGAGCGATAAATCCTGGTAAAGGCTTCCTCCCATAAGAACATTCAAAGTCTGATGCCCCTTGCAGATACCAAGCATAGGGATCTTATGTTCCAGGGCATACCGCCCTGCCTTCAGCCACGCATCGTCAATCTCAGGCCGGAAGGCGCCGATCACGGGAAGAGGCTCCTCGTCATAATACCAAGGGGTCATATCTTCCCCTCCGGGAAACAGAAGGCCGTCGCAGAAAGATATGGCGGCCTCCGCGTCTTTCGCAGCCGCGGCAGCCGGAACCACCACCGGCATGCCGCCGTTCATCAGAACGGCCCGGACACTGGCGCTTCCTGTAAAAACATGCTCTCCGCTCACATACAGGCCTGGATCCGTCCTTCTGGTAAGACCCAGGATTCCGATTACAGGTTTTTTCCGATTCATGTTCTCCTAATCCTTTCCGAAATCATTCCGCGCCGGGAGCGGCATACCAACCTGCTCCCGGCACGCCTCCCTGCCGTTTCAGCGCATTCCCGGCACACTGCCCTGCCGTTTCAGCAAGCTTCTGGCATGCCGCGCACTACCGTTTCAGCACGTCCTTCCTGCAGATCTGCCGCAGCCGCTCCACGTCCAGTTCCCGTATCACCTGCACGGCCAGGCTGACTGCCGCCTCCAGATCCTTTTTGGCGCAGAAATTATAATGCGTATGCACGTAACGGCTGGGTACTCCCAGCACCAGTACAGGAACCGCTTTGCCGGTCAGGCTGATCTTTCCCGCATTGGTACTCCCTCCCCTTCTCACGGTCTCCTGATAAGGAATCCCGTACTTTTCAGCCAGTTCAGCGGCATATCCGGCAAACACAGGATTGGACACATAGCTCTTGTCCATCCGGCGGATCTGCACCCCGCTCTTCATTTTCCCCTGTGCCTGCGAGGCGCTGAAATAAAAATCATCCGAAGGAGAACCCTCAAACACAATGGCAAGATCCGGCTTCACCACCTGGGCCGTCACCGTGGCTCCCCGCATTCCCACTTCCTCCTGGGCGGCGAAGGCGCCTACTACCTGCACCGAAAGCTTCTCCCGCTCCCCAAACAACTGCTTCATGGTATCCACAATGCAGGCGCACCCGGCCCGGTTGTCAAAAGCCTTCCCCAGGCAGATCTCATGTTCCTCATCATAGGAAAAAGACACTTCCGGCACCATGGGATCCCCGATGGAAATCCCGAATACCTCTTCCACCTCCTGCCTGCTGGTGGCGCCGATATCCACATAGATCCTCTCAATATCAAGTTCCTGGGAAGCCCGCTCTTTTTCGTTCATAAAATGAACCGGTTTGGAAGTGATGATCCCCCGGACCATCTTCCCGCTCCTTGTCCGGATCATCACCGTATGAGCCGGGATGTTGCTGAGTGAAAACCCTCCCAGCATAAGAATCCCAAGAACCCCGTTATCGTGAATGGCCTGCACCATAAAGCCGCACTCGTCCGTGTGGGCATCCAGTTGGATCACCGGCTTATTCCCGTCCGCTCCCGGCATCCTGACATACAGGTTGTTCATCCCGTCATTTTCCACGTGATACTCTTTACAATATCCCGCAATGACACGAATCACATCCTCCTCAAATCCACTCGGACCAAACGCATCCGAAATCCGGCCAAACATCTGCATATCCATGATCAAAAGTCTCCTTTATTCCATTCTTTCTTATCCCGGCTATATTTAATACACCACAAAGCAGTGGGCCGTCACCACATCCATCCACCTTCCGGCCGTCAGCCGGTCGGTAAAGGTATCTACCTTCTCCATCCCCGGATAAAAAGACATCTGATACGCCTTTTTCCAGTCCTTAAAGGTCACTTCATAGACAAACTTTTCCGGCAGCTTAACCCTGCACCTGGAAAGATCCCCCCGGAGGGCCTTTTTCACCCCTGCGCGGATTCCCTCCAGAACGGCCCCCGAAGGCTCGCAGACGGTTGCCCCTCCTGTCCCTCTTTTTGTCGCCACAGTCTCCATCTCCGGCACCTGGGCCTTGGCCAGACGGCAGACAGCCTCATCCCCGGACAGAAAAAGCACCGGCACCCCCAGGCTGGCAGCCGTATATGTGTTCAGCATAAACTCGCTCATACACTCCCCGTTCAGGCGGATATACAAACTGTTGCCGGTAGAAGTATGGCTGATGGAAAACTCCGGGTTCCCGGCCGGCGCATGGTATCCAATATACAAAACACCGTCAAAGCTTTCATCCAGCCCCCACATCATATTATAAGGATGGCCGCTTTTCCCCCGGATCAGCCTCACATAATCCGGCATCTCAAGCGGGTCGATATTCGATGCGTCCCCATGGCCGTCCTTCACCACAATATCCGTCGCCCCCATTTCCCTGGCCGCCTCACAGGCCGCCAATACTTCCCTTGTCATCTCCCGGGCAAAAGCCTGGTACACGGCTTCCTGTTTATGGGTTTCCGCCGGAAGGGCCAGCCCGGCGCAGCCTTCGATATCCGCACTGATAAAAATCTTCATGGCAAAGACAATTCTCCCCTTTCGTCATAGATACCCCCGAAATCCTGCTCTAAGATTCCGGGAGTATCCTGATCGTAACTTATTGGTTGTTTACATCGTCATATAGGTGGCAATATACATAATGGTCGTCGCTGACCTGGTACCGCTTTGGCGCCTCTGCCTTGCAGCACCCCATGGCCTTCGGGCACCGGGTATGGAACTTGCACCCCTTAGGCGGGTTAAGAGGAGACGGGATATTTCCCTCCAGGATCATCCTCTCCTTCTTAGCCGTAGGGTCCGGCACCGGAACCGCCGACAAAAGCGCCTGGGTGTACGGGTGAAGGGGCTTGCGGTATAAGCTTTCCTTATTTCCCACCTCCACAAAATTCCCCAGATACATGACGCCCACCCGGTCGCTGATATGCTCCACCACACTCAGGTCATGGGCCACAAAAATATAGGTAAGGTTAAAATCCTTCTTGAGCTGGTTCATCAGGTTCAGCACCTGGGCCTGGATGGACACATCCAGGGCCGACACCGGCTCATCGGCGATAATCAAAGACGGCTGCACCGCCAAAGCCCTGGCGATTCCGATTCTCTGCCTCTGTCCCCCGGAAAACTCATGAGGATAACGGTTGGCGTGATAATCGTCCAGCCCCACCTTCCGAAGAAGATCCAGGACCTTTTCCTCCATCTCCTTCTTATCCTTAGCCAGCTTATGAATGATCAGCGGCTCCGCAATAATGTCAAATATTGACATCCTGGGATTCAAAGACGCATAAGGATCCTGAAATACCATCTGGACCTTTTTGCGGACCGGGCGCATCTGGTTGTCATTATAGCCCGAGATATCCTCCCCGTCAAGAACAACCTTGCCTCCTGTCGGCTTTTCCAGCTTACAGATTCCCCGGCCCAGGGTGGATTTGCCGCAGCCTGACTCTCCTACAATGCCAAACACCTCACCCCGCCTGACCTCAAAAGAAACCCCGTCCACTGCTTTCACATAATCCGTCGTACCCAGCCGCTTTCCTGCCACCGGGTAATAGATTTTCATATCCTCCACATGCAGTAAGCAATCCGCTGCATTTGCCATGTTAAACGCCCCCTTTCTCACAAAGCCAGCACCGGCACAGATGGCCGTCTTCCACTTCATAAAAGCCCGGCTCCTCCTCCTGGCATCTGTCAAACGCCCTGCTGCACCGGGGTGCAAACTTGCAGCCCCTAGGCATATACTTGGGGTTGGGGACATTGCCGGGAATCGCCTCCAGCTCCTCCACTGCCTCCCCAAGCTTGGGAATGGAATTCAAAAGCCCGATGGTATAAGGATGGGAAGGGCGGGCAAACAATTTGCGGACATCCGCCTTTTCCACTACCCGGCCGCAATACATGACCACCACCTCATCGCAGACTTCCGCCACCACTCCCAGGTCATGGGTGATAAACAAAGTCGAAGTGCCGATATCCTTTTTCAACTCATTCATCAAATCCAGAATCTGGGCCTGGATAGTCACATCCAGGGCCGTGGTAGGCTCATCGGCAATCAGGATTTTCGGGCGGCACACCAGGGCCATGGCGATCATCACCCTCTGCCTCTGCCCGCCGGAAAGCTGGAAGGGATACTCCTTCATCATATGCTTCACCCGCGGCACCCCTGTTTTGCGCAGCATATCCTCCGCCTTCTGATATGCCTCTTCCTTAGAGATGTCCTGATGCTGTAAAATACACTCTGTAAGCTGTTTACCGATCTTCATAACCGGATTTAAGCTGGTCATGGGTTCCTGGAAAATCATGGAGATCTGGCTGCCCCGCAGCTTCCTCTTCTCCTCCTCGCTGATATGGGCGATATCCTTCCCTTCCAGCAGGATCTCGCCCTCCACGATCTTTCCGGTAGTTCCTGCTAAAAGCCCCATCACCGAGAGGGAAGTCACGCTCTTTCCGCTTCCGGATTCTCCCACGATCCCTAAAGTAGCTCCTTCCTTCAGTTCAAAATCCACTCCGTCCACGGATTTCACCACTCCGCTGTCCGTGTAAAAATAAGTATGGAGGTTTTTTACTTCCAATATATTCTTTCTGTTATCTTCCATCTGCTCCCTTTCTCCTCTCTCAGTCACTGCCTTAATCCGTCAGTTTCGGGTCAAGCGCGTCCCGAAGCCCGTCTCCAAGGATATTGAAGCTTAACACGGTCAGGAAGATGGCAAGTCCCGGGAATACGGTACAATGCATGCTGGTCATCATATAATTCCGCCCGTTGGCCAGAAGCAGTCCCCACTCCGGCGTGGGCGGCTGCGCCCCCATGCCCAGAAAGCTTAAAGAAGAAGCCGTCAGGATGGACGAACCGACCGACATGGTAAACTGCACGATGATCTCCGGCACGGCCCCCGGCAGAATATGGCGGAACAAAATCCTGGCATCCGAAGCCCCCAGGTTCTTCGCCGCCTGGACAAACACCGAATTTTTCAAAGCCAGGGTGCGGCTCCGCACCAGGCGGGCAAAGGTAGGCGTGGAGAACACAGAGACGGCAATCACCACATTCCCGATCCCGCTTCCCAAAATGGCCACAATGGCAATGGCCAGGATAATGCCCGGGAAAGCAAACAATACATCACAGATCCTCATGATAACCGCGTCCACAATCCCTCTGTAATATCCTCCGAGCAGTCCCAGGACCGTGCCGCAGACCGCCCCGACCGACACCGCGGAAAGCCCCACGGCCAGAGAGATCTTGGTCCCGCTGATAATCCTGGAGAACAAATCTCTTCCGAATTCATCCGTGCCGAACCAGTGGGCGGCATTGGGTCCCTGAAGGATGGCGCTGTAATCATATTCGTTGATCTTAAAGGGAGCAATGAACTCACCGAAAAACGCCAAAAACACCAAAAATAAAATAAACCAAAGAGCGATCACGGAATTCTTCTGCTTTTTGAATTTCCGCACCATCTCCGAGACCGGAGTCTTGATATCTGTCTTTTCATTCAATTCCGCATTGGCGGCTTTTTTCTTTCCGATCATGCGTATACCCTCCTATGACAATTTGATTTCCGGATTGAGGATGGCATAGAGGATATCCACAATCAGATTGATGACAATAAACTGCAGGGAGAAGATAAGAATCAGGGATTGGATCGCCGGATAATCCCGGTAATTCACCGATTCTACCAAAAGCTGCCCCAGGCCGGGATAGGCAAACACCGCCTCCGTGACCACGGAACCTCCCAAAAGGAAACCAAACTGAAGACCCACAACCGTTACCACGGAGATCATAGAATTGCGGAAAGCATGGCCCCAGGTCACAGTCTTTTCCCTCAATCCCTTGGCCCTGGCCGTCCGGATGTAATCCTCCTTAAGCACCTCCACGATAGAAGACCGGGTAAATCTTGCGATAATCGCCGCTATGCTGGTACCCAGGGCAATAGCTGGCAGCACCAGGTTCTTCCAGCTTCCCACGCCCGTTGTGGGGAACCAGCGCAGCTTCACGGAGAACAGCATGATCAGCAGAAACCCGATCCAGAAGTTCGGCAGGGAGATTCCCGACACCGCCAGGGTCATTCCTGAAAAGTCCTGCCATTTTCCCCGGTTTTTTCCCGACCATACGCCAAGGATCACGCCTGCAACGGTACTCCATACCAGGCTGGCAAAGGTAAGCGCCATGGTATTGCCGTACCGGGCCGCCACCTCCGTAAGCACCGGCCTCTTGGTGCGCAGAGACATTCCCAGATCCCCCCGCAGAAGCCCGCCCACATATTTGATATACTGGATATGGATCGGCTGGTCCAGGCCGAGCTGGACCCTCACCGCCTCCACCGCGTCCAGGGTTGCCTGCTCGCCTGCCACCAGACGGGCCGGGTCGCCAGGGATCAGCCGTACAAAAAAGAATACGAAGGTTACTACTATGATCAGAGTGGGAATCACTCCGACAATTCTTTTCAAGGTGTATCGCAACATACTTTTCTCATCTCCTTAATCATAAAGACCAGCTCCTTTGCGTGTAAGTAACAAAAAGGCGCTGCAAACTGGAGGTACAGCCTTGCAGCGCCTGAAATATTCCCGGCTTTTGTTAATTCGCCATCTTCGCGTTCTTCATATTAATAGCGCCGTCCGGATAAATCTTTACATTCTGCAGCTTTGCCCCGGTAGCCCAGGTATTGGACTCCAGGCTCAGATACAGCATCGGCATCTCTTCAAAAAGAAGATCCTGGGCCTTCTCATAAGCCTCCCTGCGGATCGCATCGTCTGCGCTCTCCAGGCCGGTCTTAATGTAGCCTTCCAGCTCCTCGTTCTCAAAATAGCAGATATTATAGCTCATAGGCGGCTCAGACTCGATAGCTACCAGGGGACGGATTCCCCAGTCCGCGTCACCGGTGGAAGGAGACCATCCGATGATATAGCACTCCACCTCGGCCTCGGAACCCGGAACATCCACATCCTGGATCTTCTGGTTCAGGACCGCGCTCTCCATGCCTTTCAGCTCCAGGTTGATCCCGACCTGCTCAAACTGCTGCTTTAAGAACTCTGCCCTCTTCTGGTTTGCCGTAGTGTTTGCATACATTACAGAGGTGGTAAAACCATTGGGATAACCTGCCTCCGCCAAAAGCTCCTTCGCCTTTTCCGGATCATAGGGACGAGCCTCATTGGCTTTATAGTACTGGACAGCCGGCCCGATAATAGAGGTTGCCACAGAAGACGTCCCGTTGTCCACAACCTGGATGTACGCTTCCTTATTCACCGCGTAGTCCATGGCCTGACGCACCTTCGGGTTGTTTAACGGCTCCTTCTGAGTATTCATCATCAGATAACGGACTACAATGCCGTCCTCCCGATAAGTAGTCACATTGGGGTCGCTCTCCAACACCGCCACGTTCTCCGTGGGGATCGGCCAGATCACCTGGGCATCGCCAGACTGGATCATAGCCACGCGGGTCGCGCTCTCCGGGACGGGCTTAAAGGTAATGGTCTTAAATCCTGCATCCTCGTCCGCCAGGGCCGTCCCGCCGCAGATATCCGCATCATAGCCCCACCAGTCCTTGTTCAGTTCCAGAGTCAGATGGTCGCCTTCAATCCACTCCACGAACTTATACTGGCCGGTTCCCACCGGGTTTCTCGCGCACTCCTCCACGCCGGCTTCGATGGTCTTGGGACTCATGATCACACAGGCAGGATGTGCCAGGTTGCTGATAAACGCACCAAAAGGCTCGGTCAGCTTCACTTTGATGGTATAATCGTCCACTTTCTCAAAAGTGTCCAGCACATTGCAGAGGAAAGTGGTTCTCTTAAGTCCCAGTGTCTCGTCGTCCCATTTTGCAAAATTGGCAAGAGCCGCATCTGCGTCCCACGGAGTGCCGTCTGTAAAACTGATCCCTTCCCGGAGGGTGATGGTAAATTCCGTAGCCTCGTCATTGGCCTCATAGCCTGTGGCCAGCATAGGAATGATCCCCATGCCGTCATCAAATCCAAACAGGCTGTCAGAAATCATCCTCTGGATTCCTCCTGACAAAGTATCGCTGGTATCCATGGGATCCATGGTGGTAAAGTCCACGTTTACCGCCGCCACGATATCAGTCTCCTGGGAAACCGACGCCCCCTGCGGGATCTCCGCCTGGGCCTGGGTCTCGCCGCCTGCTGCCGGGGCCGCCGAAGAGCCTGTCCCGGAACCCGCGTCCCCGGAACCTCCTCCGCAGGCTGTCAAAGCCGCCATGGACGCCGCCAGAAGCAGCGCGTAATATTTCTTTTTTGTCCTTCTCATGAAACTCCTCCTTATTCTTCCCTGTCTGATAATTCTCATATCTGTTTTTCTTATTGGCCGGAACAAAAAAACAAAGGCGATTCCCGTGGATATCTCCTGATTTTTCAGATATCCCATTAACGCCTCATTGCCGTTACCCCATATTTTAATTGTACTTTTTTTCTTTGTCAAGGTAAAGTGCTGAATTTTTGTTTCTTCCAATATTTTTTTCCTGCAAGCAGTCGGATTAGGTTGATTTATTCTTTGATATATTTTATAATCTTCCTAAAAAAGGAGGTCTGTCATGCCCTTATCCCAGGACAAATATCATGTATTGATCGTCTGCATCAGTCCCTACATCCGCATCGAATTCCAGGATTATCTCCAGTCGATTCTGGGAAACCATATCGTCTTTGACGCCAGCGCCCCTTCCGACATCCAAAAATCAGAACAGCTTCTTCCCTACCAGTGCGTCCTGTTTTCCAGCCCGCAGGTCCAGTCGGACTTTCCTGTTCCCGTTCCTGATTCCGTCAGTCAGATTGTCTGTACCAGGACCTTCAACCATGCCTTCTTAGACCAGATCATCCGGATCCCGCCGGGAGAACGGGTCTATGTGGTCAATGATTTTCTGGACTCCACCTTGAGTACCATCCGGCAGTTTGAAGAATTCGGCATCACCCAATACCATTTTATCCCCTATTTCGGGGAAACCCAGGAGATCGACCATACCGTGCGCTATGCCATTACCGTGGGAGAACCTCAGCTTGTCCCCGGCCACATCCGGAATGTGATCAATATCGGGAACCGGATCCTCGACATTTCCACCATCAATGAACTGTGCGTCCTGTTCCATCTTCCGGCCAGGCTGGGCAATCAGATCACCCGGAACTATATTTCCCATATCCTGAAGGTAGTCCGGACTGCAGGAAGCTACTACAGCAGCTTTGTTTTTTCCCAGCAGCTTCTCCTGGCCACGGTCTCCAACCTGCCTGTCAGCCTTTGCCTGTTGGACGAAAACGGGTCCATCATGGCAATCAACAAACATTTTGCCAGAGAATGGGGGCTTTCCGAAAAGCATGGGGCGGGGACCCTTTTTTCCAACTGCCTTCCGGAAGTATATTCCCGGCTTTTCTTTAATCAGACGGCAGACTACAGGATCACCAACAACATGGGCGTCCCCATGATTTTAAATGTAATGGAACTTTCTTTCCCCAACCATACCCGTGTCTCCCTGCTGACCAGCAAGCCGGACGGAAGCCACGAAACAGACCCTGGCCTTCCCCTCCTTTCTCCTGATCCTGCCTGGGCAGGAGAAGACCCGGCAGGAGAACCCGGCTGCAGCACAGCCTCCACAAATCGGCAGCAGAACGGCTTTTCCAGCTTTCTCACCACTTCCCCCCGGTTCCAGGAAGTGATCTCCTATGCCAGGCGGCTTTCCCTCTACGACTTTCCCATTCTCATCCAGGGGGAAAACGGAACCCAGAAGAAAACGCTGGCCAGGGCTATCCACCAAAGCTCCAGCAGGCGCAGCCATCCCTTTGTCAGCTTAAACCAGCTTCTTACCCTGTCCGGCTGCAGCTTAAACGAAGTGTTGGAGACAGCCAGCCACGGCACGCTCCTAGTTGACCATATTGAACGGCTTTCCCCCGAGATGCAGGATTTTCTGGTGCAGCTTCTCCAGAACACCTCCGGCGGCTCCCTGCCCCCGCAAAGATCCTGGGACATCCGGGTGATCGCCACTTCCATCCCCAATCTGTACGCCAGGGTGCAGGAAAATACCTTTGACAAGAACCTGTTCTTCCATCTGAGCACGGCGGTTCTGGATACGGTTCCCTTAAAAGAACGCCGGGAAGATATCCCCCTGCTTATGGAACATTTTTTCCAAAGCATGTTTCATCATTCCCGGTTTCAGATGGACGCCATCCTGTCCAAAAGCCTGTACCAATTTCTGTTGTCCTATGATTACCCGGGCAACATCAAGGAGCTGATCAACCTGGCCCAGTATTTCTCCTCCATGTACGGCGCCCATCCCCTGATCCTGTCCCAGCTTCCCTCCTACATCCGGGACAGCCTGACACCAGCCCGGGACAATCCCGGTTCCCTCACGCGGAAAGTACTGGCCATCATCCGGGATATGCCTAAAAGCGGACGCGCCTCCATACAAAAAGCCCTGGCAGAAACCGGCGCCGGCATCACCGACGGGAAACTGCGGGGGCTTTTAAAAGAATTGGCGGACCAGGAACTAATCCTGGTCCACCGCACCAAGGGCGGGTGCGAGATAACGGAGCTGGGCCTGGCATGGCTTATGAAAAACGGTTCCTGAAAGCAGCATCCCTCATCCTGCTATGAACGGCAGACACTCCCCCAGCCCGTAATACACCTTCCCGTCTATGCCGGCCGTCCGCCCGGCACAGACCATGGAATTTAAGATCGCCTCATGGGCAGCCTCCGCGGCTGCCTGGAAGGCGTGATTGATCAAAGACTCGTGCAGCGTCAACTGGACCAGCGGCTCCTCCCCCGCTTCTGCAGGAACCCGGTTGGCCGTGGTAAACCCGATCATCACCTCACCGCTTCCATGGCCCGTATAGGCGCCGGTACGGGCAATCCCCACTGCCGTCCTGCGCAGAATCCGCTTTAACTGCCGATGGGACACCGGGAGATCCGTGGCCAGAATGGTCATAATGGAGCCTTTATCCAGCTCCTCCTCTTTCTCTCTTTTTCCATCCTCCCTCCGGCCTGTCCCGCACTCCCTGTCCATCTTTTCCTTCCATTTAAGGAGCTTCTCTCCTGCCCGGACGCCGTCCAGCATAAAATCCGCCGCAGCCCCGAAATTGGACTGTACCAGCACCCCAATGGTATACTTCTTCCCATAGAGTTCCACAATCCTGGACGCAGAGCCAATCCCGCCCTTTAGTCCATAGCAGACCGTCCCTGCGCCGGCCCCCACGTCCCCTTCCTCAAAATCCGCTTCCGCCCGGTCTATGGCATCCCACACGTGTTCCGCCTTTACCGCCCGGTTCGTGATATGGTTGATCAGGCTGTCATTGCACTCTCCCACTATGGGATTGATCGTCCTGGCAGAAATCCCGTCCTTCTCGCACTGCCGGATCACATACTCCGTCAGGGCATCCCACACCAGGCCTGTATTTAACGTGTTGGTGAGGGCAATGGGCGTCTCAATGGTTCCCAGTTCCTCGATCTGTATCAGGCCGCAGCTCTTCCCAAAACCGTTGTGGACATAGGAAGCCGCCACATAGTTATTGGCATAGGCATTATCCGGCCCGGGAAGAATCACCGTGACACCCGTATGGTTTTCCCGGGTCTTAATGGTAGAATGCCCCACCAGCACGCCGGGAACATCCGTAATCTTATTGCGTTCCCCCGGCTTCATACGGCCGGTTCCTATTCCATAATCCCGGATTCGCTTCAGCTCCATAATCTTTTTGCACCTTTCTTCTCTCTTCTCACATCTTTAGCCGAAACCTTACATGCCGGCCTCCTGCATATATTTCTCCCTCAGCTTCTTCACAAGCTCCGGATTCTTCATCCCCACGGCTTTCCCGTCCAGCTCCATGGCCCGCATACTGGGATGGCTGGTGCTGGATACAATAATCTCATCCGCCTGTGCCAGCTCCTCAAGAGTAAAAGCCCTCTCCTCCACCGGGATCCCCAGCTCTTTGCAGTACGCCATCATATGTTTCCTCTCCGTACCCGGAAGAATCAGGTTATCCAGCGGATGGGTGATAAACACTCCGTCCTTTACCATGGAAATATTGGAATGGGACCCTTCTGTCACATATCCGTCACGGACAAAAATCGCCTCACTGCACCCGGCCTCCTTCGCCTTCTGGGCCGCCATCACGTTGGGAAGCAGGTTCAAAGTCTTAATATTGCAATGAAGGAAACGGGTGTCCTCCACGCTCATCAGGCGGTATTCATCCGACATCTCCACCCCTTTCCAGGGCTTGCTGTACACATAGAGATTGCTGGCAACCGCTTTCGTATCCGGGAAAAGGTGATTCCTGGGAGAAGTTCCCCGGGTTATCTGCCAGTACAAAAACTGGCAGGGACTCTCCACTTTCAAAGCCAGCTCCGACAGAAGCCGGCCGATCTCATCCCTCCTGCCAGGCAGCTCAATCCTCACCATGGCGGCGCTGCTTTCCATCCTGTCCAGATGATCCTCCAGGGCAAAAATCTTGTGATTATATACCATCGCCACCTCGTAAATGCCGTCTCCAAAATAAAATCCCCTGTCATTGGCCGGTATCATCATGTCGTCAATTGCCGTAATCTTTCCGTTATAATAAGCCAGGTTTTTCATTCGTTCCATTTCCGTTCTTCTCCTCTCTTACCACAAATCCAGCTCTTCTTCTGTCAGTATCCGATCCACCTGGGCATTTATATTCTCCTCTGTGGCCGGAAGAAATCCCCCAAGGACAGTCTCTCCCCTTGCCCTTCGCGCCTCGGCAAGCTCAAAATCCCATTCGTCCTGATCCTGGGCCTGGCCGTTTATCAGATACTCCGGCCCGCCCCAATCGTCGATCTCCATCTCAAAACTCCAGACATTTTTAAACCTGGCCTCCTGGTACTCCAGTTGGAAGAGATAGCAATTCCCGTTTGTTTCCGCAACCTCCAGCCAGATCGTCTCTTCCTCGGGATTCTGGTACAAAGTACAGGCAGCGGCTCCCTCCTCCGGTTCATCAAACTCCGCAGACAGCAAGAATATCTCTTCTTCAGGATCCCATATGGCCACTTCCACAAGATTTTTGCTTTCCTCCGTCCCATCCATCACCACCAGGTCCCTGTATCCGTCCAGATTTAAGTCTGTGATAAGGAAATATCCCTGCCGCGCCGGTTCCTCCGCGGCATTCTGGCCGATTTTCTTTGTCTTTTTCTTCTTCGGAACCGCCTTTTTGATTTCTGACTTTACTGTCTTCCGATAAGTGTCATAAGTTGCTATCTGCAGTCCGTCCGGCCCTACATACCGGTTGTCCTTGGTAAAGGCATTCACGTACATGGCTCCGTCCTCCCCCATGTAATACTTTTCACCGGTATCTTTATCTGTCACCCATCCTGTCTTCATGTGGCCCTTTTCATCCACATAATAAGTCTTTCCGTGATCCTCGATCCACTCGTCTTCCCGCGGCACTCCCGGGGAATCACAGTAGGTCCAGTATTTACCGTCCTCTGACAGCTCCCATCCTTCCGCCATCCCGGGAAATGCCCATACCGCCATCAACGCCAGACTGCCAAACAGCAATGCCAACTGTTTTCTCACTGCTTCAGCCTCCTTCACAAAAAACCATAAAAAGCATTCTGGTACAGCCCTGCATCATTTCTGCCAGGCTGTACCAGCGTCCGCACTTAATTTTTTCTTGTTTTTTTCTTACTCTTTTCCTTCAATATTCTTTTCAAACCGCTCCAGCAGCTTGTCGATCACATGGACAAGGTTTCCGATCTCCGGCTTTGTAAGCTGTTCGTCCGCACCCAGCGCCGCTCCCTTAATCCGCATCTGGTCGTCAATCAGCGACGAGAAGATCACCACCGGCAGATACTTAAGCCTTGAATCGTCCTTCACCAGTTTGGTGAGCCTGTGTCCGTCCATCTTCGGCATCTCGATATCTGTGATGATCAGATTTACCTTATCATACAGATCCGAATCTCCCTTAATGGAATCCAGGTAATCCCATGCTTCCTGTCCGTTATTAAAGTTCTTCACATTGGTAAATCCGGCGCGCTCAAGGGCCTCGTCAATCATTTTCTGCAGCAGGATAGAATCCTCTGCGATCACCAGCGGGCTGTTGCAGATCGGCCTGTCTCCCATCTGGTCCACCTCGGAAAGCTGGATGGTCGTCTCCGGGGCAATCTCCGCCACAATCTTCTCAAAGTCAAGAATCGTAACCAGCTCGCCCGCGCACTGGGCAATCCCCGTAGCCACCCCTTCTTCCCCGTGGCTTAAGGTCTTATCCGGCTTCTGGATATCATTCCAGGAAATCCGGCTGATCCCCTCAATGCTCTGAACCCGGAACGCAACCGTCATCTTGTTAAAGTTCGTCACAATAAACAGATCTCTGGGCTTATGCTCCAGGCACTCATCGGTCAGATAAAAACCAAGGTCAATCACCGTAATCAGAATATCCCTGGGCTTGAAGATCCCTTCCACTGCCGGATGAGCATGAGGCATGGCTTTGACTTTCTCCGCCATCATAATTTCCTTCACCTTTGCCACATTGATTCCGTAAAATTCCCCCTGGATTGTAAATTTCATGATTTCAATTTCATTTGTTCCCGATTCCAGAAGGATTCCTTCTTTTCCCTTTTCCACCTTCACACTCTCCTCTCTCTGGCACAAAAACCGGCAGCAGGCCTTCACTCCAAAAAGGCGCTTCCTGGCTTCCATCGCTTCCGTTTCCTACAAATTCCTACAAATTATTCTATCTGCGGACAGCCGTTCCCTCTCTCCGCGAACCATTTCAGGCAGTCTCCTGCTTCCTTACAGGTGTTTCTCCGGCCTGCCCACGGTACGGATGAGTACCTCTCCCGTATCCACCTTCAAAACCATCGTCCGGGCGTAAGCGCCGCCCGTATCCTCCGATGTCACACGCATCCGCTCTTCCAGCAGAATTTTCTTCACCATGGCTGCGTTCCTCTCGCCAATATTGCCGAAATCCGCATTGCCTTTGATATCGAACATCTTGGCGCCGCCTGCGATCTTCACCACGGTCCTGCTCTTAACCATACCAAAAGCCGTAAGCTTACGGATCATCTCCCGGATCCCGCTGTCCGCGTATTTATACACTTTGGGATCATTGGGGTCGCTTCGGGACGGCAGCATAATATGCAGCAAGCCTCCCAGCTTCAAACCAGGGTCATACATCGTGATTCCAATGCAGGAACCCAGGGCATATGTAATGACGGTGCCGCCTCCCCTAGTGAATTTCATATCACCGATTCCTACTTTTATATCCCTGTCAGCCATTATATAACTCCTAATTTTTCTAAGATACTGTTCAAAGATGGAATGTCCGGAAGCATCAAAAGCCCGTCAGACAATTTCCGGCCGTCTATTATGAACTCCGCGTTAATGTACATCAGCTTGTCAGTCTCATATCCGTATTCCGCAATAGGGACAGTCAGGATTCCCCCCAGCATATTCAAGGTCGAGCTGGGAACAGACAGGTCGATCTCCACTCCCACCAACTGAGTAAAAGCATTCACATAGGAACAGATGATAATATTGCCTATCTCCTCCAGGGCGGAATAAGCCAGCTCATCCAGGTCCTGGAAAGACTCATAAGTCCTGCCGATCAGCTTCTCCAGCACCACGTTTGCCAGATCCAGTTTAAAGATAAACAACATCAGCCCTTCTACCTCATTGGACATCTGTACCAAAGTAGCGGCGACAAGCTCCTCGATATCTCCGATCTTATTCACGGTCTGCTCATAACCGAGCACATTTACTTCGGGTATGGAAATCCGCACTTCCTTCTGCAGGAGCTTGGAAAGGGATGTGGCCGCATGGCTGGTTCCGATGCTGCTGATCTCTTTCATCACATCCAATTCCTGTAGATTCATATCCTCATAGCTTTTTAATTTCATAGTTTCCTATGACCTCCTATTCGTTGGGGTTTATTATCCTCGCAGGGAATTGATCGTGGATTCCACTTCATCCGCCGTAGTTACCATCTTCAGCGCGTAAGAATAAGCCCGCTGACACTCGATCATCCGTACCATCTCCTTGGCCAAATCCGTCCCCGAACGTTCCACGGCACAGGGAACGATCCTGGCATTCTCCACCAGCACCGGCTCCATCCCGGCAGGAGCCGAATATTCGTTATCACCTACGCTGACCAGATGGCTGGGATGGGAAAAAGTATAGACGCTGATACGGGGCTTATCCACACCCTCTTCTTCTTCCTCCTCTTCCTCTTCCTCCTCGTAGTCCTCGCTTTGCATGGCAAGCAGCTTCTCAATATCAGGAGTCTCTGCTTTCAAAGGTTCTCCGTTCTGATCCAGTACCAGCTTCCCCGTATCCGTGGTCAGGTAATAGCCGTCCTGCCACTGGCCCTTGTGGAAACTTCCCTTCCTGGTGTAAGTGATCTCTCCGGTTCCCGGATCCTGAACCATAAAAAAGGCATTGTCTTCAGCAATGGCAAAATCACAGAGACTGTTGGTCTGGGCCATGGCCGACACGTCATAATGGGTGTACGTCCGCTGCAGCCGGACGCCATTGCCGGACATCAGTTCCGTGACCGCATCCTCCGAATCGTTCAGATTAAAATTGAGAAGATCGGAAAACACTGCGGTTTTCGGCTTAAATCCGTCATTGTTGATATTGGCGATGTTGTTGGAAATTATCCCCATCTTTGCCATACAGGTCCCGGCACCCAGGGCGCCTGTATAAAACGACTGATACATAAGTTTTTACCTCCCTTACAATCTTCCCACATCCGTTGCGGCTTTGCTCAAAATCTGGTCATACATCTTGAGCACCTGGGCAGCGCTCTGTAATGCCCTCTGAGACGACATCATGGAAACCATCTCCTCTACCATGTCCACGTTAGACCGTTCCACCATCTTCCACATGACAGAAGGCGATTCTATCTCCTGAGGCGCCTGGTTAGTAGAAAACAGGCCATAATCCTCCTTATGAAGCTGCTCATAGTCCTCAAAATCCACGACCCGCAGAGTACCCATCTGGCGGGTCTGAACGATAACCTCCTCGTCCTCGCCTCCGCCGCTTGTCTCCGTTACCTGAATGTTGCCTCTGCCGTCTACCGTAAATTCCTCGTTATCAATCTGAATAGGCTGTCCGTCCTTCCCCTGGACCCTTCCCATCCCGTTCAGGGAAAGGTAGCCTTCCTCATCCACAAAAAAGGAGCCATTGCGCGTATACCGGACTCCCATAGGAGTATCGATGCAGAAATATCCTCTGTCCCCCAGGGCGAAATCAAAAATTCCGTCTGTCAGGTCAAATCCTCCCTGCTCATGGTTCACGTAAGTCCTGTCCGCAGCCCGGATCTTGGATGTGGTGGCAAGAGGTTCCGGATCCTCCTTGTATCGCTTTCCCGTCCGGTAAAGCATCTCCTCCTGAAACGTGGTACTGACCATCTTGTCTTTCTTATAACCGGGAGTCTGGATATTCACCATATTGTTACTGATTACGTTTAAATTCCTGCTCTGGGTCAGCATGCCGGATGTCAGATTATAAAACCCCTGATACATGCCCGTTTCCTCCTTTCAGCGTATCACGCCCTGTTCCTGCAACTGCATTTTACTCCATATAATTACTCATATAAGCCTTCAGCTTCCGTATGGCGGAGCTGTGGATCTGGGAGATCCTGGGCTCACTGACATTTAAAATATGGGCGATCTGCCCCATATTCAGTTCTTCCACATAATACAGGGAAATCACCATCCTTTCCTTTTCCTTCAGGCTGTTCACCGCCTCTGCCAGAATCTGGCGGGACTCGCCCTTAAGAAATGCCTTCTCAGGCTGGGAATCCATATCTCCGCTGGAAAGCTGCAGAGACTGATGCTCTCCCTCATCATCCGTGATCATATCCAGGGAAAGCACGTTCATCATGACGCTCATTCTCTGAAGCTTCTTAAACTTCCGGATATCCATTCCCATATATTTTGCCGTCTCCTCATCGGAGGGGGTGTAGCCCAGGCTACGCTCCAGGGCGACCCTGGCCTCATCCATGGCTTTCACCTGTTTGCGGAAATCTCTCGGCATCCAGTCATTCTTGCGGATCAGGTCAATGATCATTCCCCGGATCCTGCGGGATATGAACGTTTCAAACTTATTATCTCGCTCTGGGTCGTATCTGTCAATACCTTTCATGATGGCAATGACGCCTTCATTGATAATATCTTCCATTTGGAGGGTGCCTGCGTAAATATTTCTCATCTGCATGGCAATCGTCTTAACAATATAAAGATGGCGCAGGGCAAGGGCCTGCTTTACCTCCAGCTTTCCCTCCTGCCGATACATCTCCAGAAGCTCCTCGTTGGTCTTATCATCTAAATAATCTGCCGGCGGCATCTTGCCTCACCCCCTTTTCCGGTCAGGCGCCCTTTCTCCCTGTATTGTCAAGAGTCAGGCTGCCAATGGACTGAATCTGCACATTATTGGATATCTCATTAAAAGAGAGTACCCTGACATTCGGGTAAAACTGGTCGATCAGCCGGTAAAAATGGACCCGCATCACCTGGGAAGTCAGGATTACAGGACTTTGGGAAAAACCGCTGAACTTCTTAAGCTGGACCGTCACCTGATTAATCAGGCTCTGAAGGATATCCGGGCTTAAAGCCAGATAATATCCCCTCTCTCCCTTTGACAGGCATCCCACCATGGTGCGCTCCAGCTCCGCATCCAGGGTAATCACCTTCATGCTGCCGTCCTCGCAGTACATTCTGGTAATGGTACGCTTTAAGGCCACCCGGATATTCTCGATCATCCCGTCCACATCCTTCACCGGAAGCCCTGTGTCGGATATGGTCTCGATCATGGTTTCCAGTATGGTCTCCAGGTCTTTTATCGGCACCCCTTCTTTCAGAAGGCTGGTCAGGATCTTCTGGAACAGGCTGTAGCTGATCAGGTTGGGGAACGCTTCCTCTATAAGTTCCGGGGAAATCTTCCTGGTATTCTCCACCAGATGCATCACTTCCTGACGGGTGATCAGCTCATGGGCATGCTGTTTCACCACTTCGGAAAGATGGGTCACAAGCACGGAAAGCGGGTCGATAACCGTATATCCGTATATCTCCGCCAGCTCCCTGTCCTCCGGACGGATCCAGCGGCTGGGTATCCCATAGGCAGGCTCAATCGTCTCAATGCCATCGATCTCTTTCTCCGGGTTCTCCGGCTCCAGCGCCAGATAATAATCCACCAGAATCTCGCCCTTGGCCACCTCCTCCCCCTTGATCTTGATACAATACTGGTTTGTATTCAGCCCCGAGCTGTCCCGCAGACGGATGGAAGGAATCACAAACCCCATATCCTGGGCATACTGACGGCGGAATATAATAATCCGGTTAATCAGACGCCCGCCTACCGATTCATCCACCAAAGGGATCAGGCTATAGCCAAATTCCATCTCAATGGCTTCCACGGAAAGCAAGGTATATACATTATTGACATCCTTGAAATACTCCTCCTCGCTGACCGGCCTCGGAGCCTCCTCCTGGGGAGCCTCCTCCGCAATGCCCTCCGGCTCCGCCCCGGGCGCCGCTATGCCGCCGAAAGCTCCCGCCATGGCAAGCCCCGGCTCCGCCTTAATCCGGCGGGACAGATAAAAACCGCCTCCGATAAGCCCCAGGGAAATGATCGCAAGCTGGATCACCGGCATCCCCGGAATCACCGTCAGCACGGCGATGACAACGCCGCTGATCATGATTGCCGTAGGCTGGGCCATAAACTGTTTGGAGACATCCTCGTTTAAGCTTCCTTCCGAGACCGCGCGGGTGACGATCATGCCGGTGGCCGTAGAGATCAGCAAAGAGGGAATCTGCCCTACCAGGCCGTCGCCTACCGTGGCAATAGAATAAGTATTCAACACGTTTCCAATGGTATCTCCCGACTGGACGATACCGATAATGCTTCCTCCGATCAGATTGATGGCCGTGGTGATCAGGGACATGACCGAATCGCCCTTTACAATCTTGGTGGCACCATCCATGGAACCGTAAAAATCCGCTTCCCGCTGGATCTTTTCACGCCGGATCTTTGCCTGCTGTTCATTGATGAGACCGGAGTTTAAGTCTGCGTCAATGGCCATCTGCTTACCGGGCATGGCATCCAGGGTAAACCTCGCGGCAACCTCGGACACACGCTCCGCGCCCTTGGTGATAACGATAAACTGCATTAAAACAATGATCAGGTAGATAATCATACCGACCACTACATTTCCCCGCAGAATGAAATCACCGAAAGCCTTAATAATCTGCCCTGAAGAACCAGAGTTGCTCAGAATATTCCTGGTGGTGGATACATTGATCCCCAGACGGAATAAGGTGGTAATCAAAAGCAGTGATGGAAATATGGAAAACTCCAGCGGTTCCCGGATGGTCATCGTGGTAACAAGGATCATCATGGAAAGAGACATATTCAGGATGATCGCCACATCCACCAGCGCCGCCGGCAGCGGAATAATCAATAACAAGATTACGGTAAGTACGAACAATACCACCGAATAGCTCAACAACTTTTTCATGAAAAACTCCATCCATATAAAATATGATGCGGTTACTGATCTGATGCAACCATTCCGGCACCCGTCAGAGGGTTATACATCGGATCTCTACTGAAGCATATCCTCCCTGTGGCTCTCCCGGTAAATATATACCAGAATCTCCGCCACTACCCCATAAAACTCCGCCGGGATCTCCCGGTCAATCTCACAAGAATCGTACAATGCCCTGGCAAGGGGCCTGTTCTCAATTACAAACACTCCACTTTCTTCCCCTACCCGCACAATCCGAAGCGCCAGCTCATCCTGCCCTTTTGCCAGGACCACCGGCGCCCCGTATTTATCGGGGTCATATTTCAAGGCCACCGCAAAGTGAGTCGGGTTCCTGATAATCACATCCGCCTCCGGAACCTTCTGCATCATGCGGCTCAAGGCCATCTGTCTCTGAATCTTCCGGATCCTTCCTTTGATCTCCGGATTTCCTTCCGTCATCTTATATTCGTCTTTGACTTCCTGTTTGGTCATTTTCAGATTGTTCTCATAATCCCATCTCTGGTAGAGATAATCAAAAAAAGCCACCACTGCAAACGCCATCGCTACTTTTAATACCAGCTCGAACACAAGTTCCAGCATCCTGGCCGCAGACGGAAGGATCTGCATATCCAGCATCCTGGATATATCGACCAGGTCTTTTTTCAAAAGATTGATGAGAAGCGCCAATAAAAGCGCAATCTTAATCAGGTTTTTTGCCAGGTCCACCAGCTTCTTGATCCCGAACATACGCTTAATCCCGTTTATCGGATTCATCTTGCTGAACTTGGGACGGAGGACCTGAAAGCTGATATTGAACCGTGTCTGGACCCCATGGGCAATGATCCCTAAGGCCACCGATGCCAGAAGCACCGGCATGGCACATTTGACTGCAGCCGCCACCATGTACACATAAATATGCGGCGAAGAATTTAACGGATCCGGATTGCTTACCTGTGAAAAAAAATAAACCATACAGTCCCGTATGGTTTCATACAGGAGCGGAATCATCAGCTTCAGCACATAAAACACGCCAAACAGCATCACCACCGTAACGGCATCCTTGCTCTGGAATACATTGCCCTCCTTGCGGGCGTCTTTCCGCCGTTTGCTGGTTGGTTTCTCGGTCTTTTCCTGTCCGTTTGATTCCGCCAAGCCCACCACTCCCTTCTGTCATTCCAGGCTTCTTGTCCACACGGCTCCCTGTATGCCTCTCACCTCATCAGCATGATCAGACGCTGCATATTCATAAACATATCATCGATCATCACGTAAATACGGGCTGCCATCGGACTGAACAGATACACAAGCATCATCAGTCCCACAATGATCTTTATCTGGAAATTAACAGCAAATACATTGATCTGCGGAATCATCCGCATCAAAATCCCTACCGCCGCCTCCGTCACAAGCTCCATGGCTACCAACGGAAAGGCGAACTGAAACCCTGTGGTTATACTGGTCTTAAAAATCTCCAGCATCAATTCCGCCAGCTCCGGCCGGACCGTGATCTCTCCGAAAGGAACCAGCCTGGCAGAAGAAAAAAACAAGGCGATCAACCGCAAATGCCCGTCCGTGGCAAGAAAAATCAGCGCCATAAAAGAATAAAAAATACCGGATGTGATGGTCATCTGCGTATTATACTGAGGGTCATAAACCTGGGCCATGGAAAGCCCCATCACATTATCCATGATTGCCGATGCAAACCGGACAATGGCGAAAGTCAGCTCCATGGAAAAACCCAGCACAAATCCTAAAAGCATCTCCTTAACCAGCATCACCCCGTACTCGATCATTCCGGAAGGCTGATGGATCGGAGTGCCGTCCACTCCCACAAACAACATTAATGAAAGAAAAAGAATCAGGGCTCCCTTGGCCGCCCGGGGATAATTTGTCCTTCCGAAAACCGGGTTAAAGACAATCGCGCCGCTCATCCGCATAACCACTAAGGAAAACAGAATAAACATGAAGCGTCAGCCTCCCCCGATCAGCCCGAACATCTGCCTGACAAAATCCTGGAGCATCGCCAGTATCGTGCTTCCCAAAAAGCCCATAATCGCTAAAATCGAAAGAAACTTCGGCACAAAAGTTAAAGTCTGCTCATTGATCTGGGTAGCAGCCTGGAAAATAGCAATGATTACCCCTACTACCATACTGGTCAGAAGAAACGGCATGGTCAGCCGCACCGCAAGCTGAAACGTCTGGTACATAATGTCCAGAATCTGCAAATCACCCATAGGCTATTCTATTCTCCTCTCCCGCCTCTATCGGAAACTCTGTACAATATTGGAAAACAAAAGCTCCCAACCGTCTACCGTCACAAACAGCAGCAGCTTGAAAGGCATAGAAATCATGGCAGGCGGAAGCATTACCATACCCATGGACATCAGGGTAGTGGAAACAATAATATCTACAAGCAAAAAAGGTAAATAAATCAGAAAACCCGCCGTGAAACCTCTCTTCAGCTCACTGGTCATAAAAGCCGGCACCACCACAGTCAAGGGATAATCTTCCGGGTTGTCCAAAACCGGTGTCTTTGACAGCCGGATAAATGTCTCCATGGTATTCACTTCCGTATTGCGCAGCATAAATTCTTTTAACGGAACCACCATCCGCTCTAAAGCTTCCTCCTGGCTGATCTCTTCCCTCACATATGGCTGATAGGCCTCATCGTTAATCCGGTTAATAACCGGACTCATAATATATAAAGTCAGAAACACTGCAATTCCAACCAGCACCATATTAGGCGGCGCCTGCTGGACGCCCATAGCATTCCTCGTAAATGATAAAATGATGATTGTCCTCGTAAATGAAGTCATCATAATGACGACGGAGGGCAGCAACGCTACAAGCGTAGTCAGAAACAACAATTCCAAGGCAGGAACACTTCCGCCATTTAACTGTGTCAGAAGGTCAGTCATGGTTTTCCTCCCATCTTATCCCGCCGTTCTTTTAGATGTTCTTTTATGAAATCCGCAAAGAAAAGCCCTGTCCCGACCGGAGGCCGGGTCGTCTCCTGCTCATCCGGGTTCTCGAAGGATCCGTCTATTTTTGATAAAAGCTGGATCCCTGCCTGGCTGACGCCAATAAGATAATGCTCTTCCCCTACCTTCAGAAGGAGGATCCTCCTGTCCTGCCCCACCTGGAGCTGTTCTATCAGCCGGATACTGCCAGACGCAGAAGACAGTTTTACTGCCCACTGCTTTCCTAACAGGCGGCTGCACCACCAGGCAAGAACCAGTACTGCCGCAACTGTCAGTACTGCGCGAAATAACGTCAGATCTCCCATTTTACAAGCTTTCCGGATGCAGTTCCCGGGATACGATCTCCGTGACACGGATCCCGAAGTTATCTTCTACCACAACGATATCGCCTTTTGCGATACATTGTCCGTTGACAAACAGGTCCACCTGCTCCCCTGCCATCTTATCTAAAACCACCAAGGTTCCCTGAGTAAACTCCAGAATATCCTTCACCAGGCGTTTTGTCCTTCCGATCTCCACGGAGATCTCCAAAGGCACTTTCATGAGCATCTCCTGGTTCGTCTTATCTTCCTCTCCTGTACCGTCACCTTCCTGCATCTGTGGCGAGGCCAGAGGACGGATAATGGAATTGCCGGTGTTGGAAGAAGAACCGGAGGAACGTTCCGAAGTCTTGGTATTTTTCATCATCTCCATCATCTGCATCTGTGTCTGCTGCATCTGATTGAGAAGCTGCATCATCATAGGATCCATACCCGCGGGCGGGTAAGCGTAATACGGCTGAGGAGGCATAGCCTGCGCAGCCGCCGGATCTGCCATCTGAGGCATCGGCTGTGCCTGCGGCATTGGCTGGGGTGTTGGTGCCGGCTGCGGCATTGGCTGAGGCGCTGGTGCCGGCTGCGGTTGTGGCGCTGGCGCCGGTACTGGCTCGGGAGCTGGCTGTGGCTGGGGCGCTGGTTGTGGCGCTGGCGCCGGTACTGGCTCGGGGGCCGGCTGCGGTGCCGGTTCCGGTTCTGATGTCATGCCCAAAGAATCGGCAAAAGGCTCCAAAAGACGCTTTGCCAGCTTGATCGGCATCAGGTTCATAAACTCACTGTTGAGCTTATCCTCGATCTCAAGACGAAAACGTACAATCACCATGCCGGATTCTTCTGTAAAATACGTATCCTTAAATTCCTCCGGCTCGCCCACCTCAAAGGATTTTGGTGTCGATATATTTACAATGGTACCCAGAAACTCCGACAAAGCCGTAGCAGAGGATCCCATCATCTGGTTCATAACTTCACAGATGGCGCTGATATACAGCTCATCCATCATCTCAAAGGCGTCGGCAGGCGGATCTTCCCCCATCATGGTCCCGACGATAATCCGGATATCCTCCTTCCGGAACATCATGATATTTTTGCCGTCCAGCCCTTCCACATAATCAATCACAACACCAATGGCCGGCTCTAATCGTTTGAATTCAAACTCTTCCCTTGTCTGAACCAGTACTACCGGTGTGGTAATGTTTACCTTGGTGCCCAGCATTGTGGAAACTGCCGTCGCCGAGGCGCCCAGGCTGATATTCATAATCTCGCCTATGGCGTCCAGTTCCATCTCATTAAAGCTGCTAGCGCCCATTTTTCTATCTCCTTTTACCCTAATTTTTCAATGCGCTAAACATTATTTACCAATATCCAGCGCTTTCTGCGCCATCAGCTTCATTGCATTCAACGCTGTAACATTCGCCTCATAGGATCTGGTGGCGGACATGCTGTCCACCGTTTCCTTCAGAAGATCTACATTGGGCAGAGTCACAAAGCCATTTTCATCGGCATCCGGATGCCCTGGATTATAGACCTGCTTCATCTCCCGGTCATCCTCAATGATACCGGCCACCCGCACTCCTGCATTCCTGCCGGCAAAGCCCTTCCCCATGGAAGCATTACGAAGAGCCTGCTTAAAGGATTTTGCTCCAAAGCTTTCAAAGAGCACATCCTTTCTGCGGTAAGCCCCGCCTCTCTCGGTTCTTGTAGTGTCAATATTGGCAATATTTTCCGCGGCTATATCCATGCGGATACGCTGGGCGCTGAGAGCCGATGCACTGATGTCAAAAGAGCTTAAAAAAGCCATGTTCCATTCCTCCTGCCCGGCAGTTTACTGCCCTAAAATAGTATTTACGGTCTGGACGATACGGTCTGCATTAAAAGGCTTTACGATAAAGTCCTTGGCTCCTGATTTGATTGCATCCACAACCATGCCCTCCTGGCCCATTGCTGTACACATTACAATCTTGGCGTCCGGATGGTTCTCCCGAATCTTTTTCAGTGCCTGCAGGCCGTCCATATTGGGCATGGTAATATCCATAATCACCATATCCGGGCTTTCCTCATCATACTTTTTCACTGCTTCCGCTCCGTCCTGAGCCTCCACAAAATTATCATACCCGCTTTTAGTCAAGGCATTCTTAACCATCATCCTCATAAATGCGGCATCGTCAACCAACATAATCTTAGCCATTGTTATCCCCTCTCTTATTAAATAAATAATATATATGATGTTACTAAAAAACAGTAACCTCTTATCCTGTCCTGCCGACATGGCTGTTATCCGTCAAAAGCCATGTCCTCCTGGGCCATGAGAAGTTCCTCCTGATCGGGACTTTCCAGGCCCTCTCCATCCTCCGTCTCTTCTTCCCCGAAGATCCTCCGGTTGATCCGGATTGCCATATTCTTTTTATAAATGCCCATTTTTCCGGTAAACCATGCCTGCCTGCCTACATAAACGGTGACATCCCTGTCCTTAGGCTTATTCATATCAATCACATCGCCTACCTTCAAGTGGTATACATCATTCAAATCAAGAGATACCTTGCCTAGCTGTCCGGTAATAGGAAGCTGGGACTGGCGGATATTCTCCAGGATTGTCTCGCGGTTATCCTCATAAGAGTAGCCTTTGGCCAGATGCCTGTGGCTGTCCATCACCTGGAAAATCGCCTCCAACAGGCTTCCAGGCATGCAAATCCTGATCCTTTCCACTGCAAGTCCGGTCACATCCACATTCAGATGAATAATGGCCACCGTCTCATCCAATCCCACATCCTGCATCATTGTAGGATTCTCTTCTATCCGGTATGGTTCAAAATTCACGCTTATATAACTGGCGAAACCGTCCTTCAGCGCATGGATCAGTTGTTTTAAGACTCTGCGGTACAGAGCGGTTTCCACGTCTGAATAGCGGTATCCGTCCTTTACCTTTACCACCGTCTCCTCTCCTCCCAGCATACGGTCGATGAGGGTGATCACCAGGCCCGGCGTCACATACATCATAAGAGGCACCAGCTTCCGGTTATAATTTTCCATGCTGGTATTGACCAGGGTAATCACATCATTTTCCTTCAGAGAGTTTACAAATTCATAATAACGCCGTTCCTGGACTTCCATCACTGTGATGTCGGTCATGACCCTGAACACGCCGTTGACCTGGGAGGTAATAATCCTCGCATAATTTTCAAATACGCTGGTCAGGATCTTCATCTTATCCTTAGTAAATTTCCTTGGACTGTAAAAATCGTATTTACTGTACTTGATCTCTGGTGTATCCGGCTTCTTTTTCTCTTCCTGCACAGCCGCCGCCTTTTTCTCCGGCTGTGCAGAAGCGCTGCCGGCGCTGCTGTCATCGCCCCCGCCACCCTGCATGGACTTCAAAAGTGCATCAATCTGACTTTGGGATAATACGTCTGCCATTTAAAACGCCACCTTTTCTCAATAGTTATTCCGCAGCGGGTTCTACATCTCCCGCCTGGGCCGGGTTCACCGATTCCTGAACAGGCGGCGCTTCTTCTACGGAAGGCTCTTCCTGTGGGTTATACATACTGGCTTCCCCTTCCATACTGCTTCCTGTTTCCGTAAATCCATCCGGAACCGAGGGATCTTCCTTTGCTACACCGTTGACTTCATCGTACAATTCGTTCATGGACTTAATATCAGCGTCCTTGTTGATAATCAAAAACTCTACCCGCCGGTTCTTTGCCCTTCCCTCGCTGGTCTCAAAAGTGTCCACCGGACGGTTCTGTCCATAGCTGATACCAATTAACTTGCTGGGATCCAGGCCCGGAATTGATTTTTCCTGAATATAGGCTACCACCTCCGCCGCCCGCATGGCGGAAAGAAGACGGTCTGTCCTGGGTTTATTGCGCACGTTAGGATCTCCCTGGGCCGTATGTCCCATCACCTCAATCTGGGAAAAGGATTCCGCCTGGGGCGCTATGGCCTCACAGAACACATCCAGCACCTGAAGGGCTTCCATGGTCAGTTGGGAGCTGTCCCCGTTAAAGAAGGCATGGTTTTCAAAAGAGATAAAAGCATAACCTTCCCCTTTATTCATACTGACCCCATCCGCAAGTCCCTGCTGCTGAAGCTTTTCCTGAAGGGAAAGCCAGAGCTTATCCAGTTCATCCAGCTCCACTTCCTCCTCAACCTGAAGGGTCCCGGAAACATCAAACTCCCCTTCCAGTATATTCTCATTAATGGCAATCTGCTGATCTTCACTGGAATTGGGGAAGATACTCTTTACAAAGATCTCCCACTTCTGCTGGTCCAGGCTTGACATGGAATACAACATTACAAAAAAACACAAAAGCAATGTAACCATATCGCCATATGTATCCATCCAGCTTCCGCATTCTTCTCCGCCGCCGCCTTTTTTTCTCCTGCTCATCAGCTCTCTGCGCCTCCGCCGCCGCCGGTCTTTTCAGCCTTCAAAAGAAGCTTCTTCTGCTGAGACTGTTTCATACAGGAAAGAAGATGTTCCCGAAGCATCTTGGGATTCTCACCTGCCTGAATTCCCATAAGCCCTTCAATAACCGTCGAACAATACAGTTCTTCCTCTGCCTCCCTTACCCTCAGCTTCTTTGCTATGGGCTGGCAGAAAATATTGGCAAAACCACTGCCGTAAAAGGTTGTAATCAACGCAACTGACATATCCTGGCCCAAACTGCTTGCTCCGCCTCCGCCGCCCAGATCCAGGCCTTTCAGCATATTGATCAGACCGATCAGCGTACCGATCATACCGAAAGCAGGCGCGTAAGCGGAAGCCTTCTCATAAAGCCCTGCCGCCTCGTCATGCCTTGCAATCATGTCGTCCATCTGCTTTTCCAGCATCTCCCTCACCTTATCCGGGTCGCTGGCATCCACAATCATAAGCACGCTCTGTTTCAAAAACGGATCCTTGATCTCCTCTGCCTTTTCCTCCAACGCCAGAAGGCCGCTCTGCCTGGCCAGCATGGCCAGATCCACCAATGTATCCACCAGCTTGGGAATATTATACTTTTTCCCCCGAAACAATACCATAATATGTTTGGGGACATCCAACAGGATGCGGAGCGGATAGCTTGCCGTGATTGCCGCAATCGTACCGCCTATAACGATCGCAAGGCTCTGCGGGTCGATAAAATTGCCGATCTTTTCTACACCAATTCCCCACACGCACAGCCCAATGGCCATTATTATACCAATAAGCGTTGTTAAATCCATTTCATTCTCCTCCTGCTTCAGCTCCGGACACGCTTATTCGCTTTTGTCCTCATAAACAATACAGCTTTTTACAAATGCCCGGATCTGGTCCATAATAGAATCTGCGGAATCTTTCACCAAATAATAATCCCCGTTCATCATCTTTACCTTTGTCTCCGGTATGGACTCCATCGACTCAATCTGAAACATATTCAGATACAATACCTCCCCGTTTAAACGAACCAGCTTTAACATACCTTTCCCTTCCTTCTCCCCTACCTGATTTTCTGCATTAGCGGAGGAGTAGCCACGGTGATGCTGCCCGTGGCTCTTATCCCCGAATATTCTTTCTTTCCTTGCCTTGCGGGCACGGTCCATCATTTTTTGGTTTTCGCTGCTTAACCGCCTTCTCATACTCATGGCTTTTTACCTGTTATCGCCTTTTATTGCTGTTGGTTGTCAGTTATTGCCCCCTATTACCGCTTCATGGCCACCAGGTCGGAGAGCATCTCATCCGACACCGTGATCATCTTAGTGTTGGACTGGAAGCCTCTGTGGGTGGTGATCATGTCGGCGAATTCTTTGGCAAGGTCGACGTTGGAGGCCTCCACGTAGCCGGTCATGAGATCCGGGTTGGCTCCGCCGGGAACGCCAGCCGCAGCAGCACCGGCATTATCGGATTCCGTTGTCGTATAATAATTGCCGCCTGCCTTTGTCACACCATTTGGGTTCTGGAAGGTAGCCACTGCAACTTTGCCTAAAGATACGGTACCTGTCTGCTTTTTGTCATCATCATCTGTGTATTCCACTTTCGCCGTGATTTCTCCGGCACTATTTATGGATATGTTTTTTGAAATCAGTGCAACCCCAAGATCATCTCCTGTATTATTAGTAAAATCACCCATCCCCGTATCGGGGTCATAGTCTGTCGGCATACGCAACGGCACTAACTTATCAAGAATAAACGGGGCATCATCATCATCTTGAGGCAAAAAACCATAAACAAAATTACCGTCTCCATCCACCACATAACCATTGCTGTCTAAGGAAAACTGGCCGACCCTGGTAAGAAGGAAATCCGACGACTTGATAGCTGTGGAATGTGCTGCTGCATCATCAGGATCTACTTCAACTTCTGTCTTTGTCGCCTTCACTAAAAAAAATCCATCCCCGCTGATGCTTGCGTTAAAACCACCGACGTAAGTTGGAGTAGAAGCCGTCATATCCACGCCGATCGTCCCCATCAAAGCGCCGTAACCATACTGTGCGGTATTGATACCACCGGCATCGGACGTTCCTGCGGTAGATGAAGTGGATGTCTGGTACATCGCCTCCTTAAAAGTATATGTCTGCGCCTTAAATCCAAATGTATTTACGTTGGCAATATTATGCCCTACTACGTCCATCTTGTTCTGGTGGGCACGCAGGCCCGCCACTGCTGAATCCATTGCTCTTAACATATTTTTCTATTATTCCTTTCCTTACAGCCTGATCCGTCCCATCCCGCCTGCACATCCGGCAGGCGGGACAAGCATCCTCATGCGAGGTCCTGCTTACAATAAGACGGCGCTGTCAATATTTGTGAATACCCGTTCTTTCATATCCTGCTGTCCCATGGTAGTTACCACCATATTATTAGGTACATTTACAATGAACACTCCCTGGGCTCCGATGATAGCCACATCTTTCGCACCCTTTTTTCTGGCGCCTTCCACGGCGTGCTCTAAATCGCTCATAAGCTGATTATCCACGGAGATCCCCCGCTCGCCCAGCCTTTTTGCGGCATGCTTGGAAAAATTCAGGCCCACCTTTGCTTTCTCCTGGAGAAGCTGGTCAAAACCTGTCTGGCGCTCCCCTGTCCCTGGTGTGGTAGTGTTCTGGTGGGGGATGCCGGACATGCCCTTTTCATAAATCCGCATTCCATTCACATCCATAATCTTTCCTCTTTCCATAAGCCGCTTTTCTTTTATGCAGCCTTTTAAAACATGTTTAAATCAACGCAGTGGGATTAATCGGGTCATTCCCGGGATCCACATCATTCCCGCTCTCCGGCTCATCCTTATCTCCTTCGCCTTCCCCGCTGGAAGTCTTAAATGGGTTCGGCACCCGTCCCATACCCACCAGATGGGTAAGATTATATTCCTTGTCGTCTCCCTCAATCTTGATGGTCGGATCTCCTGATGTAAAGTTTACCCACTCCACCTTAGCATATTTTACATCTACCGGCGTCTCTTGTCCATAACTATTTTCTTCTGTCACCGCCATGGTCACTTCCTGTCCTACAAGCCCTGCCGCATAAGTCTGGGTATTGACCGCCGTAGAGTTCTTCATAGTATCCGACATGGTGGTCATCGCCTGCACCATAGCCATCTGGGTCATCTGGTTCATGATCTCGCTGTTGTCCATGGGACTGGTCATATCCTGATTCTGGAGCTGGGTTGCCAGTAATTGGAAAAACCCGGTCATGGTTATGGTATTCTTGTCATTGGACTGAGCTTTGTAAGATTGAGCTGTATACGGATCTGATGTTCCGCTGACTGATAAACGGTCTGCCATTTTGTCTCCTTTTCTGCAACTGTTCTTCTGATCTTTTCCTACGCCAGCCCTAACCGAAGCTGCTGGGCAAAGGAATCACTGTGACGGGCCTGTTCTTCTTTCCCCTGCTGGCTCTGCCCCTGATCCTGATCCTGCTGCTGGCTGCTGTTATTTTTATTTTCCTGGTACTGCTCCTGCTCATGAGGCTCCTGGGTGAGAATCACCGTCTCCTCCCCTGTCTTTTCCTCCAAAATCGACGCGATCTCCGCTGCCTTTGTGCTGAGGAGTTCCAGGGTCTTAGGATTCGTGGCCAATATGGATACCGCCGCCCGTCCTGCTTCATAGGTCAGCCGGATCGTCAGTTTGCCAAGGGAAGCGGGTTCCAGCTCTACGGTAAGAGTCTTTCCCGTGTCCGGCAGTTTTGCCGCCAGCGCCTTTCCCAAATCTTCTGGCAAAGTATCCGGTGTGGTCTTTAAGGGAATCTGCTCTGTCCTGCCGGTCTCATGAAACAAATGCTCTTGCTGGCCGGATATCCGAAAAGTGCCGGCTCCTGCCATCTGCTGTGTGCTTCCGTCCTCCGTCTGCCGCGGCTTTTTGTCATTAGAACCTGATAAATCCTGCTGGCCTCTTGTATCCGGCCTTACCTCCGGGCTTTTATCTTCTGCCGCGCTCTGCTGGACACGGGACATGATTTCTGTCTTCGGCTGCTCCTGTTTTACCGGTTCCTTTCCGGTCTTTGGAGTTCTCGCCATAAGAGTCTCAGCCCCATCCTTTTGCACTGGTTCCAGGTTCTCCGGCGTCATGGCCTCTGCCAAGTGTTCACCTGCCGGCTGTTCACCTGCCGCCACAATCTCTCCCTGAATCTCCCCCATAACCGGCTCCAAGACCTCTGTGGCCGCTTCCTCCTGGAACATTCCTGCCATCTGGGCCGCCGCCTGTTCCATGGCTGCCCTCAAGAGAGCTTCCTGCTGTTCTCCTTCAGCCGGATTCGTGGGTTCTTCGGAGACTTTGGCATCTTCCTTCTTATTCTGAGAAGTCTTTTCCGCCACTTCTTTCCCGGGTGTCTTCTTATCTGTCTGTGCTGCTTTGTCTGTCCCGGGCTTCTCCGCCTGGCTTTGTCCTTTGACATCCGCCGCGTCCTTCTTTACCTGCAAAAGCTGGCTGAAACCATTGTCTTTGGCAGATGCTCCTGCTGACGGCAGGCGTCCGGACGCCGTGGCCTTTACAGATGATGTGTTCTGCATCTTTACTGCTGTCTCCACTTCATTCCTCCTTTCTTATTCTTTCTGCTTTTTTACATAAAATCTATAATCAACGGCCATTGGCCATGATTATCCCTATTCATAACAAAAGCCCTGCAGGGGGTCTGATTTGATCATATCATTATAACTATATCATAAAAAACGACAAAATTCCACTTTATATCATAATTTCTTATAATTTATTACTCTTTCTTCACAAGCGCGCAAAACTCAGATATGCTCTCCTGACATTTTCCCGCCGTCCCTGCCTGGCTTTCTGCCGGATTTTCCTACCCTCTGTGCTGTCTTTTTAACTGCATCGAAGTATTGGAAACGAATTCTTCCACAAACATTTCATCGGCCTTTGCCACAATCTTCTGGTACTCCTGGTACTTCTTTTCTTTCAGTTTTTCAAATTTGGAGGTGTCTACCTTGGCTCCTATCACTTCCTGTTTCTTGGCATCCTCTTTCTTTCTCAGCACCTTCAGCCGTTCTTTTTCCACATCAATGATCTCTTCCATCCTGCCGATGCACATATCAAAGAGCCGGTAGTTTTCAATGCTGATCCCATTCTCCTTGGCTTCGTCAAACTGGCTCTCATAGCCGGACAGTTCCTGGTGAAGCCCCCGTATCTCATCCTGCTTCCGGTTCACATCCTGCAAAATAGCCGCGTGTTCTGTCTTTAAGTTGTCAAGAACCTGAGTCTTATAGGCCAGCACGGTCTCCAGCCTGTACTGAAATCGTTTCACCTTTTTCGTCCTCCCAAACCGCTGCCTTTCCTGATGCCTGCCTTTTGCCTGGCACGCCGGCAGCTTCTTCTCAGCCTGTGATGGCCCCGATCCGCTGCAAGGTTTCCTCATAAGTAAAACTTTCTTTAATGCCCTGCTGCAAAAAACCGTTTATGTCATTTATCTTCGTGACCGCCTCGTCAAGAGCCGGATTGCTGCCTCTCTTATATGCCCCGATGGAGATCAGATCCGCGTTTTTTTGGTAAATCCCAAGCAGGTTCCTCAGCCGGGCCGCCATCTTCTGATGCTTCTCTGGCACAATCTCCACCATCAAACGGGAAATGCTGGCTCCAATGTCAATGGCCGGAAAGTGATTTTCATTGGCAAGCTGCCTGCTGAGGACGATATGGCCGTCCAAAATTCCGCGCACCGTATCGGATATCGGCTCATTGGTGTCGTCGCCCTCCACCAGTACCGTATAGACTCCGGTAATCGAACCGTTCCCGAAATTCCCGCTTCGCTCCAAAAGCTTTGGAAATTCTGCGTAGATAGACGGCGTATAGCCCCTGGCGATGGGGGGCTCGCCTATGGCGAGCCCGATCTCCCGCTGTGCCATGGCATAACGGGTCAAGGAATCCATCATCAGGAGCACATCATAACCCTGATCTTTAAAATACTCGGCGATGGTCGTCGCTACGAGAGGGCATTTCATCCGAAGCATGGCCGGCTGGTCGGATGTAGCCACCACCAACACAGAGCGCTTCATCCCTTCCTCGCCCAGATCCTTCTGGATAAATTCCAATACCTCACGTCCACGCTCTCCTACCAGAGCGATCACGTTAATGTCTGTCTTCACATTCTTGGCAATCATTCCCATAAGAGTACTTTTTCCCACGCCGGAACCGGCAAAAATTCCAATTCTCTGGCCCTTTCCGATAGTGTTGAGCCCGTCAATGGCTTTGATCCCGAATTCCAGCCGTTCCCGGATAGGAGGACGGGCCAGCGGGTTAATGTAGGGGCTGCTGACCGTGTAATGACGGCTGGAAGGAAAGGGTTCTCCTCCGTCCATAGGTTCTCCCATGGCATTGATGATTCTCCCCCGCAGAAAATCCCCTACCGGAACTTTCAGTCTCCGCCTTGTATTCCTAACAAAGCTTCCCGACGCAATGCCGCTGGTGGCCTCGTAGGTCATAAGCTGGATCTTGCCGTCCTTAAAGCCTACCACCTCCGCCGGCATCTGGCGGTTCTGCTCCTCGTTGTAAATCATCACAATATCCCCGATACTGGATCTCCCGCCGGATGCCTCCATGGACATTCCTACCACATTTTCAATTTTCCCGATATGGCTGACTGTCTCTGACTTGGCAATCAACTGCGGTATCTTCTCATACATACGCGGCTCCTATATTGAAATATCTGCGGAAAGAGCAAACCATTTTCCCTACACCCTCACATTCTCCAATATATCCTTAATATTCTCAATTTGTGTATTGACGCTTACATCCACAATCTCTTCCGGCATCTCGATAATGCAGTTGCCGCGGTCTTCCTTATCCATCACAATAAATTTAATATTGTCCGACAAGTGGGACAGCTCATCCAAAATTGCGGCGTCCGATTCCATCATTATGTCATAATCGCATTTATCTATGTAAATCTTAACCCAGGCAGTCTTTTTCAGCTTTTCCGTGGCGGAAATGATCATCTGCTTAATCACCTCTCCGCTGGAGCGGAGGCTGATATGGATCACCTTCTCCGCCACGGCCACCGCGCAGTCCTTCAGTTCATCCAGATAATTCCTAAGGCAGCGTTCCTTGGCTGACTCCACGGACTTTAGGGCCTGGCGCATGTCTTCCTGAAAGGTTGCCAGGGTACTCTGCAGGGTTTCCCTGCACTCGGCCTCCGCCTTCTGCCTGCCCTCCTGATAGCCGGCCTCATATCCTTCCCGAAGTCCGGCCTGACGGGCTTCCTCCTGCTGGTGCCTTGCCTCCCTGGCCGCGTCCATAAGAATCCGCTCCGCCTGTCTCCTGGCCTCTTCCAAAGCTTCCCTGGCTGCTTCTTCGGTTTTTTCCGTTATATCCTCCGGAGTCTCTAAAATCGGCTCCTCCTGGCTTTCCTGCTCCTGTTCCGGCTGCGGTTCCTCCTTTTCCTCCTTCTGGATATCCTGGGCCGTAAACCTTATAACGGAACGGTATTCTCCCTGTTTGCGGCCGTCGCTGCTGTATCGGGGAAACGTAGGCGCTCTTTCCACAACCCTCCGGCTGTTGATGACAACCTCCTGGGGAGGAAGGTATTGTTCGATCTCCTGTCCTTCGTGGGAATCCAACTGCTTGATGACCCGCCTATGCGATGATGTCATCATTGTCTCCTCCCTTCTTGATCACCACTTCACCCTGCTCTTCCAGGTTCCGGATAATATTGACGATCCTCTGCTGAGCTTCCTCCACGTCCTTCAGCCTTACGTTGGTTGTGATCTCCAGGTCGCCCCGCACGGTCTCCACCATACGCTTGGACATATTGCTGAAGAAGACGTTCTTCATCTCTTCCGTAGCGTTCTTTAAGGCATATACAATATCCTTGGCATCGCAGTCTCTGACAAAACGCTGTACGGAACGGTCGTCCATGTCCAGAATATTCTCGAATACGAACATTTTGTCCCGAATGCTCTGGGCCAGCTCCGGATTGCGTTTTCCCAGTTCCTCGAAGATTTTTCTTTCGCTGCTGCGGTCCACATGGTTCATCATGTCCGCCACATAATCGATGCCGCCCAGGCTCATATTGTCCTCGCTGGTGATGATGGTGGCAAACTTCCGCTTCATCTCCTCCTCTACAATGGCAATCGCCTCCGGGGACACCCTATCCATCCGGGCCATGCTTTCCACCGTCTGGATCCGCTTGTCGTCAGGCAGCTCCTCCAATACCTGGGCAGCCTGCATGGCGTCCATATAGGCAAGGATCAGCGCAATCACCTGAGGCCGCTCGTTCTGCAGCAGGGAGAACAGAGCCTTCGGGTCGCCCTTCGTGAAGAAGTTGAAAGGCTTGGACTGAAGGGTCTTGGACACCTTCTCCAAAAGATTCCTGGCCGTAGATTCTCCAAATGCCTTCTCCAATACGTTCCTGGCGTAATCCAGCCCGCCGTCCGTCATCATCTTATGGGTCAGGCACAATTTATAAAACTCATCCAGCACCGACTCCACCTGGGCGTTCCCTGTCTTCCCAAGCTTTGCCACTTCGTAAGTCAGGTCTTCAATATCCTGCTCATTCAGATACTTGTATATCTGGGAGGCCCTGTCGGCCCCGAGAGACACTACCACCAATGCCGCCTTGCTTCTGGGATCTGTTATGGGTTCTCCTTCCAGCTTGCTATCTGGACTGTTTTCGAGACCCAGCAGACTTTCTTCTATCGCTGCCACTTTCTTCTTCTCCTCTCAGCCAGCTCTGTACCAGCTTCGCCGCAATCTGCGGATTCTGGTCTACAAATTCCGAGATATTCTGCTTCAGGCGCAGGCTGCGCTGCATCCGAAGGTTAAGAATCTCTTCGTTCTTGGTAAATTCATCTTCCTCATCCATAGCCATACCTGGCATCCGGTTCATATCAGGCATCTCCATTCCGTCTTCGCCGGCTACCAGCTCGCCGTCCCCGGCTGTCAGGCCTTCGCCGTCCGCTACCAGCTCTCCCTCTTCAATGCCCTCCAGGGCCAGCTTCTTCTTGCGCCTGGAGCGAAGCAGGAGCAACAGCAGAAGTAACAGCAGAAGCAGGATACCGGCGCCGATCGCGATCAGAAGCGGCAGCGGCGTCTTGGCAATCACCTCTCCGACTCCGCCTGTCGGCTTATCCGACGGCACCTGAGGAGTCACATCCGTAACCGGACCAAGGGAACGGACGATGGTGATCTTCTGGTTCATCTCGTCTACCGGGATGCCGGCAGAATTGGCCACCAAGCGCAACAGGCTCTGCTGGTCCACGGAAGTCATGTCGTCCGTATTGATCACCACGCCGATTGACGTGTCCTGGAGCATTCCAGGATCAATCTGCCTCTGCTCTTTCAACATGTTGTACAGCCAGATTCTGGAGGAACTGTTGTTGGAGTAGCTGTCGCTGACCTGGCCCGTGCCGTTTTCATTGGTATAACGGGGAATATCCGCATTGGCGTCGGCCCCTACCAGGCCTCCGATCCCCTGGTTCGAAGACACGGTGTTCTCGTCAGCCAGATTTTCCTGCTGTAAAAGCCCCGTCTTGTCTTCCTCGTCAATCTTGTCGGGAGTCGTATACTGTGTGCTTTCCTGGATCAGCCGTTCCATATTCAGCGTTCCCTTGACGGACACTGCCACGTTCCCAGATCCGTAAAGCTGTTCCAGCACCCGCCTCACATTAGCCGCAATGCTGCTCTCCACCATGGATGTAAGGCTGAGAAGATCCGTAGCCCCGCCTGCGGAACTGTCGGTCTCCGACCCTACCTCCAGCATGGTGGCCGCGTCATAAACCGCCGTCCTTGTAATATTAAGCCCTCTGACCGCATGGGAAATCAGGCTCTTCACTGCCTGGGCCTTATCAGGCGTCAGGGTGCTGCCGTTCTGCATGGTCACCACCACGGAAGCAGACGCGCTTTCCTCCGCCGCGTCGTCTATCACAAAACGCCTGTCGCCTGCCAGGGCGATCGTCACCTTTGCGTCCTGCACTCCCTCAAACAGGCGGATCTGGGCTCCCAAACGGTCCTGCAGTTCGTATATGGTAATCTGGTCCTTGTCTGACTCTGTAGTCATAAGGCCCGTATTTTTCAAATACATGTCGTATGTAAAGCCGCTCTTTGGATATCCCTGGCTCAAAAGATTTGCCCTTGTCTGGTCTACCGTGGAGGAGGGAACCCGTATGGCCCCATTATTATTGTCATAGCGGTAATCAATGTTTGACTCCTGCAAAAGGCTGACTACCTGCTGCGCTTCTTCCTGGTTCAGCCCGGTAAAAAGAACGCTGTAATCCTTATTCCCCCCTAAAAGGTACAATGCAATGATCGCGGTCACGGCAATGGCAATCGTCCCTCCCGCGAGCACCTTTATAAGAGTCCGGGTCTTCTCCGGCATATTCTGCCAGCTCTCTTTCAAATTCTGCACGTTTCTATCCAACCTTTGTTATATTAGTATCCGAATTAGTATCCGATTCTGAAACAAAACTAGACATTGATCTTGATAAGCTCATTGTAAGCTTCCACGGTCTTATTACGCAGCGTGATAAGCACATCTAAGGCAATCCCGGCCTTGGCCTCAGCGATAGGCAGGGTATGAGCATCGTCCAACTGACCTGTCATAAGCAGGTACTGCTTATTTTCCACATCCAGCTGTGTCTCTTTAACCCGGCCAATGGTGTCCCTGAACACACTCTTAAACAACGACACCTCACCGTTTATCACAGGCGCGCTCTGTATCTGATTCCCGTCTCCATTCATGCCGATCGGCCCCCAGGGGGTCATAGGCACGATAAATGACGCTCCTTCCATAATATCCTCCCTCTGTAATTCTCCTATGGACACTTCCAAAAATATACCCTGTTTTTATGCAGGTATTCTTATGCGGGCATTCCGAAAACGCATACCTTGTCGTGCGGAGCTTGACGGAGCACGCACGCCCGAAAGACTATCCATTTTCTGCGGTCCGGATAACTCTTGTGCAATGGCCTGTTTTCCGTCTTTAGAAGGTCTTTGCCGCATTTCTCAGACGGTTAATGTCATTATTGATAGAATTAAGCACATACTGGTACTGGTAGGCAGTCCTGACCACCTCCACCTGCTCCTGATCCATATCCACATTATTGCCGTCTAACCTGGAGGACTCATCCCAGGTGGTATGGAGCTTGTAACGGGACCGGTCAATCGCATTCGAAACCGCGCGCTTGGAGCCTGTGACTTTGTTGCCGGCTGCAGTCAGGCGTCTGCTCATCTCTTCTTCAAAAGTTATGTACTGGGATTTAAAACCTGGAGTATCTACATTTGCAATATTATACAGCGATACGCTCTGCCTTCCCCATAGATAGTCAAGAACTTTTTCCGACAGGGCAACGCCGTTTCCGTATATTCCTACCATACCTGTTCCTCCTTTTTTCCTTCCTTTGTACCATAATAAACAGTTCTTTTTCAATAGTGGTCCTTTTCCAGCATATCCGGAAAATTCCATTTTATAATGTAAACAGGGAGGCGTTCCCACCGATTATCCGAAACTTGTGCCTCCTCTGACCTTCATATATTATGCCGCAATATTTTTCACATGTCAAGCTCTAATGTCAAGCTCTAAGATTATTTTTTCATTTTATATATAAAATATATATAGATATAAAAGCCGCGGCATGCCATAGTCTTGTGCCGCGGCGCCATGCAAAAAACATCGGGCAAGCCGTTGTCCATTAGAAAAATCCCGACGGAGGCCGCCTCCGCCGGGACTGTTCCTGCTGCCTGTCAGACCAGGATATTCAGCATGGATACTGCATAATAATTACTCAGGTTATAAGCGCCGCTTCTGGCGAAGTTGGCAAACTGCCTGAAAGAATCTGACATTGTGGATTTGGACGCGGCGGTAGCCCCGCTTACGGAGCCGGTGCCGTTTGGTTTTGAAGTAGTATCTGAAGAAGAAGCGGCAGTGCTTCCTCCAATGATCTCATTCACCGACATATCCAGGATCTTCGTAGCCTTATCTCCCGCCCGCTCCGCCATGCCGAACTGTCCGCCCAGCACGTCTTTCACAAGATCCGGATCGTTCCGAAGAGCTTCTCTGAACTTATCTTCATCCATTGACAGATTGCCTTTGGTGTCTACTTTGATGCCGATCTTTGCCAATCCCTTCTCTGAGGGGATCGTCCTCTGCAAAGATGCAAGCTGGAATGCAACCGTGGCGCTCTGTCCGCTGTTCTTGGACAGATAAGAGATCGTGCCGTTAAGCTGGTTGATGAAATCCTTGGTGGCGTCTACCACATCGTCCTCTGCATCCTGCACTTTCTTGTTCGTCAATTTGCCGTCTTCCCCAACCACAAACTGCTCTTTTTCCATCTCGGCGAGAACCTTGTCATACTTGCTGAAGACATTGTCCTTCTTGCTCATCTGAAGCTTCGACGCCGCTGCCTCCAGATCCTCAAGCCGGGTCTGGTATTCCATCAAAAATGAAGACGTGCTGCTGGCCGTCTTGGCAGTGCTTGTGGACGTGCTGCCGGAGGTCTTGGTCCCCGTGCTCTCCTTCAGCTTCTCCGCATCTTCATTGGCCTTGTTGTACCAGCTGTCGCTGTCAATCAGGGAGCTGTAGCCGCCGTAATTGTAGCTGTAACTGGATGATAATCCGTTAATTGCCATATTGTGCCTCCTTTCCGGTATGAAAATACCTATTTTTACATTCTATATATCGGCTTTCCTGGTTAGAAAAATAAGGAAATTTCCCATGGCAGGCAACAATTTTTAAAGAAACCGTCAGTCTCTCACCAACATGGATTCCCGCTCCGCCCCGGTCCCGATAAATTTCACCGGAATGCCCGTATACTCCTCGATAAAACCGATATATTCCCTGGCCGCCAAAGGCAGTTCTTCAAACTTCCTGCAGCCGGACAGGTCCCCGAAATCCCCTGCAAATTCCCTGTATACCGGCTTTGCCCGGTCCAAAAGCTCCAGGTTCGTGGAGAAGTCTTCCGTAACCGTTCCGTCCAGGTCGTAGGCCACGCACATCCGGATCTTTTCAAACCGGCCGATGGTGTCTAAATGGTTCACGGCAAGAGCAGTCAGCCCGTTGACGCGCTTTGCGTATTTTAACGCTACAAGATCCAGCCAGCCGCATCTTCTGGGCCTGCCGGTGGTGGTCCCGTACTCATGGCCCAGTTCGCGGATTTTGTCTCCTGTGGCGTCCAGAAGCTCCGTCACATAAGGTCCTTCTCCCACCCTGCTGGAATAAGCCTTGATCACACCGTAGACGTTGCCGATATCAAGGGCGCTTAAGCCAGTCCCCGTAAGGATTCCCCCGATGGTGGGATTGGAAGAAGTCACAAAGGGATATGAGCCAAAATCAATATCCAGCAAAGTGGCCTGGGCTCCTTCCACGACAACCCGCTCGTCCCTCTCCAGGGCCTTATGCAGATAAGTCAGGGTATCGCATACATAAGGCTTTAATTTTTCCGCATAGCCGCAGTAAAGGCCGTACAGCCCGTCAAAATCCAGAGAATCTCCAAACTCTTCTTCCGCCATGCCGTAAAACTTTAAAAGCGCTTTCTTTGACTCCACTGCTTCCTTAAGCTTTTGTGCAAATCCCGCGGCGTATAAATCCTCCATCCGCAGGCCGCTCCGCTCATATTTATCACAATAGGACGGACCGATCCCCTTGCCTGTGGTACCGATTTTCTTTGTGCGCCGGCCCTCCAGGGCCGCATCCAGCATCGGGTGATACGGCAGGATCACATGGGCCTTGTCACTGATTTTCAGATAACGTTCTACATCATATCCGTGAGACTTCAGGTTGGCGATCTCTTCCAGCAGGATCTTCGGGTTTAAGACCACCCCGTTGCCGATAATACCGGTAGTGTGTCCGGATAAAATGCCGGACGGAATCAGGTGCATGGCATACTTCACGCCGCCTGCCTTGATGGTGTGCCCTGCATTATCCCCGCCGGTGGCACGTACTGCCACATCTGCATCCGCCGCAAGATAGTCAATCACCTTTCCTTTTCCCTCATCCCCATAAAAACAACCGATTACCACATCTACCTTTGACATATTTTGTCTCCTTCGTCGTTCTAAAGCAACTGTTTTGAATTTTTCTTAAACTGCCGGGTCCCGGACCCGGCAGCTTCCATACCGGCTCCTGATTTATACGTGAATCTCTGCTTTCATTCCCAGCACATCCTGGTTGGCCTCCAGAATCGGATTCACTACTTCCTCAAGGAATTCCTCCACCTGCCTGGGCGCCCTTCCCACATAACGGGACGGTTCCATGCACTCTGATAGCTCCTCCATAGACAGCCCGAATGCCGAATCCGCGGCAATCAGCTCCATCAGGTTGTTCTCTAAACCCTTTTCCTTCACGTTCCGTCCGGCCTCCATGGAGAGCCTGCGGATCCTCTCATGAAGTTCCTGACGGTCTCCTCCCGCCTTCACCGCGTCCATCATGATATTTTCCGTGGCCATAAAGGGCAGTTCTGCCATAAAATGCTTCTCTATCACCTTGGGATAGACCACCAGCCCGTCCACCACGTTCAGATAAAGATCCAGAATGCCGTCTACTGCCAGAAAACCTTCCGGAATACTGAGCCGCTTGTTGGCAGAATCATCCAAAGTCCTCTCAAACCATTGGGTGGAAGCCACCAGCATAGGATTCATCACATCGCTCATCACATAGTTGGCCAGGGAAGCAATCCTCTCGCTCCGCATGGGATTTCTCTTATATGCCATGGCAGACGACCCGATCTGGCTCTTCTCAAAGGGTTCCTCCACTTCTTTCAAATGCTGCAAAAGACGGATATCATTGGAAAATTTGTGGGCACTCTGGGCAATGCCTGCCAGGACGCTTACTACCCGAGTATCTACCTTTCGGGAATAGGTCTGGCCCGATACCGGATAACACTCAGAAAATCCCATCTTTTCGGCTATCATCCTGTCTGCCCTCCGGCATTTCTCATGGTCTCCCTCGAACAGCTCCAGGAAACTGGCCTGGGTCCCGGTAGTCCCCTTGGAGCCTAAAAGCTTCATAGAGCCAAGCACATGGTCCAGATCCTCCAGATCCAGGCAAAGCTCCTGCAGCCACAAGGTCGCCCGCTTTCCCACCGTAGTGGGCTGGGCCGGTTGGAAATGGGTAAAAGCGAGGGTCGGCTGGTCCTTGTAATTTTCTGCAAACTCTGCCAGCTTCGCCATGACGTTGACCAGCTTTTTCCGTACAAGCCTCAAAGCCTCTGTCATAATGATCAAATCCGTATTATCTCCCACGTAACAGGAAGTGGCTCCCAGATGGATAATGCCTTTTGCCCCCGGACACTGCTGCCCGTAAGCAAACACATGGGACATCACGTCATGACGCACCAGCTTTTCCCGCTCCTTTGCCACTTCATAATTGATATCCTCCGCATGGGCCTTCAGTTCGTCTATCTGATCCTGGGTAATGGGAAGCCCCAGTTCCTTCTCTGTCTCAGCCAGGGCAATCCACAGGCGCCTCCAGGTCTTAAACTTTTTATCCGGTGAAAAAATATACTGCATCTCCCGGCTGGCATATCGTTCTGACAGCGGGCTTTGATATTTATCGTACATAGATATTCCTCCTAGCTGGTATGATACCCTTCAAAATACAATGATACCGGTTATCTGGAAAAATCCCCTCTGATATCTTCTGCCGGAGGGGCGATAGGATAATCCCCGCTGAAGCAGGCATGGCAGACCGAAAGCCCCTCTGCAAGCTCCGTAAGCCTCTCCTGGCGCAGGTATGCCAGGGAATCCGCCCCCAAAAGGGTACAGACCTCTTCCACGGTCTTCCCATAGGCAATAAGCTGTTCTTCTGAAGGGATATCCGTCCCAAAATAGCAGGGATGAAGAAACGGCGGCGCGCTGACCCTGACGTGGACCTCTCGCGCGCCTGCCTCCCGCAGCATCCGCACGATCTGATGGCTGGTAGTTCCCCGGACAATGGAATCATCGATCATAATGACCCTTTTCCCCGCCACTGCCTCCCGCAGCGCGTTCAGCTTTACCCGCACGGCAGACACCCGGCTGCTCTGCCCGGGCTTAATGAAAGTACGTCCCACATATGTGTTTTTCACAAATGCCGTGCCGTAGGGAATGCCGGATTCCATGGAATATCCAAGGGCAGCGGCATTGCCGGATTCCGGCACTCCTACCACCAGATCCGCCTCCGCCGGTGAATCCTTGGCCAGGCAGCGTCCCGCGTGGACTCTGGAACGATAAACGCTCACCCCGTCAAACGTGCTGTCCGGCCTGGCAAAATAAATATATTCAAATACGCACCTTGCCTGTTTTTTCTCGTCTGAAAAACACATGCTTTTCTCTGAGCGGATCCCGTCCCGGCTGATGGTGACGATCTCCCCCGGCTCCACATCCCGGACAAATTTTGCCCCGATGGTATCAAGGGCGCAGCTCTCCGATGCCAGAATATAAGCATTGTCTTTCTTTCCCATACACAAAGGCTTAAAACCAAAAGGATCCCTCGCCCCGATCAGCTTCCTCGGACTGGCAATGACCAGGGAATAGGCGCCGGAAAGCTTCTTCATGGCCTCTGCCACGGCACTTTCCACATTTGGCACGCGGACACGTTCTCTGGCAATATGATAGGCAATCACTTCCGAATCGATGGTCGTCTGGAAAATAGCACCGCCATATTCCAGCTCCCGCCGAAGCTGCGGAGCATTGACCAGATTGCCGTTGTGGGCCAGGGCGAGCGTTCCCTTAACATAGTTTAAGACCAGGGGCTGCGCATTTTCCCGGGTGCTGCTGCCGGCGGTGGAGTAGCGAACATGACCCACTCCGATATCCCCTTTCAGCCCTTCTACAATCTCAGGGGTAAAAACCTCATGGCACAGCCCCATGCCCTTACAGACACTGACTTTCCCCTTCGGCCCTTTTGTATCGCTGACCGCGATCCCGCAGCTCTCCTGTCCCCGATGCTGCAGGGCAAAAAGCCCGTAATAAATCTCATTTGCCACTTGGCCGCCGTCCAGGTCATACATGCCAAAGACCCCGCACTCCTCCCGGGGTTTTTCTTCTTCCACTGATTCCCATTCTTGTTGTGTCATCTGATGCCTTCCTCTCCTGCTTAACCTTTTTCCCTTCTTCTCCATCCTGCCTTTATTCCGGACCTGCCTGGCAGGCCCTGCCCCGCGGCCGGACGGCCTGTCTGAAAGAACGTCTGATGCCTGAGATACCTGAACCTTCCGGATCTGCTACTGGATTCCCAGGCGGCGGAACACCTCATTGTATGCATCCTCCACATTGCCCAGATCACGGCGGAAACGGTCCTTATCCAGCTTTTCATGTGTCTCTTTATCCCACAGGCGGCAGGTATCCGGCGACACCTCGTCTGCCAGGATTATGGTGCCGTCCTTCAGCCTTCCGAACTCGATCTTAAAATCAATCAGTTCAATGCCAAGCCCTGCAAAGTACTCCCGCATCACGTCATTTACCACGAAGGCGTACTTGGTGATGACATCGATCTCTTCCTGGGTGGCCAGCTTAAGGGCCAGGGCATAATAGCTGTTAATGAAGGGATCGTGAAGATCATCATTCTTGTAGCTGAACTCCAAGGTCGGGCATGCCAGCCTGATGCCTTCCTCCATCCCCAGCTTTTTGGCAAAGCTTCCGGCGGAAAAGTTGCGGATAATAACCTCCAGCGGTACGATCTCCACCTTCTTTACCACTGTCTCCCTGTCGTTTTGCTCCTCAACCAGATGAGTAGGAACGCCCTTTTTCTCCAACAGCTTAAAAATATGATTGGTCATACGGTTGTTGATGGCGCCTTTTCCCACGATCGTACCCTTTTTCTGGCCGTCAAAAGCCGTTGCGTCGTCTTTATAAGAAACAATAAGCTGCTCCGGGTTTTCTGTGGTATAGACTTTTTTTGCTTTTCCTTCATACAATAATTCTTTTTTCTCCATGGTATCCACCTGTCCTTTTCCGATAATGATCCACATTCAGATGCTTCATTTAATCCAGGGAAATTATAATATATTGGATTTATAATTGCAATAGGTTCTTTACCAAATATCTGCTGTAAACAGGTTTGGGGCGCTTTCGGTCCTTCCATGTCCTAAAATTGGGGTTTCTTTTCTTCTTACGGCCGTATCTTTTCCCGGCCGCCTGCTACTGCCTTGTCCTCCGAAAATATTCTCTGCGATGGTAAAACTGGAGTTCCCAGGTCTCAGGATGGATTCGGATACCGTATATATCTGCCTCTTCCTGTCCGTTTCCCCCGGGAGGAAGGAGCCACTCCGCCCGGTATTCTTCCTGCTTCCTGATAACAGAAAAATCCCCTGTGCGTCCGGCAAGCACTGCAAATTCCAATGCAAGCATCCCCGCCAAAACATAACCCGGACGAAAGTCTGTGCTCTTCCTGGCCTTTTTTCTAATTTGTTTTTTTCTCCAGGAACATTTCCCCTTCCAGGCCAAACCACAGCCCTGCCTGTCCCTTTTTCCCCGTCTGTTTTTTTCAAACCCCATTCTGTCTCAGGCCCCGCTTTTTTCTTTCTTAAAACAAAACCATTGAAAATCGCATCGAATCGCTGCACCACTAACATAGAAATTCCAGACAGCCCGCGGATGAGAATCATCCCCGGAAACTTTAAAAACACTTATAAGTAAAACCGCAAAACCAGGAAACAGACGGAGCCTGAGGAAAGCAGGCGCCTGAAGGCCTGCGCCATATCCTGCCCCAAGTTTTCCCATCTTAGATGGCTTAACACTTCCATCATGCTACAGCTTTGCCTTATACGATCCCCATTTTTCAGCCGGAATACCCATGGCTGCCATGGCCTGTTCTGCCGTCCATTTCATATTTGTCATTAAGTTGTTAATTGTCTCTAACAAAGTCTCCCTCTGTCCTTCTTGTCTTCCCTCTTCCCGTCCTTCTCGCCTTCCCTCTGTCCGTCCTTCTTGTCTTCCTTCTTTCCGTCCCTCTTCTCTTCCTTCCTCCAATCCTTCTTTTCTGGCTTTAATCTTTTCCTCGGCAATCTCCTCTTTTAATAAATTTCTCAATGCATCACACATTCCTGTCTGCCTCCTTAACTCATCGTATAATCTCTGGTTTGCGGCAATGCTTACCTGCAAAACCGCTTCCACATTGCTCCTGTCTCCTGGCTCTTTCAGCTTCACCGCATCTTTTATAAAGCCTTCGGCATCTGACTTTTTTACATTGGGCGAAAGCAGGCGGAGACTTCTATGGCTATTTCCGTCTAAACGGCCTGTCACGATAATCTGGGTATCAAAAAGCCCCCTTCCCTTTATATAGTAAATCCCGGAAAAAGGTTCCTCTATGATATTCCCTTCCTCTCTAAGCGCCTGAAATAGTTTCCCCGGATATCTGTCACGGAAAATGGATACCGTCAGATCCTCTGCTTTTATCTGGTCCACCTGGTCCCCTAACCCTTTGTACAGGCATGCATAGCCAATGGTTTTATAATAATCATCAATGGAAAGCCCGTCATCCGGACTTTTATATTCAATAATGTTAAATTTTTTGAAAATGCGTCCGATCTCATTCTTAGTCCCGGTATCTGACAGCTTCCGAATGATCAAAAGATCCATTCTCAGCGGCTCTTTACTTAAATTATATTCCCTCTGAAACTCAAAAACTCCCTTGTCTGATATCAATTCTATCTCCATCGCCCCGTAAAATCCCGGATGCCATGAAATCTCCATGGATTCTAAATTCTTTCCCATAGGTTCCTCCTGCTTTTCATTTTTCTGGTGGGTTTAAAAGCAGGATTTCACTATAGAAAGATAAGAACTCTCACAGACACAGCATCGCTGCAAAATCGGTCATGTGGCTCCTGACGGGCCGGCCGCAGAAATCATTGCTTTGAAAATATTATAACATGGGTATATGAGGACTGCAAGAAAAAATTATTGTATGAGCCAAATAAATAATTAATATCACCGCTTCCCACATGCATATTTGTCATATATTTTCTATCTGTCCACAGTCTGGTAAACATGTAGCTATAATAATGGTTTCCTGCATATTTCCTGAACGCTGTCCAACCACGGCCTTTGTGGACTTTCTCCGCAAACTGACGGCATGCCCGTCACACCTAACAAATGCCAGGCCCAAATTCCGGCCTGGCATTTTCTTCTTACTTACTGCGGCATCTCGTCCGCCCACATTATTCCTTACTGTTTGCTCTCATCAGAAGCCCTGGAAGCATCATCCCCGGTCAGGTCATTGACACCCTGTTCTACATCATCCATGAGTCCGCCGATCACTCCGGTACTTTCTTCATCATTCCCATTCGATGCTCCCGAACTGCTCCCTCCGGAGCTTCCGGTATTTCCTGAAGCGTTATTGCTGCCGGCGCTCCCGCCCGTTCCATTCGTTCCGGTTCCGGCTCCTGTACCGCCTCCATCGTTTCCTGACATTCCTGCACTCCCGGACTCCGCCTGAGAACCAGACGAGGACTGCGTGGTGCCGGAACTGGTGCCAGATGAGGAATTGTCTTTATTGCTTCCGTTCCCGCATGCTGTCAGACAAAACAAGGACAGCACAACCAGCAAAAACAGAAATGACATCCTGATCTTTTTCATGATCCTATTCTCCTTTCTCTTGTTATCCAACCTTAGTATGGATCAAAGGAGAACATTTTATTCCATCCGGACCTCCCATAACTCATGCCTTCCTCACCGGAATAAACCAGAACCAAATTTTTACCGTTTTACGCAAAATTTCATTGTTAAGCGTCTCATTTTTTATGCGATTACATCTGCCATCGTGTAAAGCCCAGGCTCTTTATCTGCCAGGAAACGAGCCGCTTCCAGGGCTCCTTTGGCAAATACCGCCCTGGAATAAGCTGTATGGGAAAAAGTCACCACCTCATCCTGCCCCGCAAAAATAACCTCATGCTCCCCCACAATGGTGCCTCCCCGCACCGCATGGATCCCGATCTCTTTTGGATCCCGCCGTTCCCGCCGGGCAGTCCTGTCGTATTCATAATGATAGGCATTCCCCATCGCATCGTTGACAGAATCAGCCAGTGCCAGCGCCGTGCCGCTGGGTGCGTCCAGCTTGCGGTTATGATGCTTTTCCACCACCTCAATATCAAAACCTGCTCCTGCCAGCACTCTGGCAGCATCCTTCAGAAGCTTAAGCAGGGTATTGATGCCCAGGGACATGTTGGCCGACCGCAGGACTGCCGTCTTTTCTGCGGCCTTCTCTGCCCTCTTCACCTGTTCTTCTGACAGACCTGTGGTACACAGCACCAGGCCGGTTCCGCTTTCTGCACAGTAATCCAGCAGACAGTCCACTGCCTGTGCCGAGGCAAAATCCACCACCACATCAGCCTTGACATTGCATTCCTCCAGGCTTTTAAATACCGGATAACCGAAAACAGAGGCGGTATTCAAATCTATACCCGCCACAATCTCCATGCCGTCTTCCTCCCTGGCGATCTCCGAGACCACACGTCCCATAGCGCCGTTACATCCATGTATAATAATTCTGGCCATAAGTATCTCCATCCTCTCAGATCCGTATTCATCAAAAATCCGCCGTCAGCAATATCCGATACATTGTTGCATTAACGTAATAGTTATCCTCACAAATATCTTTACGGACAGCTTCTCATCTCCGGAAAAACAAAACCATCCGGACCATTCCATTATGATACAAATATTCTATAAAATTCCATATTCCTTCATGGCCTTTGCCAGCCGCTCTTTGTTCTGCGGCTCCATCTCCGTCAAAGGCATCCGCAGCGGGCCTGCCTCCTTGCCCATCATATTCATGGCCGCCTTGACCGGAATCGGATTCACTTCGCTGAACAAAGCGCCGATCAGCGGAACCGCTTTCAACTGCAGCTCGCAGCTTTTCTTCACATCCCCCTTAAAATAAGCCTCGCAGATATCATGGGCCTGCCGGGGCGCAACATTGGACAGCACGGAGATCACCCCTTTTCCCCCAAGAGAAAGCAGCGGCACGATCTGGTCGTCATTGCCGGAATACAGATCCACACATCCGTCAGCCAGATTCATGATCTCGGCAATAGCGGAAAAATTGGCGCTTGCCTCCTTGACTCCCACGATATTTTCCACATCCCGGCACAGCCCGACAATCGTCTCCGGCTTCATGGTTACGCCTGTGCGCCCCGGAATATGGTAGAGCAGGATCGGAATCTTCACGGCTTTTGCTATCGCGGTATAATGGGCTGCAAGCCCTGCCTGCGTGGCTTTATTATAGTAGGGAGTCACCAGCAAAAGGCCGTCGGCTCCTGCCTGCTGTGCCTCCACAGAAAGATGGATCGCCTCTTTTGTAGAATTTGAACCGGTTCCCGCAATCACCGGGATTCTGTTCTTTGTCACCTTGCAGGTAAACCGAACCACATCCAGATGCTCCTCATGGCTCATGGTAGACGACTCCCCGGTAGTCCCGCAGGAGATGATCGCATCGCTTCCCCCTGCAATCTGCTCCTCCACCAGCTCCTCCAACTTGTCATAATTCACTTCCCCGTTCGCTTTAAAAGGGGTGATGAGTGCAACTCCAGCGCCTTCAAAAATCGCCATATTCCGTCCTCCTTAGATACATTGTCTGCCTGTACTGTAAAAATCCCTTTGTCAAAAGCGGTTTATGCCCGTGGGCCAGATGATTTGCCGTGCCGGCATGTTCCCCGTTTTCGGCAAAACTCCACACAAAAAGGGAACCTGTCGGAAAGGCTCCCTGAAAAATTATTATATGATTATAATCCTTTTTCAGCAGCTCTCCATCCGACCTTAAGCACTCCACCCGGTCCCGGATGACAGTCGCAGGATTCTTCACCCTGCGCCCAGGCAGATACAGCCAGCCTGCACCTGCCTTCGGCGTCCGCCCTTTCGCCTGCCTTCATTTGTCTCTGGAACATCCGGCAGGCTACTTATGCTTCACGCAACCTCTACTTCTAAATTAAAATACTAGCATTATCCTTCCGTCTTGTCAACAGAAATTTTCCGCCTTCACTCCCCTTCCCGCCCGCCGCTGATCCGGGTTATCCTCTCAATCCGGTCGGCAGCAGCCGTAAGGCCATTTTCCTGAAGCATACGCCCTGTAAGAATCACATCCGCCGAATCCCTGCTTTCCAGAATCTGCAAAAGTTCCTGCTCCATTAAAATCTCCTGTTCCAAAAGCCCTAAGATCTCCTCTAAAATCAACAGGTCACATTCCCCTGTGGCCAGCACCTTCCTGGCATAATTGACGCCGTTGCGGATATTGATGGACTCCTCCAGCTTCTCCTGTTCCGTAAGCTCGTCAAACCTGCTATGGGCCTTTTCAAAACAAAATACATTCATCTCCGGTTCCAGACGCTTCAGCACTTCCGGCTTCTCCTCGTTCTGGCTTCCCTTTAAAAACCGGATGACCACCACTTTTTTATGCCTGGCCAAAGCCTCCAGCCCTCTTCCAAAAGCCATTGCCGTCCTTCCGGCCCCTTCGCCGTATATGATCTCAATCTTACCTGTATTCATTTTTTGCTCCTCAGTATTCCGGTCAGCCGTTTTTTCTTCCCAAAAGCGGCTTACCCTTTGGCAGTCTGCAGCAGTTTTCGTATTTTTCCTGCCGCATCCCTCTCCCACGTTGCAACGGTCCCGATCCCTTGCGGACTGTCACCCCTGCATGTCTTCCTCCCCGCACTCCAGCTTGCTGATCGACACCTCATAGGCCACCCGCTTCTCACATTCCGTCTCGGAAAGTTTTTTCGTGTACTCACGGCTCTGAACCCTGCCCCAGACACGGACGCGGGTTCCCACCTCAAAGCCGGAGGCAAAACGGGCATTTCGCCCCCAGGCAATGCAGGGAATATAGTCTGATTTACCGTAAGGACGGTTTACTGCCAGCAGAAGATCCGCAATCTCCCTGCCCAGGGGAGTCTTTCTGTATATGGGCGCTTTACAGATATAGCCGTCCAGAAAAATCTGATTGGTCTTGGTGTAGTCGGTAAATTCTTCCATAAAGTTGATCTCCCGCACAAATACGGACAGCACCAGACGGTTTTTCACCCCTTCATGCCGGTTATAAGAACGGAACTGCCCGATGGCCTCCACCGTACAGCCCCGATAATCCTCCTGCACATGGATCAGCCTCTCGGAGATCATGAGAGGAATAATGTCTGCCTGCTCGCTTAAACGGCTGACCGCCACATCCACCACATAAAAACCTTCCCCAAACACTTCATGGCTAAAGGTAAATCCGGAAACAATTTCTCCAATTACACTTACTTTGTTATTTTCAATTACTTTTTCTGCCATGGTACTTCTCTCCTCTTCCTTTTTCATATTCATTTACTTTACCGGTTCACGGCACAGCGCCAGGCAGGACCGCGGGATTTGCCAGGACACCGGATCATTTTTAGCCGACCCGGACATAACTGACAGCGCAGTCCTTCCTCTGCTCTTAATATGTCTATGAAAAAGAAAACGCAGATATGAAGAATTTCGTTCGCCAAATGGCGACATTTTTATCAATATCTGCGATTTTTCGGTTTATTTCTTAAAAGAAGCCCTTTTTCGCATCGTGGGGTCCAGGATTTTTTTCCGTATTCTCAAAGATTTGGGCGTTACCTCCAAAAGCTCGTCCGTGTCGATAAATTCCAGGCATTGCTCTAAACTCATCTCCTTTTTGGGAACCAGCTTCAGGGCCTCGTCCGCACTGGAAGAGCGGGTGTTGGTCAGTTTCTTCGTCTTGCAGACGTTCACCTCTATGTCCTCGGCCTTGGGATTCTGCCCGATCACCATACCGGAATACACCTTTTCTCCCGGCCCTACGAACAAAAGCCCTCTCTCCTGGGCATTAAAAAGACCGTAGGTGATAGTCTCGCCGCTCTCATAGGCAATCAGGGAACCTGTTTTCCGGTAAGCCAGATCCCCCTTATAGGGAGCATAATCATCAAAAATGGTATTCATGATTCCGTTTCCCTTGGTATCTGTCAGAAATTCTCCCCGGTAGCCAATAAGCCCCCTGGAAGGAATAGAAAACTCCAACCGGGTATATCCGCCGCTGACCGGGCTCATTCCCTGCAGTTCGCCTTTTCTGGATGTCAGCTTTTGGATAACCGTGCCGGTAAATTCCTCCGGCACATCCACATAAGCCAGCTCCATGGGTTCCAACTTCTGGTTCCGTTCATTATACCGGTACAGGACCTCCGCCTTGCTTACCGCAAACTCATATCCCTCCCGGCGCATATTTTCAATCAATACCGAAAGATGCAGTTCTCCTCTTCCCGACACCTTAAAACAGTCCGGAGAGTCTGTCTCCTCCACCCGCAGGCTCACATCCGTGTTCAGCTCCTTAAACAGCCTCTCCCGGATATGGCGGGATGTGACATATTTGCCTTCCTGCCCTGCCAGCGGGCTGTCATTGACCATAAAATTCATGGCGATGGTCGGCTCGGAAATCTTCTGGAAGGGAATCGCCTCCGGGTTCTCCGGGGAACAGATCGTATCCCCGATATGCAGATCCGTGATCCCGGACACGGCCACAATATCTCCCACTGTGGCTTCGGCCACCTCCACCCTGTTTAAACCGTCGAACTGGTAGAGCTTTCCGATCTTCACCTTGCGAAGCTTCTCCTGGTCGTGGTGATTGACGATCACACACTCCTGGTTCACACGGACCGTCCCGTTGTCGATCTTCCCGATCCCGATCCGCCCCACATATTCATTATAATCAATAGTGCTGACAAGCATCTGGGTATTGGCCGTCTCGTCCCCCTCCGGGGCCGGAATATAGTCCACAATCGTCTCGAACAGAGGCCGCATATCTTCCTCCGGGTCCTCTAAGGCTTTCTTTGCAAATCCTGCCCTGGCCGAAGCAAACACAAAAGGACAGTCAAGCTGCTCATCGGAAGCATCCAGATCCATGAACAGCTCCAGCACCTCATCTATGACCTCCATAGGCCTGGCCTCCGGCCTGTCGATCTTATTGATGCAGACGATGGCCGGCAGTTCCAGCTCCAGGGCTTTTTTCAGCACGAATTTTGTCTGGGGCATAGGCCCTTCATAGGCGTCCACCACCAGGATGACACCGTTGACCATCTTCAGGACCCGTTCTACCTCCCCTCCGAAATCGGCATGGCCGGGAGTGTCAATAATATTGATCTTGGTGTCCTTGTAAAAAACGGCGGTATTTTTTGAAAGGATGGTAATCCCCCGCTCCCGCTCAATGTCATTGGAATCCATCACCCGCTCCACTACTTCCTGGTTGGCCCGGAATACGCCGCTGCTTTTTAACAATTCATCTACCAATGTGGTCTTCCCGTGATCCACATGGGCAATAATGGCTACGTTTCTTACATCTTCTCTCTTCATTGTTCTCCTCCAAAAAAGCTAAGGAACTGTCCTTAGGAACACGGCCAGTCCTTAGCTCCTGGTAATCTACAGCATATAAATATAGCATTTTCAGGGGAAGAATGCAAGCAGATATTCATTTCTCTCCAAAAAACAGGACCTTACGGAAACAGCACCATCTCCCCCCGTACCATCCCGAAGTACAGGGTTCCTTCATCCGCAATAAGAGCCTTTCCGGCCGTCCGTTCCGTCACCTGGGCGATAAACTGCTCCGCCTGGTCCAGAGGAGCCATCACCATCGCCTTCACCTGATCCGAATATTCCGTATCCAGTATCCGTATCCCCATCTGTCCGGCCACATACTGGAGCTTCCCGATTCCATTGTAATCCGTCATGACACAAAGCCGCCTGCCCGGAATCTTCTCCACCACCACGCTCTGTTTTAACCCTTCCCGGACGGCGCCCGAATATGCACGCACCAACCCTCCTGTTCCCAAAAGCACGCCCCCAAAATACCGCGTGACCACCACGCAGATATCACGGATCTCCTCCCCCAAAAGCACGTCCAGCATAGGCCTGCCTGCCGTCTGGGACGGCTCCCCGTCGTCGCTGCATCGGTTCACCTGCCCCCTGTCGCCGATCACATAAGCATAACAGTTATGGCGCGCGTCCCAGTACTTCTTTTTCATCTCCTCCACAAAAGCCGCCGCCTCTTCCTCCGACCGGACCGGCCTTGTAGTGGCGATAAACCGCGATTTTTTCTCTGTCAGCTCCCCTGTGCCGCCTTCATACAAAATGCGATATCTCTCCATTCTTTCCGCCTTCCTCCCACACATTTTATATCCCCATATACCGGATAGCTTGAAATCCTGTAAATATAATTCATAATGAAAAGTATAGCATTATGCATAAATTTTCGCAAGATATTTGCAGTTTGCAGTTAATTAAGTTAATCCCCTGCCTCCCCAAACAGTTCCTCAAGCAAATCCAGATCACAAGATAAAATCTCCGTAAACATCCCGCTGGAAGCTCCAAAAAATCACGCCTTATTCTATTCTCCTCCAAAGGCCTTCCACCTTCTTCCTGCCGGGAGAGCGCCAGCCTTTTCCATTCCGATGAACCCCGGATCAGCAGCGCCCAGACAGACATGGCATACAAATTTTTTCTGGTTCTGGAACTGAAAGCAAAAATGATCGATCCCAGCCTTCTCACAAAATTCAGGAAAACACGTATTACAGAAGATATTCTGGAAGAGAAGTTAAAGGAAACGATACAGCAGGCTCTGGATAAAGGCCTGATAAGTAAACATCTAAGGAAAGACTATGAGACTCTTCCTCCTCTTTTCCAAACCACTCCTTTACAACAGCAGCAAGTTATTGTATGATTATTTTATCAATTTTTAACTATATTCATTCAAGGAGGCTGTCCAAATGCCAAGAGGAGTAAAAAAGGAAATCGTTTATACCGGTAAGGCTTTGAAGCTGCATGAGAAAATCATGAAAATGGAATCCGATCTCAAAGCCGCAAAAGAGGAATTAAAAATCGCCTACAAAGAGCAATTAAAGGCTGAAAAAGCCGCTGCCATGAAGGAAAAGAAAGCCGCCGCCGCTGCCGCTAAAAAGGCTATGAGGGAAAATAAGGCCAAACTGTTAAAGGCTATTGAGGAATCAGGAAAGTCTGCGGAAGAAATCCTGGCCCTTCTTTCTAAGGAAGCCTGACTTTAGATAAAACAGATCCAGGCATATCAAAATTTGCCTGATTTTGAAAAGACCACCAAACGGGAAGTAACTGGTTTTGGTGGCCTTTTTATGCGCATCTTTTCATAACGAAAGGCAGGATACAATGGCGATAGCGCCGTACCCTCACCAATAAATTTGGAAAAGACATACAGTCAAACATATCTGTAAATACCGGTTTCAGTAACTCTAACCAGAAATTTCATATAGCCTGGGATTACCAAGCAGTAATATTTCCCGTTCCATTTCTTTGCTTCCATAAATCCGCCATGGACTTTACAGATATCATTATAATACAGTCATCGTAGAAAAATAGTTTATTTTTGCCCTTATCTGTTACAATCCTGCCATTTTCTCCGCCTTGGGCATTGCCCTTGATTTCCATGTTCCTCTCTGCCACACTTTCGCTTAATTTCTATATAAAAATACAAAAGACAACTTTCCTCGCAGAGCACTACGAGGAAAGTTGTAAGTAAATGATTACCAGCACTTTAAACAGCATTATCTTTCTATTTACATTTCGGGAACCGGTGTGGCTCTAAACGCATTTAACGATTTATTCATTTCAACCTGATATTCTGTTCCTGAATCAAGAATCGTATTCCCTACGGATCCTTGTTCTATCATCACGGTCATCACCCCAAGTATTTCTGTTTTTTCTCCAACCATTAGATTTGCTACTTGTGTAGAGAAGCAAGAGGAAATCCTATCAACAGATACCCCCGATGATTCCGCAGTTGCAACAATATGATTATCAGAAATATAATTACCATTGCCAGAAACAATATGAATGATTACAGGCATCACTCCTTCCGGTACAATATACTGTCTATCAATAATTTCTGAAAAATGATTAGCAATTACAGAGTTATTGCTACCGCTTATATAAACAATTCCATACAAGTCGTCCAATCCATTATTATGTGCCTGCATAGGCGGCCATGGTTCACGTGTCCGCAGAAAATGATTTGATGAAACCATATTCTCTGAACTATTTCCTTCTAACACTACCATTCCCGGATAGAAAGAATGCAACCTATTGCTTGTAATAATAGAACGTGTCACACCTGAAAAATATACGCTGCTTGCACCTCGCGGAAAAATATTGTTTGCTGCAACCAAAAGTCCACCAAAATTTTGTGCATAAATCGAATACCCCTTATAACCAGCTCCGATCAAATTATCTGTAACCTTTGAAGCCTGTCCTGACCCTCGCAGTTCAATACAGTTTCCACATTCCGCAATAAAATTATCGTGAATATCCAGTGCATCCGCATCATAGATAACAATTCCATGCTCTAAATATACCATTCCCATACCCGTAACCCGAAATGAATCTTGAGCACTTGCAATATAAATTCCCGTCTTCCCATTTGTATATGTATTTTCCGGCTTTGCTTCTCCTGAACCGTCATCCAAAAAGTGCAGCCCATCAATGCAAAAATCCGAAAACTCTACCGAACTGATTCGAGGATTTCCATCTCTCTTGATGTAAAATGCAGCCCCCATTTGTTCCTCTTCGCCCGGTTTAGAAGAAATATCTACAATTATACGACTTCCTCCTGGCCACAATTCGTGCCAATCTTTCCACTCACTCTCCGGTGTATTAAACCGAATACTGGAAGATGTAAAACCATGTCCCGAACCCATTATTTTCAAATAGCTTATGTCTATTACTACTTGTGTAACAAGATGATAATCTCCTGCCGGAATATAGATGAGCGCCCCTGGCTTTCCTCCATCATTCACATCCGTTTCTGACTGTCTGCTTTTAATATCCGCAATAATGCTATTGATTACCTCTCCAATATCCTTATACGGATCTCCAACCTTCCATTCTGTCACATCATAATAATTTTTACTTGCCATAAATAAATCCTCCTTTAAGCAACTTTTTATTTTATGAAAACTATAGAAAACACTCTTGCATACTATAGGCTTCATATTCTTTAATTACCGCTTTTCCTCCATGCGCATAGATTTCTATTTGATTTTGTGTATTATCAGCAAAAATATTGTTTGCATGATTATTCTGATATTGATTTGCAAAAATCTCAATAGAACTCTGATCAGAGAAAATATGAATATCCAGTTCCTTCTTTCCTTTTAAAAACAATGTACTCCTTGAAGTTCCTTGACTCCATCCATCTGAATTGCTCCGTTCCACATACATCTGTCCATTTATAAAATCAAACATACAGATAACCTTCTTATTATTACCACAACGCAAGTCCAATTCTAGCTTCTCGGCATTTGTTTTTTCCAAATCAATTTTCATTTTCATTTCAAAAGAAATACCATCCCCTGCTGTCAATTGCATTGCTGCTTCACGAACAGTAAAACAATCCATTTTGTATTTGTCTTCCCTTAATGCTTCTAATTCCTTTATAGGTACAAACTGCAAAGTATTATCCTGCATAATTCGTACTTCTCTGGGAATATTAAAAAACCCGCACCAATTCTCTTTATATGTTGGCCCCCAATCTTTCCAAAATGGCATCCAGTCCCATTCATTCGCCCAGCTTACAACAATCCTTCTTCCATCTGGTGTCAGGAAGGACTGGGGAGCATAATAATCAAGCCCCCAATCTATCTCTCCACATATTTGGTGAAAAAATTTCCCTGTACCATAATCAAAATCTCCCACAAAATATACTGCCGTATGTTCTCCTGCCCCCATCGGAGAAAATGTGAGTACATATTTGTCACCTAACCTATAAAAATCAGGACATTCCCACATATATCCCCATTCGCCCCTGCTTTCTGCCAATACATTAACAAAATTCCAATGAAATAAATCTTCTGAGCAATAGAGCAATGCTTGAGCCATATTGTTGCAATTTGCACCACACACCATGTAATATTTATCTTCGTGTTTCCAGACCTTTGGATCTCTGAACTGATCTGCAGCTATTCCTTTCGGAGCTGTCAATACAGGATTCCCTTTATATTTCTCAAAATGTATTCCATCTTCGCTATATGCAATACACTGTGTCTGTTCAACACCGTTTCCCTGATTTGATGAGCCAGTATATATTAAAAACAGTTTCCCATCATGTTCTATGGCACTTCCGGAAAAACATCCACCTCTTATATAATCATCATAGGTTTCACTTGGAGCAAGTGCCAATGGGAGATATTCCCAATGAAGAAGATCCACGCTAACCGCATGTCCCCAGTGCATATAATCCCAATATCCATAGTATGGATTATACTGATAAAAGTAATGATACTTTCCTTTGAAATATATCAATCCATTTGGATCATTCAGCCATCCCGTCTGAGGCATAAAATGATAATGCTGGCGCATCTTCCCTATTTTTACAGTATCTTTTTTCTGTTCTATCTCCTTTTGAGCCTTATTGATATTCGCTATCATCAACTCTCTTGACATAGTTTCCTCCACTTAATCTTATCCTTTTACTGCCCCCGCAGTCATTCCCTGCACAATATACCTTTGAGCCGCAAGAGAAATCGCCATGACCGGAAAACTGAATAAAAACGCCCCTGCACACATAGGCCCTAAATCCAAATTATATGCAGACAAAAATCCTGCCAATCCAACCGTAAATGTTTTTGCATTTGTACTTGTCAGCAATAATGATACGAGAAAATCATTCCATGCAAGAAACAGCGTGAAAATAAATGCAGTTGCAAGTCCTGGTTTGCAGATTGGCAAAATAACCTTTTTAAAAGTTTGTAAGCTGGAAGCCCCATCCATGTAAGCCGCCTCATCCAATGTTGTCGGAATTCCCTCATAAAAACTTAGCATAGTCCACATAACAAAAGGCATATTGATTGCCGCATATACAATAATCAACGCGATTTTCGTATCATATAATCCAATTTCACAAATCAGCTCATAGATTGGAACAACTATACTGGATGTAGGAATCATTTTAAGGCATAACACTAACACTACCAATACGGTTGAAAGTTTTGCTCCGGAACGCTGAATGGCATAAGCTGCAAGAGAACCCAGTATTAACGCAATCACTGTACTGCACACAGCCGCTGTCAGGCTATTTATTAAGAAACCAGCTGCATCCATCCTCTCAAATAATCCACTAAAATTCTCTACAGAAAATATCTGCGGGAAAAACTTTGGCGGCACGGCAACTACTTCCGAACCAGGCTTAAATGAACAGCAAATTACATATATGTATGGGATAAGCCAGAAAACAGTAAGAATAACTGATAAACTGATGCCTATCTTTTTTCCAATTTCCCATTTTCCTTTCATTTTTCCGCCCCTCCAATCTAACCTATTTTTTTCTTTGGATTCCAAAGACTCTGCATGAATATTAAGGTAAAAGCTACAAGCACCACAATAAAAATGATCGCCATAGCACTGGCATATCCCGCATCATTATACCGTGTCAATGTCTTATAAATAATAATGCTAATTGTTTCTGACGAACTATTAGGCCCGCCTTCTGTCATTGCCCAAATGATGTCAAATGTTCTGGCCGCATCAATAATTCTTACGGATAATGCCGTTAAAAGCACTGGTTTTATTACCGGAACCTTAATATAGAAAACTTGCTGCAGCATATTTGCACCGTCAATTTTGGCCGCTTCCAACATGCTACTATCTAATCCCTGAAGCCCCGCCAAAATCATCAGCATCATAAATGGTGTGGTCAGCCAGATATCTGCAATGCAGCAGGCCAACAAAGACCATTTTTCATCTGCCAGCCACAAAATATCACTTGAATTTGATAAAAAGCCTATTCTTGTCAGCAACTCATTCACAATCCCGAAACTGGAACTCATCATTAACTTCCAAGTAAGGCCTGCCACCAGAGGAGCAATCATCAGAGGTGTCATCATCAACGAACGGATAATTTTGCTTCCTTTGTAGTTTAATTCAAAAAAGAGTGCAAACAATAATCCTATGGCTGTTTCAACCCCTACTGCAATCACAATATAGAGAAGCGTATTTTTCAGTTGCTTTAAAAAACCTCCTGCCGTAAATGCATGAATATAATTCTCCAGCCCAATAAATGTCCTGTTTCCAGTAATTCCGATTTTATAAAAGCTATCGATAACCATCGTAATGATAGGATATATCAGAAATGCTCCCATGAAAATCGCTCCCGGCAGGAAAAATAGTAATAAAGTTTTCCTTGAAATCAACCTCATCCTAGCTACCTCCTCATTTTCTAATAAACACTATTTTCCGATTGCCTCAATTTCTTCTTTTGCAGATGCTAAAGTTTCATTTACATCTGCTCCTCCAAGACAAGATTCTACAACCTTAGTAAGCACCTCCTCAATCTGTGCCCATGTAGAAACCATAGGTCTGGCCTGCGACTGTGATGCTGCCAAAGTATCCAAAACTGCTGTCGTGTGTTCATTTCCTGATTCTTTACCAGCCTGCTCATATACTGATGTTCTTCCTGCAATTTTCAAAGTTAAATTCATATAATCTTCATTATGTTCATACATGTACTCTACATATTTTTGTGCCATTTCCTTATTTTTTGAATTCTTCATCACACATTCATACCATGGACCGGTAGTAGCACCAATTCCTGCATCACCCGCAATCATAGGAGCGCACCCTACTTTATCAGCTCCAAGGGCTTTTACCGCTGCCGGATATTGATGACTCCAATTTAACTGCATTGCCACTTTTCCATTAGTAAAAAGTTCTTGTGATTCTGTTGCAGCCGTTGCCAGTGAATCGGATGGTGTGTACTCTGCACCTGCTGTTTCAATCATAAAATTCAATGCGTCTACATATGGCTGTTCAGTAATATTTACATTTCCGTCTTTATCAAAAATCAGACCTTGGGCGCCTGCCTGACATGCAAAATCGAGAAATGAACACACTGCGTCAGACCCGCTTCCAAATACTGTCGTCCCATACATATCTGATGATGCCATTTCTTCTGCAAGTTTTTGATACTCCTCCCATGTACTTGGAATTTTTTCTTCTGCAATCAGGTCCTTTCTGTAGATTAATGTCTTTACATTAACCCACATCGGATATCCCAAAAGATTTCCATCTATTGTACCACTATTTTCCAATGTTGGAAGAAAGTCGCTGGTATCTACATCCTTCAGTGGCTCAATAGCATCGGCAAACGCCGCCAGCCATACAAAATCCATACATGCAACATCATGTGCCGCGGCACCTGCCTTAATCTCTGTAGAAAGTTTGTCATACATTCCAGTATAAGCCACTGCATCCACAATCACTTTACATCCTGTTTCCGCCTCAAAATCGGCTGCCGTATTGTTGGCTAAATCCTCTGCAGGAGAACCACTTTCTACTAATATCGTAATACTGTTTTTTGCCGAACCGCCTTCTTCGTTCTTTGCTCCGCACCCTGTAACACAAGCTGTCAACATAGTCGATACAAGTAAAACACTAAAAATTTTGTTCTTCATCTTTTCTCCTTCCTCACTGACTCTCTTTTTAATGATTTAGTTAAATACAATCTTACTGCTTGAGAATAGCTATCCTCTAATCAATAGAAACTGGCTTTAAATTTTCAATTTTAGCTTCTATTTCATAATTTGAGGATCATATTTCCATAATATTTACTTCATTTTATTCACCTTCCTTCTTCTATGGAACCCGTTCCACATTCTTTAAAAAAAATATCCTCCGCTGCCAATATTTAGATGTGGAACGCTTTCCATATCTGTTGCTTTTATTATACTCTTTTCGCCAAATATGTCAATATGCTTTTTCTACTTCAAGCAAGATTATACATAATATACAATTTTTATATCAAAAAACACAAATATTGCTTATTTTTTCGACATTTTGTACAACATTTATTCTTGTATCCCTGCAAATCTTTGAGATTCTTATTAAAGAGATATATTCTATTTTCAAGATTGGAATCAAAACCATAGGTTTAGCCAATGGTTTTGATTCTCCCTAACTCTTTATAATACAATTCTCATCTAAATCAAAGTCATATAAACATCCACCATTTTTGGAAAACCGTTTTCATCGTCCCTTGTTCTTCCCAAGGCATCATATTCTAATTATCAAATAATGGTTGTATCTCCTTTTCTAACTGTCACTTCTAAAATAACCCGTTTATCTTTATACTCTTTTCCATTAATCAAATCAATCAGTAATTTCACCGACTCTTTTGCAAGCTCCTCGATAGGCTGCACAACTGCTGTCATCTTTGGCTCAACAATTTCTGTAATAAATGTTCCATCATATGCAACAAGTTTCACATCTTCCGGTATCTTTCGATGCTTTCGTATCATCTCATTCATACATTCTATAGCCATTCGATCCACAGCAAATATGCCATCAACATCAATATTTTTTGAAAACACCTCCTTAATAACTCTCTGATAATATTCCGTATCAAAACGATTCCACTCTAACTCATAGGATAATGTTTTTATACAATTTTCCCTCATAACCTTTTCAAATTCAATATGTCTCTCGTGGTATGGTGATCCAACTACCGTTGTGCCTATAAAATGCAAAATCTTTTTACACCCACTATTAATTAAAGCCTCTGCTGCCAAATGTCCTCCCTTTTTATGATTAACTGCTACCACCGGAATACGATCACCAAGATATCTGTCTAAGGCAACAATTGGTTTCCGTATTTTTTTATATTCTTCTACATTAAGGGAATGAACTCCCGTTATAACTCCATCGACAATATGGCGGTTCAGCATATCTAAATATTCTAATTCCGCATTGTCTGCTTTTTCCGTATTGCAAAGCATCATCTTATATCCAATTTTATACAACTCCGCTTCCGCATAATTTACAAACTCCGAAAAAAAGGGGTGAGAGGCATTAGGAACAAGCACTGCGATAATTCCCGTTCTTTTGTGGTAAAGATTTCTAGCCAATTCATTTGGCGTATAATTTAGTTCCCTCATTGCAATCTCTATTTTTTTTCTGGTATCATCTGCAACATATCCGCTGTCATTCAGCATTCGGGAAACCGTCCCAACTCCAACACCTGCTTTTTTTGCTACATCTTTAATTCCTGCCACTAAATTCATCTCCTTAATACAGAATTAATTACTACCCTCCACATCCACAACTTGCTATTAATTAGCATATTAAGAAGTCGCCAATTTGTCAAGATAATCAAGGTTTTTCAACAGCTATCTTTCAACTGAAATCAACAAAAAACAGACTTCCCCTGCCCGTAAACAGAACGGGGAAGCCTGCATTTTTGCACCTCTGCTTCCTCCGTCTGCAACATACCACCCTTATCCACCATGACTTTCCCGGTCACAGGGTCTAACTTATCCCATTCCTCTTTGATTTTGAAATTTTTGTCGGTGAATATGATTCTTACCAGATTGAGGACCTTGTGGTAACATCTTTCTTCCCAATAGGAGACACCCTTGTCATGACGGGATATCGGCTGCAAGGCAAAGAGATAGAAAATTGCTGTGATCTCGTCCCTGGCAGCATGATTGACGTGACGGAATTTTGGACGAAACGTACATAGACATTGACCGGCTGATTGAGAAGATCTGCCGGATTTGAGAGAAAGGATAAAAATACTATGAAAAAGATTTTTGAGGGAAAAACTTATAACACGGAAACGGCTGAACTTTTGGAAACCTATTTTCTTTATGGAAAGGGCGGTGTCTTAAGCAGCTACGCAAGATATTGTGGCGGCTCTGCTACTGCTGGTAAGGACTTCCAAGTTATGTCAGACGAAGAAGCAAGGGAATGGGCAGAGAAAAAGCTGTCTGCTGATGAATACTGTAAGATATTTGGTGAACCAGAGGAAGGGTAGAAAAATCTCTATTGACTCGTCCTATCGAATGCTCCTGGGTTACTTTTCACGGGATGGGGAAACTAACTGAATAATTAACTTGAGCGCTGTGATTTCATATTGGAACCACAGCGCTTTTTAAAATTAAATAGTGATAATTATTTTATGATAATACAACTATGTTAT
>CATKXR010000006.1 GCA_949840805.1 uncultured Lachnospiraceae bacterium | reverse complement strand
AAGGGTGGTTTTCGGAATACCGAGTGGCTTATAACGATTTTATCAAGGCATTATTGTCAGACGATGTAGAAGCGATGAACCATTATATGAACCAGGTGACGAAGAAGGTATTTAGCTATTTTGATACGGGAAAAGGCCCTTCGGAGGAAGCGGAGCCGGAGAAATTTTACCATGGGTTTGTACTGGGGCTGATGGTGGAGCTGGCGGGCCGTTATGTGATGACGTCCAACCGTGAGAGTGGATTTGGCCGCTATGATGTGATGCTGGAACCGCTTAGGGGAGAGGACGCGGCGATTATTGTGGAGTTCAAGGTGCATAACCCGAAACGGGAAAAAACGCTGGAAGATACGGTGAAGGCGGCATTAAAACAGATCGAGGAGAAGGAGTATAGAGCGGTACTGGAGGCAAGGGGGATTGGGGAGGAACGGATCCGGGCTTACGGGTTTGCCTTCAGTGGGAAAAATGTGGTGATCGGGTAGCATGAGTGGGAAAACATAATTAGGAAAACATAATTGGGGTAACGTAATTGGAAAAACGTGATTGGGCAAAGAGGATAGGTTCTGCTATAATGGTAATAGACAGTTAAAGAAAATATGAGAGCAGCAGGGAGGAAGGCCCAGAGGAGGGGAAGAAGGATGGCAAGGACGATCGGGATAGGGATCCAGGATTTCGAGAAACTGATAAAAAGCAACAGCTTTTATATCGATAAAACAGGCTTTATAAAGGAATGGTGGGAAAATAATGATGATGTAACGCTGATCACCCGCCCCCGCCGTTTTGGGAAAACCCTGACCATGGATATGGTGAGGCGTTTTTTCTCCATAGAATATGCCGGGAAGGGAGAGGTGTTTGAGGGCCTGTCCATATGGAAGGAGGAAAAGTACCGAAAGCTCCAGGGGACTTATCCGGTGATCTGTCTGAGCTTTGCAGACATCAAGGAGACTACCTATGCAGGAGTGCGGGAAAAGATCTGCATTCTGATAAAGGATTTATATAACCAGTATGACTTTCTAAAGACAGAGGGGGCGTTAAAGGAGGGGGAATTAGAATATTATAACCAGGTATCATTGGGAATGTCTGATGCAGTGGCATCGCATTCCATAAAGGCGCTATCCCATTATCTGGCGGAGTATTATGGAAAAAAGGTGATTATCCTGCTGGATGAGTATGATACGCCGCTGCAGGAGGCCTATGTGGGAGGATACTGGGAGGAGCTGACGGAATTTATCCGCGGTCTGTTCAATGCCGGGTTTAAGACCAACCGGGACCTTTACCGGGCGATTATGACGGGCATCACCAGGGTGAGTAAGGAATCGATCTTTTCGGATTTAAATAATTTAAAAGTAGTGACCACAACATCAGAGAAATATGAGACATGCTTTGGTTTTACCCAGGAGGAAGTATGGGAGGCCCTGGAGGAGTACAGCCTGTCAGAACAAAAGCAGATGGTACAGGACTGGTATGACGGGTTTACTTTTGGAAAGAGGGAGGATATCTACAATCCCTGGTCGATTATCAATTACCTGGATGAAAAACGTTTTGCTGCGTACTGGGCGAATACCAGCAGCAACAGCCTGGTGGGGAAACTGATCCGTGAGGGGGACCGTGATGTAAAGACCGCCATGGAAGATCTGCTGAAGGGAGAAACGCTGAGTGTTAAAATAGATGAGCAGATCGTGTTTAACCAGTTGGGGAAAAAAGAAAATGCAATCTGGAGCCTTCTTTTGGCGAGCGGGTATCTGAAGGTAAAGACTTATACATTCGACCCGGTACGGAGAAAAGAGATATATGAGCTGTGCCTGACGAACTATGAAGTCCGGATGATGTTTGAGGAAATGGTGGAAGGGTGGTTTTCGGAATACCGAGTGGCTTATAACGATTTTATCAAGGCATTATTGTCAGACGATGTAGAAGCGATGAACCATTATATGAACCAGGTGACGAAGAAGGTATTTAGCTATTTTGATACAGGGAAAGGCCCTTCAGAGGAAGCGGAGCCGGAGAAATTTTACCACGGGTTTGTACTGGGGCTGATGGTGGAGCTGGCGGGCCGTTATGTGATGACATCCAACCGTGAGAGCGGATTTGGCCGCTATGATGTGATGCTGGAGCCGCTTAGGGGAGGGGACGCGGCGATTATTGTGGAGTTCAAGGTGCATAACCCGAAACGGGAAAAAACGCTGGACGATACGGTGAAGGCGGCATTAAAACAGATCGAGGAGAAGGAGTACAGAGCGGTACTGGAGGCAAAGGGGATTGGGGAGGAACGGATCCGGGCTTACGGGTTTGCCTTCAGTGGGAAAAACGTGGTGATCGGGTAGAAAAGGAAAAGATGGATAGAATTGTGGTTAAGCGTGGACATTTGGTCGAAAAAGAGAAGGTGTAAATCATGGAGAATCTATATCCAAAGTTTGAAAGAAACAGGATTTTGAAGAAAGAGCAGCTCATGGCAATACGGGATCGATGTTTTGGCTATCTGGAGACAGAATACCTGGAATATGGAGAAGGGATCGTGACGGGATGTGGGATCCAGGTAGAAGGCTATGAATTGGTGGTAGGGCCAGGAATGTTGAAATGTGGGGAATTTATATATCTGCTGGAAGAGGAGAGAATTGGGTACGAACCGAAAGAGGGAGTGCAGTATTTGAAATTGAAAAGGAAGGGGGAGAAAGATTTACCCGATGGTGCAGTTTATGAAATGGGATTGGTACTGGAGATGAGCGGGAGCCGGGAAGAATATGAATATGAACTGTGCAGGTTTCATTTGCGGGAAGGGGCAAGGCTTCGTCAGGAGTATACGGATTTTTATGATATGGGGACAGAATATGATACGGTAAATGTGATTCATGGAAGCTGGAGCGGGCTTGGAGGAAAGGGGATTGCGCCGTCTGTGACAAGGCAGTTTGCCGAAGAACTTTTGAGAAGAGAGAGGCTGGAGGCAGAGGATTATGGTTTTGCCTGTCAATGTCTGTGTCAGAGAGGAGCCATGCCGCTGAAGGTAGTGGAAACCTATATTCAAAGAAGGACAGGGGAAGTAAGTGCAGGAAGACAAAGAGTGTATGAGATGTTGTGCAGGATATTGGAGGAAGCCGGAGGGACGAGAAGAAGAACAGGAGGAAGCGGGAAGGGAAGGAGACAGATTCTGGTGGATTGAAAAAGAGATGGTTTCATGCAAACGATGAGATTATGAGAGGTGCAGAGAGAACATATGAAAAAAAGAGAAAACCTGTCCCAGATCAAACTTTCAGATGCCCAGAAAGAAAAGCTGAAGGAGGAAATAAAAGCATTTTATCTGGACGTGCGGGGTGAAGAAATCGGAATGATTGAGCAGATTCAGCTATTGGAATTATTTGAGGAGAAAATGGCGCCGATTATCTACAACAGAGCGTTGGATGATACCAGGCGATGGTTTCATCAGATGATGGAAAATCTGGATTCAGATTATTATACTTTGTACAAAAATGAGAATTGAGAAAAACCGAGATTCCCCTTTTGGGGAGGTCAGGAAAACCGGAGGATACATATGGTTGTTTTGATAACAGGGGCGTCTCACGCCGGAAAGACAGTATTGGCGCAAAAGCTGCTTGAAAAGTATCATTTTCCGTACTTTTCCATTGATCATTTAAAAATGGGATTGATCCGCAGCCGGAATACGGCTCTTACCCCTGTAAGTGACGACCAGGCTTTGACAGATTATCTGTGGCCGATTGTTGCGGAAATCATAAAGACCGTGATTGAGAACCGGCAAAATCTGATTGTGGAGGGCTGTTATATTCCCTTTGACTGGAAAAAGGATTTTGGAGAAAAATACTTAAAGGAAATCCGGTATTGCTGCCTGGTTATGAGTGAGCGGTATATCAGAAACCATTTTGACGACATAAAACGATTTGCCAATGTAATAGAAGACCGCATGGACGATGAATGGCTGACGATGAAGGCGGTGATTGAGGAAAACAGCCGGATCATAGAACAATGCCGCAGCCATCAGGCAAATATGATATGGATTGACGAAAAATACGAGGTCGATTGGAAACTATAAAGGATGAGAAAGCAGAATGAGGGCAGAACAAAAGACCATCTCCACAGATTCCATGATATTATGATGGAGATATGGGAGATGGCCCGGTTCAATTTTCTATTTTAATAAATATTCTTGTTATCACGAAACTGTCTCCACACATTTTCAAAAAAATCATCTTCATCCGGCAAGGGACGGGGGCTGCGCCACCGGACGGAACACTCCTGTGGGGTGTAAAGGATTTCCTGAATGTCCCGGACGGGATTCCCTTCCTCTGCAAGAAAGGCAAAATCATCTGCAAGGGAGGGGAGGGGTTTTTGTCCCCTGGGATCCTGGTAGAGGGCGATGCCGCGGCTGAGACCGCTGAGCTTGACGTAATCGAGCATGGCAGTCAGGACAGTCTGCTGGCAGATCAGAATATCCCGCAGGCGGTACAGCCATTTCAAATGGCCAGGAGCCTGCACATGGCAGATTTGCGGCAGGGAAGAAAGGGTATCTCTGGTGTCCTGGAGGGCCTTCTGCATCTGTTTGGGGTTCCGAAAGGCAGCGGCACAGCGGCTCATGCGTTTTTGGCGGAATCAATCAGTTCTGTGACGTTTTCCGGAAGCGAACCCAGAGTTTGATTTGCCAGAAGGAGGATTTCTTCAATCTGAGACCGGACAGTTTCCGGAAGTTGTCCTGGGACAGGAAGGGGACAGGGAGTCTGTGCGGCAATGTACTGGGCAGCCCGGAGGGCGCCTGCCTGCCCGGCATTGAGAGCAGTGCCGCCGGGACGGTAGACGCCGTGGGTGCCGCTGGCTTCTCCGATACAAAACAATCCCTGGATCCTGGTCTGCCACCAATGGTTGACGCTGAGCCCTCCGTTGCAATGCTGGGCACAGAGGGCGATTTCTAAAGGAGTTGTCTTCAGATCCACCCCTTTGTCCAAATAAAAATCCACTGCCGGCCGGTTCATATGTGCCAGCCGCTCATAAGGTGTGCCAAAGCAGGCGCCAGCCCGGGAAAGATAATCACCTGCCTCAAAAGGAAGGGCGGAAAAATCAATATGGCTGACGGGATTCTGGCGATAGTCCAGGAAAACCCGGCGGCCTTTTTGGGTTTCCTGAAAGACCAGGATATCCAAAAGGGAGGAACCATCTCTGGCTTTTCTGGCATCAAAGGGCCATTGATAGCCCTTGAGAAAGATCTTCAGCAGCAATTCGTTGGGATCCGTAAAAATATCCAGCAGAAAATCCCTCTCATCGCTGCCATCAGAGGAAGTAGAGAAGAAGCGTGGGAGAGACTGCATATAAGTGCCGGATACATTCCAGCGAGGGTGGAGGGAGGCCAGTCCATATTGCCATTCGGTGAGATTTTTTCCGGCAGCTCCCGCCTCCAGGGCAATGCCGGAGGAGCCATAATGTCCATGGGGATAAACGCTGTCATAATAAATTCCAGCAGGCCCGCCGGTGGCGCAGATCAGGTTGGCGCAGAGGAAGACAACAAAGGAGGCACGGGATTCTCGCTGAGTTTTGACAAGATCCAGACAAAGGAGGCCGAGTATTTTGTCCTGGCAGACGAGAAAGCGCACAGCCTGCATGTGGTCAAATATAGGAGTTTTATGTTGGAGAACTGCCTGTTCCAGCGCCTCCGTCATCATTTTGGAATCGGATTACAAATGAATGGATTCAGAAAATCAGCAAACAAGGAGGAAGGTTATGGTGAAGAAACAGTTACGGAAGGTGATGGCGGCTGCATTGGTGATGGGAATGATGGCTATGACAGGCTGCAATAGCGCGGCAAATTCAGCGCCGGCAGTGAACAACGAAACAAAGGAGTTGGAAGGAGGGACAGAAACGAAAGGAGAGGCTGCAGCCAATGCAGAATATAAGCTGATTGCGGCTCATGTTTCTACAGAAGCCCATTCATTCCATCTGGGGCTGGAGGAATTTAAAAAGCAGGTTGAGGAGAAATCAGGAGGAAGGATTCAGGTTGAGGTGCATGCCAACGGAGAGCTGGGGGGTAACGAGGATGAGCTGGTTCAGAAGATGGCAACGGGAACAGTGGATATCATTATTGCGGCCCCGTCTTTTATGGCACAGAGTGTTAAGGCGGCGGACCTTTTATCATTGCCTTATCTGTTTTCTGATGTGGAGCATTGGGAAGCTGTGATGGATGGAGAACCAGGACAGGAAATCAGCCGTCTGGTGGAAGAGCAGTCAGGACTTTTCAAGGTACTGGGATATTTTAAAGATGGTATCCGGAATATGTATACCATAAAACCGGTTGAATCCTTAGAGGATATGAAAGATATGAAATTCCGCATCCAGAACAGTCCCACTCAGATTGCATTTTGGTCGGAGCTTGGAGTTCAGCCTACGTTTATCGCTTTCAATGAGATCTATCAGGCATTGCAGAATGGCGTGATTGATGGTGCAGAGAATTCTTACGCACAAATTGCCCAGCAGAAGCATTATGAAGTTTGCAAAAATATTACACAGACAGAGCATGATGTAGCTACCCGGTTTTTCCTGATCTCCCAGCAGAAATATGAGGCGCTCCCTGATGATCTGCAGGCGGTGATTGATGAGGCGGCGGTTCTGGCGGTGGCGAAGCAGAGAGAAGCAGATCTGGAACTGGATGCCAGATATAAGAAGGAGATGGAAGAAGCAGGGGTGACTTTCATCAGCATTGATAAGGAGCCTTTGATTGAAATGACAGAGGAGGTTCGCAGAAACGCAGCCAGCGAGTTGGGGCTTGGTGATCTGTTGGATCAGATTCAGGTTTTGAAGTGAGAAAGGAGCAGAGAAGATGAAAAAGGCAGCGGATTGTTTGGAAAGGATACAATGTGTTTTCAGCATGATTCTGTTTATGGTGTTTCTTATCTGTATCATCATTCAGATTCTGACCCGCTATGTGCCGTTTATTAAGATTACCTGGACAGAGGAGATCTCTGTGTATACTTTTATCTGGGCGATTTTGATGGGAACGGCGGTAATGCTGAAACGGAATGAACATTTTGCTTTTGATTTTTTTCGGAGCAAGGTAACAGGAACAGGGAAATTGATAGCAGAGTCCTTTATTTATCTGGTGATTTTTGGTTTTAGCTGTTATGTGGCTTATTGCGGTGTCCAGCTTACCCGCCAGTTCTGGAACTGGACGCTGACCTCCCTGACCTGGGTGAGCCAGAGATATACCTGGTCTTCCCTGATTGTGTGTGGACTGACTATGGCGTTTTATTCCCTGAGCAATCTGACAGAGGTTTTTCAGAATCATACAAAGGCTTCAGCAGGGAATCCGGACAAGGGGGAGGGAAATAACAAATGAGCGCAGTGTTTTTGGTAATATTATTTTTGTTTCTGCTATTTGTGGGAATGCCGATTGCTTTTGACTTGGGAGTGGTGTCGCTGGCAGGAATCCTGCTTTTGGGTAATGTCCCGGCTATCACAGTGGCGCAGAAGATGTTTTCCGGTTTGAATTCTTTCGTGTTGCTTGCTGTGCCGCTTTTTATCCTGGCAGCCAATCTGATGAACCGCGGAAAGATATCGGAACAGCTTATTCAGGTGGCGATAGCCATGGTAGGCCACTTTAAGGGAGGGCTGGGTCATGCCAATGTGTTGGTTTCCATGATTTTTGCAGGGATTTCCGGATCTTCTCAGGCAGATACGGCGGGGATTGGAAAGATTTTGATTCCCAGTATGGAAGAAAATGGATATTCACGTGAGGAAGCTGTAGGTGTGACAGCGGCATCCTCCACTATCGGAGTAATCATTCCGCCAAGTATTCCTATGGTAATTTATGGGAGCTTGGCAAGCGCTTCTGTGGGAGCTCTCTTTCTGGGAGGAATTATTCCCGGCATTTTGATTGGGCTGTCCCAGATGGTGATCGTTTACATACATGCCAGAAAATACAATTATCCCAGTTATGAGCGGGTGAAGGCAGCAGAAATCTGCAGAATGATGCTTCGATATATTCCGTCTCTGCTGACTCCTTTGATTATTATCGGCGGTGTAGTTTTCGGGATTGTGACACCGACAGAGGCTGCAGGAGTGGCATGTGTGTATGCCATGTTTCTTGGATGTGTGGTTTTCAGGACAATTCCCGTGCGGGATTTGCCAGAGATATTTATTGAAACCATTACCATGACAGCGCAGTCGTTGTTTGCGCTGGCCACAGCCACGGCTCTGGGACAGCTCCTCAGTTATTATAATGTATCCAGGCTGGTTCAGCAGTTTTTCATCAGTCACAATATGAATTGGATGATCTTTTTGGTATTGGTAATTTTGTTTTTGCTGTTTATCGGAACTTTTATGGACGCGATTCCGGCTATGACGTTGTTTGTGCCGGTGCTGCTTCCAGTGGCTTTGAGCCTGGGAATTACTCCGATTCACTTCGGGCTGGTAGTGGTTATCACCCTGGCAGTGGGGCTGATCACGCCGCCCTATGGAATCTGCCTGCTCATTGCCGGCTCCATCGCGAAAATGCCGGTGGAGAAATCATTTGCGGCAGTAATGCCCTATCTGACCGTGATTTTAATTGTGCTTTTGACAGTCGCGTTTTTCCCGGATGTGATTTTGTTTCTCCCGAAGCTGATCCGGCCGGAGTGGTTTTAAATAATGATGAATAAGGAAAGAAGGAGTAAAGATATGGCAAAGGTAATTTCAGCAGAAGAAGCTGCAAGGCTGGTAAAGGATAATCAAACCGTGGCGATTCTCGGTTCCGGAGGCGGAGTATGTGAACCTACTTTGCTGCTGCAGAAGCTGGGTGAGCGTTATCTGGCGGAAAATGCGCCGAAAGCTCTGACCATCTTTCACGCTAACGGCATTGGGGATAAAGATTCCATCGGGACAGACTGCCTGGCTTATGAAGGCCTGGTGCGTCGGGATATCGGAGGTCATTGGGCAATGGCTCCAAAGATGGCGCAGCTTGCCCTGGAGGAAAAGATCGAGGCCTACAATTTTCCACAGGGCGTTCTTTCCCAGATGTATCAGGCTGTGGCGGCCCACAAGCCGGGAGTGATCACCAAGACCGGGCTTCATACTTTTATCGACCCGCGCCTGGAAGGGGGAAGGATGAACCAGTCGGCCAAAGAGGAGCTGGTTCAGGTGATTGAGCTGGGAGGAGAGGAATGGCTGTGGTATCCGGCGATCCCCTTTGATGTAGGCCTGGTGAGGGGAACGACGGCAGACTGCCATGGAAATATTACTTACGAGGAGGAAGCGGCTGTCCTTGACGGGGTGTCTCTGGCGCAGGCAGCCCACAACAGCGGCGGTATTGTGATCGCACAGGTGAAATATCTGTCAGAGGGAAGCGCCAATCCCAAAGATGTGGTGATTCCCGGAATTTATGTGGATTACATCGTGGTGGATGAAAACCAGAAGCAGACCTGTGACCGGCTATATGATCCGGCTCTTGCCGGGAATGTGCGGACTCCCTTTGATACGGTTCCCCCTCTGGAGATGGGGCCGCGTAAGCTGGTGGCCCGCCGTGCGGCCAGGGAGCTGAAAAAGGGAGCGATCATCAATCTGGGAGTGGGAATGCCAGACGGTGTGGCTTCTGTGGCCAGGGAGGACGGGTATCTGGATACACTGCATTTTACGGTAGAACAGGGGATTATTGGAGGAATGCCGATGGGAGGCATCATTTTCGGAGTTTCCCATAATCCGGACGCTATGGTGGATCAGACCCTTCAGTTCAATTTTTATGACGGAGGCGGGCTGGATGCCTGTTTCCTGGGGATGGCTCAGGCAGACGGCAGCGGCAACGTCAATTCCAGCAAAACAGGCAGAATGCTTTCCGGCTGCGGCGGGGCCATCAATATTTCCCAGAATGCCAAGAAGGTAGTATTTTGCGGTACATTTACGGCAAAAGGCCTGAAGGTGGAGATCAAAGACGGGAAGCTGTCGATTCTGCAGGAAGGACAGATTCGAAAGATGGTGAAAGAGGTAGATCAGATTACATTCAGCGGAAAATACGCGCACAGCGTCCGTCAGCCGGTGCTGTACGTCACAGAGCGGGCGGTGTTTGAACTGACAGACGGAAAAATGATGTTGACTGAGATTGCGCCGGGGATGGATCTGGAGAAAGATATTCTGGCAAATATGGATTTTGTACCGGAGATTTCTCCTGACCTCAGGGAAATGGACAGGGATATATTTGAACCTTGATGAAGGGATAAAAAGAAAGGAGAGAATGTTTTATGGCTACGCAGGTTCGTTACGAAAAAAAGGAGAAAGTGGGATATATTACGATTTATGAAGAAGTAGAGAGGAGGCCGTGTACTCTGGATTGGGATTCCCTGGCAATGTTGGAGGACGCCATAGCAAAAATCCGTCAGGACGAGGAGGTGCGGGCGGTCGTGCTTCAGAGCGCTTCTCCCAAATCTTTTGTGGTTGGCGCCAATATTAAGGTATTGGAGACACTTAACGCAGAAAATATCATGGACTGGGTGAAAAATGGACACCGGATTTTCAATCAGCTTCAGCAGCTTCCGGTTCCGGTCATTGCCAGGGTGGAGAGCTATGCCCTGGGAGGCGGCCTGGAGCTGGCGATGGCCTGTGATATGATCATTGCCTCTGAGGAGGCAAGGTTTGCTCAGCCGGAAGCAGGGCTTGGGGTCATGCCGGGCTGGGGCGGAAGCTACCGCCTGGCGAATCTGGTAGGCATCAACCGGGCAAAGGAGATGTTTTTCAGGGGATGTCAGATTGACGCAAGACAGGCATATGAATGGGGACTGGTCAACCACGTGTTTGCAAAGGATAAGATGGATGAGGGGATCCATGGGATTCTGGAAGATATCATGAAAAATGATAAGAAGGTTCTTCACTTGACCAAGGAAATTATCAATATCCACAGACAGCCGGGAATCGGGCAGAATGTCTGTGAGGAGGCAAATACCTCGTCCGTGTGCATGGCATCTCCCTCTACTTTAAAAAGACTGGAGAATTTTTTTGCACAGAGGAAAAAATAATATGGCTGCCAGCCCGGGATTCAGAGATCAGTGTATGAAAGCTGGCTGCGATACGCTCAGTCAGATACTTTTCCGGTTGACGGAAAGGAAAGAACGGCCTTATAATAAAAGCCATCAGAGCATCAGAAAGGCCGGGAGTCAGATGAAGAAAAACGCAAGCGATCAGGTGGTGGAGTATATACTGAAAAGGGTCGAGTCGGGGGAATGGGGGCCGGGCGCCAAGATATCGACGGAAGTGCAGTTACAAAAGGAGACAGGCTTTGGAAAGGCGACAATCCGGGAGGCGGTGGAGAAGCTTGTCGCTATGGATATATTGAAAAAGCGCCAGGGGGACGGTACATATGTGAATGATTTTTCAGTGGGATCCATTTTTAGTCAGATGGTGCCGGAAGTTCTGTTCAATGCCCATGATTCCATCACGATTCTGGAATTTCGGGAGGTGGTAGAACCGGCAAGCGTGCAGATGTTTGTAGAGCATTTTGAAGAAGAACGGTATGAGCTTTTAAAAAAGTATCTGGAACAGATGCGGCAGCATCAGGATGACCAGGACAATGACATTTTTTATGAGTCAGACCGGGATTTCCATTTGGAGATTGCCAGGGGAACCAAAAATTCCATCTTGATTAAGGTGATGGAGATCCTTAACGGAGCCATGACCCGGTATCATTATACGGCAAACCGCACAATCGGTTCCAAGAGCGGCGTGGCGGAGCATGAGGAAATTCTGGATGCCATTGGGAGACGGGACGGCGAGCTGGGGGCGCTTCTGATGAAGCGCCACCTCCAACGCTCGAAAAGAGATATGCTGGAATACATACGCCAGCGCGCCAAATGATTTGCCGGTCAGTTCTTTTTCATTTTAAAAAGAAGACGGGCAATTCCTCCACACAGGAAGAGTTGAAAGCCATCCTTTACCAGTATTTTGCCGATCCCCATATTAATTGCATATTGTATTTGCAATTCTAACGGCGGATCCTGGTAAGGGATGCCTGCTTTTATTACGCAATAATATACGCCAATGAACAAAATAAAAATTCCCGCTAAAATGACAGCATTGATTGCCTGGAAGATACGGGAGCTGTTTTTGGTTGTCCTCGAATTATCCATAGGTTGTTGAACCTCCGATTCATTTCTTAGTGGCCTTCTATATTATCTGCAAACGGGGCCGATGTGTTGATATAAATCATGTAATATCCATCGTCTGTTTGATTCACATAACAACTCCATTCATCAAACACATAGTATTTAGACATGCAGTCTTTAATTTCAGCTTCCTGCATTTGGGTTGAAAATATGACAGAGGACATACAATCGACATGGTTTCCGGTTCCTGATGTATTTCCGGTTTCTGAATTGACGCTTATGATCTCAATATCAGAAATTTCATTTTCTAAATTCAACTGTAATGCATTGGTTTGCCTGCCGGTTGTAATATGATTTATGCACATGCCAAAGATTTCATATAACACGAAAATTGCTATCAGCGTAACCGGTAAAGCCAAAAGGGCAATTCCCAATCTTTTTAGCCATTTCATAAGTATTTTCCGCCTCTTCTGATTTCTGGTTTTATTATACCGCAAAGGCTTAAAAGATGGAATAGGGATTATATATGAAAATCTTTTCTCGGATGTTTTGTCGTAAGGATATCCCTTTGTTTGGACATGGCAACATGGGTGTAGATTTCCGTGATGTTAATGGAGCTATGGCCAAGCATTTCCTGGATATAACGGATATCGACATCTGCTTCCAGAAGGCTGGTGGCAAATGTATGGCGGAACATGTGCGGGGTGATATGCAGGTCAATTGAGGCAAGGACCGCATATTTGTTGATCATTCTGCGGACAGACTGATCCGACAATTTCCGTCCTTTTTGGCTGGCAAAGAAATGCCCGCTGCTTTCTATTTCTTTTTCATAATTATTTTTATATCGGTATAGAATATTGACAACATCGTCATTTCCTATCTGCACTTTTCTTTCTTTGGAACCCTTCCCATAAATTAAAACTGTTCTGTCATGCAGATTTACATCTCCTGTATCCAGGGAACAGAGTTCCGATATCCGTATTCCTGTGGCGAAGAGCAGTTCGATTACCGCGGCGTCCCTGAGGGCGTTTCTTTTCTGATAATCTGTTTTAGCGTTGGATAACTGTTCATATATGGTGGATATAAGTGTTTCGACAACGTGGAGAGGAATGGTTTTTGGCAAAAGGACAGGTTCGCGAAATTTTATCTGTATTCTGCTAAACGGGTTTTGCTCAATCAGATCCTTATATTCAAAATAATGAAAAATAGCTTTTAACGAGGCGATTTTTCTTTTTACTGTTTTAGGTTTATACTTTTTGTGCAGGATTGCTAAAAAATTTTCCAGGATATCGGGAGTGATTTCTAAAATATCGGCAGGCTGAATATATTCGCAGAATTGGGTCAGGTCAATTCGATATGCCTGCAGAGTTTTGGCGTCCAGCCGTTTTTGGTCCTGACAGTATTCCAAATAGTTTTGTAAGCGTTTCTGTACATGATTCATAATGATTCCTCCTTAGTATGGTGTATTAACATATTATACTGTATATGGATTTTTTGTCCTGCATATTGAAATCTGATGTTGAAAAATTTTCCTGTTCAGGCTATAATAGTAAGGATTCTGCAGACAGGGAGATAATACAGGATCAGAAAGTAGGAAAATTATGAAAAATTGTGGGAAACACAAAATAGCCAGGGTTTTTGCCGCTTTGCTGGCAGCAGGCACCTTATCCATGACCGTTTATGGAGAGGAGAATACTTTTGTACCGGGAACCACCGTCAATGGACTGGGAATCAGCGGAATGACTGTGGAAGAGGCCGGCGCCCATATCGGGAATTTTTACACGAGTGAATATAAGCTTACAATCCGGGAGAGGAACCGTGTTACGGAGACGATCCGGGGAGAGGATATCGGGTTTACCATCGGCCTGCCGGACGGCGCGCTGGAAGAGATCCTTCAAAAAGAAAACGAGGCCGGACGAGTCTATGGCCCGGATACGGACAACAGCTATCGGCTCGAGCTGCAAAATACATACAGCCAGGAGATGCTGGAGGCAAAGATACAGACATTGAATTGTATCATCGGCGGAGATATTGTCACAACAACAGATGCCCATGTCAGTGAATACCAGGAGGGAGAACCCTTCACGATTGTGCCGGAGGTAAACGGGAATAATGTTTATCCGGAGAAGGTGGCACAGGCCATCCGGGATGCAGTGGCAGCAGGCGACCGGGAAGTAGACCTGGAAGCGGCGGGCTGTTATTACCCGATTACGGTAACTGCCGAGGATGAGAGCCTGAAAAATTTGTGCGACACTATGAACCGATGCCGGGAGATGGAGATTACCTATACTTTTGGCGAGGACAGCGAGGTGTTGGACGCGGCCACCATCTGTTCCTGGCTGACAGGGACGGCTGACGGGGAGATTCAGTTAGACAGTGAAAAGGTGGCGGCTTATATCGCAGGGCTGGCGGGACGCCATGACACGGCAGGGACAACTCGTACCTTCCGGGCGGCGGACGGACGGGAGGTTTCGGTCAGCGGCAAATACGGATGGAAAATGGATCAGGCAGCAGAGCAGCAGGCCCTGATCGGCATGATCCGCACCGGGCAGACCCAGTCCAGAGAGCCTCAGTATGTTTCAGGAGCAGCCCTGCATGGGGCGCAGGACTGGGGACAGACCTATGTGGAGGTGGATCTGACAAACCAGCATGTGTATATGGTTAAGGACGGAGCCGTTGTGTGGGACGCGCCCTGTGTGACAGGGAATGCAGCCAGAGGGAACAGCACGCCTGCCGGTATCTATACCATGACCTATAAAGCGCGTAACCGGGTACTGCGGGGACCGAAGCGTGCGGATGGCAGTTATTCGTATGAGTCGCCTGTATCCTACTGGATGCCATTTAACGGAGGTATCGGGCTCCATGACGCGAACTGGCGGGGGAGCTTCGGCGGGACCATCTACAAGAACAACGGGAGCCATGGATGTGTCAATCTTCCTCCCAAGTCGGTGCCTGCCTTATATGATCTGGTGTATCAGGGGATTCCTGTGATTTGTTATCATTAAAATATGGTGTAGAAAGATTTATTTGGCCCTTCAGCAGTTGTCAGGTTTGCTGGAGGGTCTTTTTTGCTGCTGTAAGACAAATCTGCTTGACGGGGCCGTATATCAGGATTATGTAAAGGATTGGATGGATCCGGGAAAAACGGGAGTGGATAAGGGCCTTCCGTGAGACAGAGGCAGCAGAAAAGGAGGGAATACCCGATCAGAGCTAGGATATAAATGACAGGAATCTATATGAATTTTGACATGATCTTGCCGGAACGCAGCCTTTTGTGGTATGATAAGAACAGAAAAAGGCAGGAGACTTATGCCGGAGCGGAGACAGACCAGATGAATGAAAAGAAGAACAACAATATCGTCAATACCCCTTATGACGACGTATTCCGTACCTTGCTCAATGACTGCAGCAGCCTGATCATACCGATCATCAACGAAATTTTTTCGGAACACTTCCATGGAGATGAAAAAATCGTTTTTATGCCGGAGACCCATTTTTTAAACCAGCAGGGCGGTGTGGAAGAAAAGCGGATCACGGATAGCTGCTTTAAGATTGTGGGGAAAAAAGAAAAGAAATTTCTGTATGAATGCCAGAGTACAGCGGACAACAGTATGCTGGTGAGGATTTTTGAGTACGCGACCCAGATTGCGTTGGATCAGGGGGAGATTGTAGGGAATACTCTCAAAGTAGAGATTCCTCATTCGGCGATTTTATTTCTCCGATACAATACGGCAACGCCGGATAAGATGGCCATTGAGATGAAGACGCCTGGCGGGACAGTCTGTTTTGATGTCATGGTGATGAAGGCGGGGAGATACGGCATTGATGAGATATTTGAGAAGAAGTTGCTGTTCCTGATTCCGTTCTATATATTTTCGTATGAAAGCCGTTTCATGGAGTATAATGAGGATGAGGAGAAGCTGAAGATTCTGAAGGAGGAATACATAGATATCAGGAATCGGTTAGATGGCCTTTTAGAAACAGGGCAGATCAGCGCATACACCAGAAAGATCATCATGGAAATGTCAGACAAGGTTGTGGAGAACCTTGCACAGAAATATGAAAACGTCAGGGAAGGAGTGAAGTCAGTTATGGGAGGACGGGTTCTTGAGCATGAGGCAAAGACTATTTTGAGAGAAGGATGGCAACAGGGACGTAAGGAGGGACATAAGGAGGGACGTAAGGAGGGACGTAAGGAGGGCGAAGACTATGGTATAAAGAAAGGAAGGATGGAGCAGGCGAAACAGACGGCGTTTAACCTTAAGGATATGGGCATGAATAACGATTCCATAGCAAAGGCTGTAGAGGTTGGAATCTCTGTCATCAGGGAATGGTTCGGTGAAAATTAAAGTGAAAACTTAATAAGATTATAAAAAAAGGACTCCTGGATAATCGCTTCCCCTACCAGTTGGTATCTGCCCAGTTTGATTAAGCCAGGCGATAGTTAGGGCAGAACGGCATTGGAAAGATAAATACAAGAATGAGGAAAAAGGCAATATGAAAAGCCGCCCTTATAAGGGCGGCTTATATATTTTTTCAGGTGTGGCGGATTTTTTCAATTCTCCGCTCCAGCTCTCAATAAATCCTCAATATTTTGGCTTTCAGGTATTGGCGTCACCTTTCTTATTTGGCTTGCAGACTATAGGTGAAAGCTATACAAGGTATAGAAAATAATATAGTTTACAATTTCAGACATAGGTGATAAAGTTAAAGAAAAAGGTGCGTAAGATATGGAGAAAAAGAATATAAAAAACGGGCTGATGCTGTTCGTTTTCTTTTTTAAAATCGGCTGTTTTACTTTTGGCGGAGGATGGAGCATCCTGGCACAAATGGAGCAGGAATTTGTGGACAGGAAACATCTGGTCACGAAAGATGAGCTGCTGGAGCTGGTAGCCGTGGGAAAGTCGGTGCCCGGAATTATGATTACCAATATCAGTATGCTGTTTGGATACCATGTAGGCGGTTTGTTTGGAGGAGTCTGCGCGGTTTTGGGAATGACTTGCCCGGCAGTTCTCATCTTATCTCTGGTGACGTGTTTTTATAATGCGATGAAATCAAATTACTGGTGTCAGGGGGCATTGACGGGGATACAGGCGGCGGTGGTTCCGATCATTGGAAGCGCGGCTTTGTCTCTGGGGAAGGATGCCTTAAGGAGCAGGAAAGGACAGATTGTCTGTATAGCGGCATTTGTGCTTTTGGTATTTGCCGGCGTCAGCAATATTATTCTGGTAGTCCTGGGAATTGTCTTGGCCCTTGCCCTGCATTTTATCCACAGATAGAAGGAGAGAGAAATGGTTTACCTGGAATTGTTTTTGTCCTTTATGAAAATCGGTTTCACCAGCTTTGGGGGTATGTCCATGATTCCTCTGATTTTAGAAGAAATGCAGGTCCATCACTGGATGACAGCCGAAGATATGACCAACCTGGTGGCGATTGCGGAAATGACCCCTGGGCCTTTAGGTATCAACAGCGCTACCTTTGCCGGAACACAGGCAGCAGGCTTCTTAGGAGGGATGGCAGCGGTGGCGGGGGTCCTTACCCCGGCTTTTTCTCTGACCGTCCTGGTTGCCGTGTTTTTTGAAAAATTCCGTAAAAGTGAAGAAATGCGGTGTATTATGGAATTTGTCAAACCGATTTGCATTGCCATGATATTAGGCGTTATCCTGACCCTGAGCAGGGAAAATTACGCGATGGAAGGGAAACTGAAGCCCTGTTCCATCGGCATCGGGGCAATCATGCTGTATCTCCTGTTAAAAAGAAAATGGCCGGTTCCGCGGGTCATTATCAGTGCGGCTGTTCTGGGGATTCTATACTATGGAATGCTTCTGGTTTTTTAAGTATTTTTCTCTAATTTTCTGATTTTCAAAGAAGCTTCCAGATATTCTATGACAACAGGAATCGTATCGGCGGGGATGGAGGACAAAGACTCGAAAAGGGATTGCTTTGTTACTTCCTTATCGCATTTTCCAAAAAGCAAAAAATCAGCAGACAGATGGTAAGTAAGGCATAATCTGCATAACGTATCCTGGGACATCCCCTTTTTCCCGTTTTCTATTTCCGAAATATAATTGGTAGAAACATCCAGGCTTTCCGCTAACTGGGCCTGGGTAAGGTTTTTTGAAATTCTGAAGTTTCGGATCCTCTGTCCGATATCATATCTATTGTGATCTTGATTCAACGAAAACTCCTTTGCTGTAAAAGAATTATCGCCGGCGGCGATTTGTGTTTCTGGATTTAACATATGGTTATTTTATGCCTTTGCTTTGGGAAAATGAACACACCTGTACATTATAATATTCGCTAATAGCGATAAAAATACTTGAAAAAAGTAAATCCGGATGCTAAGATATGCTCGTGGGTATCATATCTGAATTTATAAGAGGTGAATATGCTTTTCAATAGTCTGCAATATTTGATTTTTTATCCGATTGTAGTTTTGATGTATTTTCTTCTGCCAAAAAAATATAAGAATCCGTGGCTCCTGGCAGCCAGTTATTATTTCTATATGGGATGGAACCCAGGTTATGTAGTCCTGCTCTTATTCACGACGACGGTTACATACATAGGCGCCCGGATATTGGAACAGGAACGGAAGAGATGGATCCTGCTGCTTGTCATACTTATGAACTTTGGAATCCTTTTCTACTTTAAATATACTCAGTTTGTCTGGAATAATCTGACTATGTTATGTGAAATGGCAGGAATTCCGTTAAAAAGCCATAATTTTGATATTTTGCTTCCGGTAGGAATTTCTTTTTTTACATTTCAGGCTGTGGGATACACCATAGATGTCTACCGGGGGGATATTTACGCGGAGAAAAATTTTTTCCGATACGGGTTATTTGTGGCATTTTTTCCTCAGTTGGTTGCCGGGCCTATCGAGAGGAGCAAAAATCTTTTAAAGCAGTTAGATAAAACCTATTCCTTTTCTTTTGAACGGATGAGGGAAGGCCTGCTTTTGATGTTGTGGGGATTTTTCCTAAAGCTGGTGATTGCGGACCGGGCTGCTGTTTTTGTAGATACCGTGTTTGATAATACAGGAAAGTATGGGGGGCTTTACATTGCGGTGGCTTGTGTGTTTTTTGCTTTTCAGGTCTATTGTGATTTTTCAGGATATTCTGTTATTGCAATGGGAAGTGCAAAGATGATCGGTTTAGAGCTGATGGATAATTTTAATGCTCCTTATTTTTCAAAATCCGTTGGTGAATTCTGGCGCAGATGGCATATTTCCCTCAGTAGTTGGTTCAGGGATTATCTCTATATTCCTCTGGGCGGATCCAGGAAGGGAAAAATAAGGACATATTGCAATCTGATGGCCGTTTTTCTGGCAAGCGGCCTGTGGCACGGGGCAGCCTGGTCTTATGTGGCGTGGGGTGGGTTAAACGGTTTTTTCCAGGTGATGGAAAGGGTTGTGGCAAAGCCTGGAAAACGGATAAGGGATTTTTTGTGTATTTGTGAAAAAAGGTTTTCCCACAAGCTGTTAAGAGTTCTATTTACTTTTTTAATGGTGGATTTTACATGGTTCTTTTTCCGGATGAAAGGATTAAGAAGTTCTTTTTCCGTACTGAAGCGGATTGTCACCGGTTTTAATCCATGGATTTTTATGGATGAAAGCCTGTTTGAATGTGGGCTGGACCGAAAAAATTTTTATCTTCTTCTCTGGTCAGTCGGGGTTTTGCTGGCAGCGGATTATGGAAAATACCGGGGAATATGCATACGGAAGAAGATTCTTCAGCAGGATTTTTGGTTCCGATGGCTTGTATTTGCGGGAGGGGCATTGTTTGTGTTGGTTTTTGGCGTGTGGGGCGGTAATTATGATGCCAAGAGTTTTATTTATTTTCAGTTTTGAAAGGCAGGGACATTTCAGAAAAAGAGGTTAAAGCAGCAATGATACAATATACAAGATGGAAAAGAATATTTTCGGTAATTATGGTTGTACTTTTGTTTGCGGGAGGATTACTCTATTGTGACAGATTGTTAGTCAATAAGCAAAGCCGGAAGAAATATGAACAGTTTTTTAATACGGATAAAGAATTTGACGTGTTGTTTTTAGGGTCTTCCCATGTAATAAACGGAGTGTCGCCGCTGGACTTGTTTCATGATTATGGAATAACCAGTTATAATTTGTCTATGCATGGCAATTATGTAAAAAGCGGATACTTTCTTTTAAAAGAATCGCTCGAGATGATGGAGAGGAAAGGAAGGTGTCTGCCAAAAGCAGTGGTTTTGGATATATATGCAGATGGTGAAAGTGTCAGCAGCCTTCATAATGCGTGGGACAGTTTTCCTTTATGGGAGACAAAAAAGGAGATGGCCGGTGAACTGGCCGGCCATGAGGAGTATATGAGGATGATAATTCCTTTTTTAATGTACCACAGCCGATGGAATGAACTGGATGAAAATGATTTTAGAATTAAGGCCAATCGGTTCTATGGGGTGGAACTGCGTTATGGCGTGTCTTATCCCGGAAAGGAGATCATCACAGATGCCGGTGATAAGAAGGAAATTGATGAGGGAAAGCTTTTTTATATGGATAAAATAAAAAAGCTGTGCGAGTCCAATGGGATTTTGCTGGTTCTGATTAATATTCCTTATTCTTATAATCCTGACTGGCAGAGGGAAGCCAATTCATTTTATGCCTATGCCAGAGAAAACGGGTTGTGTTATGTAAATTATATGAATGAAGAGACAGGGATTGATTTTGATATTGATTTTTTCGACCAGGGCCATCTGAATCCGGCGGGAATGAGGATAATGACAAGGAAACTGGGGGAATTGCTCCGGAAGTTGGGAGTGAAGGACCAAAGAGAGGAGCAATGTTCCGAAGAGTGGGAAATGGAATATGAGGAATTCTTCGCTTATCAGGCGGAACAGCTCAAGGGGATCACCCAGGGAAAAATTTACCTTATGAGTCTTTATAACCCGGGCCTTGCTTCGGTGATCCAGGTAAAAAAAGAAGCTCTGGAGGATGTGCAGATTTTAAAGCTTATAGAACGCTTGAGGGATGAAGGAAACCAGGTATTGATTGTGGGGGACGGAGAGAAGATCCTGGCATCAGACGGAAAACCGGGAGAGTACGATATATACTGCACGGTTTACAAAAAAGATACAATGGAGAAGCCGTTGGACAGCAGAGGATTTGTGAATGGTTAAGCATGAAAGCGATGCGGTTGACGTTCCTGAACCTTTACTAATGAAAAAACTTGCGGTATAATGAAAGCACTTTACAATAAAATGAAGGAGGATCTTGACTTATGGGGTGGAAGAAAGAGGTATTTGGCACATTGGAAAATGGCGCCCAGGCTCAAAAGTATACCTTGTTCAATGAAAACGGCGTATCTGCTGCATTTACGGATTTGGGAGGCATCTGGCTGTCCATGGTTGTGCCGGACAAGGACGGCAATATGGGGGACGTCCTTTTGGGCAGGGATACCGTGGAGCGCTGCCTGACCTTATCCGGCCATCTGGGGGAGATCGTAGGCCGCAATGCCAACCGGGTCGGCAATGCCACATTTACCCTTAATGGGGTTACATATGCTTTGGGAATCAATTCTGCAGGCAAACATAACCTGCACAGTGGGCTGGATTATTACCGGAACCGCCTGTGGGATACGGAAGTTGAGGAGACAGAGGACGGCACGAGGATCACGTTTTCTCTGTTCAGTCCGGATGGAGACCAGGGATATCCGGGCAACGCCCATATCCATGTGAGCTATACCCTGACAAAAGACAACAGCCTTCGCCTTGATTATTTGATGAAAGCGGATGCGGATACGGTGGCGAATTTTACCAATCATGCCTATTTTAACCTGGCGGGGCATCAGTCAGGCAGCGTGCTGAACCAGAAGGTCTGGATTGATGCGGACTATTTTACGATAACGGATAAGGATTCCATTCCTACAGGAGAGCTGGTGGCAGTAAAAGGAACGCCTATGGACTTTACGGAATTAAAGGCCATCGGGCAGGATATCGATGCGGATTATGAGCCCCTGGTCTTTGGGAAGGGATACGACCACAACTGGGCATTGAATCACCCGGCCGGGGAGCTGGCTTTGTCTTTAAAAGCTGTGGATGAAGCAAGCGGGCGCGTGATGGAGGTTTATACGGACTTGCCGGGAGTCCAGTTCTATACCGGCAATATGCTGGACGGAATCGGAAAGGACGGTGTGGAATATGGAGCGCGTCATGGCTATTGTTTTGAGACACAGCATTATCCGGATGCAGTCAACAAACCTCAGTTCCCGTCGCCGTTTTTAAAAGCCGGGGAGGAATATAAGACTACGACGATTTATCATTTTACTACGCTGTAGATTTTATCCTGTACTATTTCTGTCTGTTCCTGCCGCATACGGAAAATGAGAGTCTGGTACAGAATTTCCAACCATGATAATAAGTTTCAAATTTCTGACATATTACGCAGAAGCTTCTAGTGTATTATTTTTTCAGAGGCATATACTATGAGCGTAACAAAAAACAAACATGTCGTGGGGCAGAACTTTTAAAGAGGCCTGCCTTACGGCAGGCTTAAAAGAAAAGGAGGCCTTTATCATGGCAAGCAGATCTTCTAACAGAGCTGAAGTACCGGAGGCAAAAGAGGCACTGGATCGTTTTAAGATGGAAGTAGCTCAGGAGCTTGGAGTTCCGTTATCTAACGGTTACAACGGCAACCTGACTTCTGCACAGAACGGTTCCGTAGGCGGCTATATGGTCAAGAAAATGATCGAAGCTCAGGAAAAGCAGATGGCTGGTAAGTAAATTAAAAAAGAACGAAAATAAAAGCAATTGAAAAAGGGTCTCCTGGCGAAGGAATCTTCGTCAGGGGGCTTTTTATGTTGGGGACTGGCAGGGGAACATGGAGGATACCAGAGCTGAGCATGTGTATCCGGCAGTTTTATACAAGAAAACCAATAAATGTACGATGTCTGAGAACAATAAAAATAGAAACATGATGTCTGACAACGTTCATAAGGTGGTTGAGCCATTTTCGGGGGTTATTTGTATGTCAGACCATCGGACATTGCCGGATTTTATGAAAAAACATCTGTTATTTCAGGAAGAAACACTTGTGTATCGGAAGCTTTGATACTATAATGGGATGTGTGGAAGATAAGGAGAGAAAATATGCGGGTAATTGCAGGAAGTGCAAGACGGATTCCATTAAAAACAGTCAAGGGACTTGAGACAAGGCCCACTACGGACCGGATCAAAGAGACCCTTTTTAACATGATTCAGTATGGCCTGGCAGACTGTATGTTTCTGGATTTGTTTGCAGGCAGCGGGGCCATTGGGATTGAGGCACTGAGCCGGGGAGCTGCAGGGTGTGTTTTTGTGGAGCAGAACCGGGCCGCAGTGGAATGTATCCGGGAGAATCTTCAGGCGACGAAGCTTTTGGACCGGGCGGTGGTCATGCACTGCGACGGGCTGACAGCCCTCGGCCGTCTGGAGGGAAAATACCGATTTGATTATATTTTCATGGATCCGCCCTATGGGTGCTGTCTGGAAAAGCAGATGTTTTCTTTTCTGGCGGATTCCGGGCTGGTCGGGCAGGAGTGTACATTGATCGCGGAGGCGCGGCTGGATGAACCGTTTTCTTATCTGAAAGATATGGGATATACTTTGGCTAAAGAAAAGCTTTATAAGACAAATAAACACATTTTTGTGCATCGGGAAGCAAAAGGACAGGATGGAGGATAAAATGACAGTGGCAGTTTATCCGGGAAGCTTTGACCCGGTTACTTTGGGGCATATGGATATTATTGAGCGGACGGCCCAGATGATGGACCACGTGATTGTCGGAGTTTTGCAGAACAAGTCTAAGACTCCGTTGTTTTCCGCAGAGGAGCGTGTCAGGATGTTAGAGAAGATCACCTCCCGCATAAAGAACGTGGAGGTGCAGTCTTTTGACGGCCTGTTGGTGGATTTCGTCCATAAATGCCGGGCAAACGTGATTGTCCGCGGGCTTCGCGCCATCACGGATTTTGAGTATGAGCTTCAGATGGCGCAGACCAACCGGGTCATGGCGCCGGATATAGACACGATTTTTTTGACCACAAATTTGAGATATTCTTATTTAAGTTCTACAACCGTGAAAGAAATTGCATTTTATCACGGAAGACTGGAGGAGTTTCTACATCCTTTTGTGGCAGAGCAGGTCAGGCAGAAGGTGGAGGACTACTATCAGTCAAAGAATTAAGGGGTTTGGAGCAGGTATCTGAGAGTTATCGTTTATTCAGGAGCAAGGAGAGGGATGGATAACACAATGAGCAGAATTGAACAATTGATCGGTGAGATAGAGGAATATATTGACAGCTGTAAGTTTTCTCCGCTGTCCAATACGAAAATACAGGTAAATAAGGAAGAATTGGAAGAGCTTTTGGTGGAACTGCGCCTTCGGATTCCGGATGAGATCAAAAAATACCAGAAGATCATCAGCAACCAGGAGGCTATCATTGCCGAGGCCAAGACCCAGGCGGATACAATCCTGGCCCAGGCCACGGAACAGACCAATGAGCTGGTGAATGAACATGAGATCATGCAGCAGGCATATGCCCGTGCCAATGAGATTGTGGAGGATGCCCAGATGCAGGCGCAGGCCATTATAGACAGCGCCGTGGAGGATGCCAACAGTATCCGCCAGGGTTCTATCAATTATACGGACGATATGTTAAAGAGCCTTCAGACAATTATTGCACATTCTATGGAAGACGCCCAGGGACGTTTTGGAGAGTTCCTTTCTTCTATGCAGTCTGCTTATGAGATTGTAAACACTAACCGCAACGAGCTGGCAGCAGGGGTGACAGGCCCGGAAGGCCAGGAAGGCGCGGCTCAATAGGCGAAGGGCAGAGAAAAATGGCGGTCACGGAAAGAACCGGGAGAGAGCCAGCCAGGTAAGGCAGGACAAACAGGTGTGGGCGGTTTTCCATCCTATATAATGGAAGATGGAAAGACCGGAATCTTTGATGACGCTTTTGGTCTGGAAGATTCCGGAAAAGCCGCCGAAGGCTGTTGCACAGATGACCGGAAGCCTGGTATGCGACGGGGGCAGCCAGGTACAAAGGCAGTTGATACCGGTGGTGATCTCGGCCATGCCGGTCAAAAAGGCACGGGGAATGGCAGGGAGCAGAGGAAGCTTTTGGATCCATGCGGCAAGGATGGAGAAGAGCATAATATAACCGCCGATAATGACCATCGTCTCGCAGGTGGAGGAAATGGCGTCTTCGACAGACAGTTTTTTTACGGAACCGGAGACGGTGAACCGGTCTTTTTGATATTTGCCGGAACTTGCCAATACCCGGCCGCGAGATGCCTTCTTTCTATAAATATGCCGGGAGATAACGGAAAGCGGAAGGATGGGAAAATAAAGGCATGAAAGCAGTATGGCAGGGGAGATCCGGACAGGAAGGGCGGCCTGCACGTAGCCTAAAAGGAACATAGGGCTGGGATGATTGCAGATGGCAAGCAGGCAGGAGGCTTCTTCCTGGCTGAGAGCGCCTCTTTTTTTAAAGTCAGCGCACATCTTCGCCCCTAATGGATAACCGCAGAGGAGGCCGCACAGCAGGACGTAGGAGCCGGACAGGCTTAGCCCGAACAGGCGTTTAAGCAGGGGACCAAAGGGAGCCATGAGAAGCTCTGTCCCGCCTAAGGCCGTGATCATCTGGGTGCAGATGATAAAGGGCGCAAGTGTGGGCAGAACCACATTGAACCATAAAAGCAGCCCGCTGCAGGCGCCTTTCACAGAAAGGGATGGAAAGAAGAGAAGCAGGCACAGGCACAGGATGGGTATGACGGGAAGGCCGCGGGAATGAGAGGCGTCAGGCATGTAGTCCTCCATTTTAGATTCTGGCAGCAGAATCCATGGTTTTATCCCATTGTATGAGAAAGAAAAGGAAGACATTCCGGTTTTGGAACGGATTATACCCGCGGGTATATGTCAGAAACAGGCTGCCGGGGACGGCGGCAGAATGGAGATGGATATGAGAGACGGTTTTTTTCGTGTGGCGGCGGTGACTCCGGAGATCCGGGTGGCGGATCCTGTATTCAACCGGGAGAGGATCTGTGAGAGGATTCAGGAAGGAGAAGCTCTTGGTGCCGGTTTGATGGTATTTCCGGAGCTGTGTGTGACAGGGTATACCTGCGGCGATCTGTTTTTGCAGTATCCTTTGATCCGGTCTGCAAGGGAGCAGCTTTTAAAAATTGCGGAGTGTACCAGGGATAAGCACATGCTGGTTTTTGTGGGGCTCCCCTGGGAACACGGGGGAAAGCTCTACAATGCGGCCGCCGCCCTGTGCGGCGGGAAGGTTCTCGGGATTGTGCCAAAGACTTACCTCCCCAATTATTCGGAATTTTATGAACAGAGACATTTTACTGCCGGCACGGACGAATTGCTCGTGACAGAGTGGGAGGGAGAGCAGGTGCCTTTGTGTACGGATCTTCTGTTTCGGTGCAGGGAGATTCCGGAACTGGTGATAGGGGCGGAGATCTGTGAGGATGTCTGGTCCCCCTGTCCCCCCAGCATCCGCCATGCCCTGGCTGGGGCTTTGGTGATCGCCAACTGTTCGGCCAGCGATGAGACCGTAGGCAAGGACAGCTACCGCAATTCTCTGATTACAGGGCAGTCTGCGCGTCTGATGTGCGGATATGTGTATGCCAATGCAGGAGAGGGAGAGTCCACCCAGGACCTGGTGTTTGGCGGCCATAATATAATCGCGGAGAACGGGACTATGCTTGCGAAGTCAAAGCGTTTTTCGCCGGAGGCCATTTACGGGGACCTGGATCTGGAAAAGCTGGGAAGCGAGCGCAGAAGAACCAACACTTTCCCGGCCAGGCAGGAAGACGGGCATCTGACCATAGAATTTTCCCTGGATACGGCCGGGATGGAGGAGAAACAGCAGGAGAAGCTTTTCCGGTTTATCGGCAGCCGCCCCTTCGTGCCGGATGATGCGGGGGAGAGAAGCCGCAGGTGTGAGGAGATCTTCACCATCCAGGCAATGGGCCTGAAAAAAAGGCTGCAGCATACGGGCTGTACCCATGTGGTGCTGGGAATATCAGGAGGCCTGGATTCCACCCTGGCCCTTTTGGTGACGGCCAGGGCTTTTGACATGCTGAAAATTCCCAGGAAGCAGATCCATGCCATCACCATGCCCTGTTTTGGGACCACGGACCGGACTTACCAGAATGCCTGCAGGATGACCCGAAAGATGGGAGCATCCCTGACGGAAGTGGATATAAAGTCTTCTGTGCTCCGGCATTTTGAGGATATAGGCCATGACCCGGCAGAGCATGACGTGACGTATGAGAATGCCCAGGCAAGGGAGAGGACCCAGGTGCTGATGGATATTGCCAACCAGGTAAACGGCTTGGTTGTAGGGACAGGAGACATGTCGGAGCTGGCGCTGGGCTGGGCCACTTATAACGGGGACCATATGTCCATGTACGGAGTAAACGCATCGGTGCCAAAGACCCTGGTGCGCCATCTGGTCCGTTATTGCGCGGATACCTGCGGGGAGGAAGCCCTGCAGGCGGTTCTTCTGGACGTGCTGGATACGCCGGTCAGCCCGGAGCTTCTGCCGCCGGAGGACGGGGTGATCTCCCAAAAGACCGAGGATCTGGTCGGACCCTATGAGCTTCATGATTTCTTCCTTTACCACATGCTGCGGTTCGGATATATGCCGTCAAAAATCTACCGCATGGCTCTTATGGCTTTTTCCGGGGAATATGACGGGCAGACGATCGGAAAATGGCTGAACGTATTTTACCGCCGGTTCTTTGCCCAGCAGTTTAAACGTTCCTGTCTGCCGGACGGGCCGAAGGTAGGGTCCGTGGCGGTGTCTCCCCGGGGAGATCTGCGGATGCCCAGTGACGCATCCTGGAGAATCTGGATGGAGGATCTGGAAAAGATCTTGGAAGGGGCAGGGGCATGATCAGCAGTACGGCCAACAAGCAGGTAAAATATGTAAATGCCCTGATGAAAAAGGGGAAAATGCGGCGGGAGGAGAACCTGTTTGTGGCGGAAGGGCTGCGGATGTGCGGAGAGATCCCCAAGGATAAGATCCGGACATTATATGTTTCGGAGAGCTTCCGGAAGGAAAGCCATTTTTCCTGGCTGGCAGAAGGCGTGAAGCAGGTCGAGGTGGTGACGGACACCGTTTTTGACGCGCTTTCCGATACTCGTACACCACAGGGGGTTTTGGCCCTGGCGGAGCAGGAACACTATACCTTAGAGGAGGTGTCCGAAGCCAGGAGACAGGAAAAGAAAACGAGGGTTTTGCCTCACCTGATGATCCTGGAAGAGCTTCAGGATCCGGGAAATCTGGGTACGATCTTCAGGGCCGGCGAGGGCGCGGGGGTCACAGGTGTCGTGATGGATGCCAAAACCGCAGACATATACAGCCCAAAAGCAGTCCGCTCCACCATGGGCTCTGTGCTCAGAGTTCCCTTTGTCTATGTGGAGGACCTGGGTTCTGCCATCGCCTTGATAAAGAAGAAAGGGATTCGTCTGTATGCGGCGTGCCTGGAGGAAAGCCGTGATTATGATAAGGAAGATTACCGGGGCGGCATGGGATTTTTGATCGGCAACGAAGCAAACGGCCTGAAGCCAGAAACGGCCGCCATGGCGGATGCCCGGGTCAGGATTCCCATGATGGGCCGGGTGGAGTCTTTGAATGCCGCCATGGCGGCGTCGGTGCTGATGTATGAGGCGGCACGGCAGAGGCGCGGGCATAAAACGCCTTCTGCCGGCAAATAACAATCAGGAGGAGACTGCATCATTAAAGCAGGAACAAAAAACATATGGTCTGGTGGATGATTGCGGCGTTTTGCGCATTTTTTGTAAAAGGGCTCTGCGGCTTTGCCAACACCCTGGTATTCTCCACGATCCTGAGTTTTGGCAGCAGCAACATCAGCATCACGCCGGTGGAGCTGCTGCTGGGTTTTCCCACAAACCTGATTATCGCGTGGAAGGAGCGAGGATCCATCCGGTGGAACCTATGTATTCCGCTTATCGGATTGATGCTGGCCGGGAACCTGCCAGGTATTTTCCTTTTGAAAAATACGGATTCCGGAAGAGTAAAGGTATTTTTCGGGATAGTGATTGTCCTGATTGGCATCGAGATGTTTTTTCGGGAATATCGTTCCAAAAAGGCGAAAGAATCCAGGGTGGTCCTGGCTGCGGTCGGGATATTGTCCGGAATTTTAAGCGGCATGTATGGAATCGGGGCTATGATGGCAGCCTATGTGGGCAGGGTGACAGAGGACAGCAGGGAATTTAAGGCGAATATGTGCGCGGTTTTTATTGTGGAAAATATCTTCCGCATTTTTTTATATGCAGTTGCCGGGATCCTTACTCCGGATATCGGGATCCGGGCCGCTCTTTTGTATCCGGCAATGCTTGCGGGGCTGTTTGCGGGAATGAAGAGCGGGAGCCTGCTGGATGACAAGGTGGTAAAGAAAGTTGTGATTGTAATGCTTGTTATTTCCGGAGGGGCTTTGATTTTTCACTGACTGTCAGCTTCCAAATATTACATTTTTCTGTTCCCATTGTATCCTGCCTGAAAATATAGTATAATGAAGGTGTTCATACAAAAGGAGGTAGGAGAGATGACATCGATACCTGTACCTATTTACTGGCTGATCGCGTTTGTCGTGCTGGTGGGGATTGAGATCGCAACCATGGCGCTGACCACCGTATGGTTTGCCGGGGGCGCCGTCGTGGCATTTTTGTTCTCCCTGTTTGACACCAGTGTGGAAGCCCAGCTTGCGGCATTTGTGATTGTGTCGTTTTTGCTGCTGTTCCTTACCCGCCCCTTAGCGGCAAAGTATGTGAACAGCCAGACGGTCAGGACCAACGCCGCGGGACTGGTAGGCTGCAAGGCCAGGGTCACGGCGGAGATCAATAATGACCTGGCAACAGGAAGCGTGGTGGTGGCAGGGCAGGAATGGACTGCAAGGACGAAAGATTCCGGCAGCATATATCCTGTTGGAACTATGGTGAAGATCGAGGAGATCCAGGGAGTTAAGCTGATTGTTGAAAAGTTGTAGGAGGAAGCATAAGTTATGGAAATGTTTATTATTTTTTTGATCCTGTTGATTATTATACTGGTGGTGCTGGTATCCTGCGTGCGGATTGTACCCCAGGCCAACGCGCTGGTGGTGGAGCGTTTGGGAGCCTATCTGGGAACCTGGCATGTGGGCGTCCATTTTCTCCTGCCGTTCGTTGACCGGGTAGCCAAGAAGGTGATTTTAAAGGAACAGGTGGTGGATTTTGCGCCTCAGCCTGTGATCACCAAGGACAATGTTACCATGAGGATCGATACGGTGGTGTTTTTTCAAATCACGGATCCGAAGCTGTTTGCCTATGGCGTGGAGAATCCGATTATGGCAATCGAGAACCTGACAGCCACCACTCTCCGTAATATTATCGGTGATCTGGAACTGGACCAGACGCTGACTTCCAGGGAGACCATCAATACAAAGATGCGGGCGTCCCTGGACGTGGCGACAGACCCATGGGGTATCAAGGTGAACCGGGTGGAGTTAAAGAACATTATTCCTCCGGCGGCGATCCAGGATGCCATGGAAAAGCAGATGAAAGCAGAGAGAGAGCGGCGTGAGGCCATCCTCCGGGCAGAGGGTGAAAAGAAGTCCACTATCCTGGTGGCGGAAGGTAAGAAGGAGTCCGCGATCCTGGATGCGGAGGCGGATAAGCAGGCTGCCATCCTTCATGCGGAGGCAGAGAAGGAGAAGCGGATCAAGGAGGCGGAAGGTGAAGCGGAAGCTATCATGAAGGTGCAGCAGGCCAATGCCAACGGTATCCGTTATCTCAAGGAGGCAGGTGCAGATGAGGCGGTGCTGCGGCTGAAGAGCCTGGAAGCTTTTATGGCGGCGGCTGACGGAAAAGCGACCAAGATTATTATTCCTTCGGAGCTTCAGGGGATTGCCGGGCTGGTAAAATCCATAACCGAAGTCGGGAAAGACGAAAAGTAACAGAAAAGAGTAAAAGGCCTGTTGCTGACTGCCTAAGCAGTCATTAGCCGACCCATCAGGAGCCGCCGGGCAAGCTGATGGGTCTTTTTTTGTCCTTTCCTTCTGATACCATTCACTGCTACACCGTGAATCGCAAGAAACATTTTTCTGAAAACCAGGAAATAAAAGAAGAAATCTTGACAGGAATTGTCCCTTATAGTAAGTTATAAAGGATAAAGATGACAGGGCAGCATGATATAGAAGATGGAGGAACCATTTATGAATTTAAAAGGACGGAATTTTTTGACTTTGAAGGATTTTACGGCAGAGGAGATTGAATATCTTCTTGATTTTGCGGCGGAGCTGAAGAAAAAGAAAAAAGAAGGGATCTCCACGGAACTGTGCAGGGGTAAAAATATAGCTTTGATATTTGAGAAGACCAGCACCAGGACAAGGTGTTCCTTTGAGGTGGCGGCTCATGACCTGGGGATGGGAAGCACATACTTAGACCCGTCAGGTTCCCAGATCGGGAAGAAGGAGAGCATTGCGGATACGGCCAGGGTACTCGGACGGATCTATGACGGGATTGAATACCGGGGATACGGGCAGGAGATCGTGGAGGAACTTGCCAGGCATGCGGGAGTTCCTGTGTGGAATGGCCTGACCAATGAATACCATCCCACGCAGATCTTGGCGGATATGCTGACAATACGGGAGAACTTCGGCAGCCTTAAGGGGATCAGGCTGGTCTATATGGGGGATGCCCGGTATAATATGGGCAATTCCCTGATGGTAGGCTGTGCTAAGATGGGGATGGATTTTGTGGCCTGCGCGCCGGAGAAATATTTTCCCGATAAAGAACTGGCGGCACAGTGCAGGCAGTATGCAGAGGCGTCCGGAGGAAGCATTACCTTGACGGAGGATGTGAAAGAGGGCGTTAAGGGCGCGGATGTGGTATATACGGATGTATGGGTGTCCATGGGCGAGCCGGATGAAGTCTGGGAGGAGAGGATCCGGGAGCTGACTCCGTACAGGGTAACGGCAGACGTGATGAATCTTGCGAAAGACAGGGCAATCTTCCTCCACTGCCTGCCGGCGTTCCATGATTTAAAGACAAAGATCGGCAGGGAGATGGGAGAACGGTTTGGAATTACGGAGATGGAAGTGACGGACGAGGTGTTTGAATCTGCCCGGTCCAAGGTATTTGACGAGGCGGAGAACAGGATGCACACGATCAAGGCTGTCATGGCGGCAACGCTTGCAGAATAGGAGCGGGGCATGGCGATTCAGGATAAAAGGCATAACCCGCGGGGGGAGGCCATGATGCTGGATCTCCTTCATATCGTGGTGGGGATCCTGGCCGTGATCTGCGAGGTCCTGGCATTTTTGAACCCGGAAAAATATCAGATCTTGTTTCCCGTGATTTTCTGGATGGCAGGACTTTTAAACGGCGTCAACGGCTGGTATAAAATCAAGAACAGCGGCAGGGATAAAAAGAGGAAAATGGGCGGCATTTTCCTGTGCTTCGTGGCCCTGGTCCTGGTGCTGATCGGCATTGCCAGCGCCGTTACCATTCGGAGGCAATTGTGAAAACGAAAATATTGAAAATATTGAAAATATTGAAAGGCACACCGGAATATGTGTCGGGCCAGGAATTGTGTACACATCTGGGCGTGTCACGGACGGCCGTATGGAAAGTGATTCGGCAGCTTCAGGAGGAAGGGTATGAGATCGAGGCAAAACGCAACCGGGGCTACCGGCTGAGAGAGTGTGGGGACGTGTACACCGGCGCCGAGATCGAGTGCCTTTTAAACACCAGGCAGGCTGGACGGAATCTGGTGTTTCTGGAGCAGGTGGATTCTACCAACAATGAGGCAAAGCGTCAGGCAGAGCAGGGAGCGCCGGACGGAACTTTGGTGGTGGCCCTGGAACAGAGCGGGGGGAAAGGAAGGAGGGGAAGGTCCTGGGTCTCCGAAAGAGGGGCAGGCGTATGGATGAGCCTGATGATTCGTCCCGACATTTTGCCGGAATGCGCTTCCATGCTGACGCTGGTGGCCGCCATGGCAGTGGAAGCAGGAATCCGTCAGGCCGCCGGGATTGAAGGCCGGATCAAGTGGCCCAATGACGTGGTGCTTGACGGAAAGAAGGTGTGCGGGATTCTCACGGAGATGAGCACGGAGATGGAATCGATCCATTATGTGGTGGTTGGGATCGGCATCAATGTGGGAGCCAGGGAATTTCCAGAGGAAATCCGGGATGTGGCTACCTCTTTACGTTTATATACAGGGAAAGATGTGAGACGGGCGGTTCTGGCAGCGGCAGTGACAGACGCATGGGAGATTTACTATGAAAAGTTTTTAAAGACCATGGATCTTAGCCTCCTGGCGGAAGAATATAACCGGAATCTCGTGAATATCGGCAGGGAAGTCAGGGTGATGGCTCCGGAAGGGGCATATTCCGGCATCTCCCACGGAATCAATGACAGAGGAGAGCTTTTGGTGGAGACAGAGGGCAAAATAAAAAATGTAATTTCCGGAGAAGTCTCGGTACGGGGAATTTATGGATATGTGTGAGCATAGAGTGGAGAGCAAAGGAAATGAGGCGGCCAGAGAAGAAAACAATCCGGCGGCAGCCGACCTGGAGCGTCTTGGGAAAATGACGGGTCCGCTTTTGGCCTGGTATAAGGCTAACGGGCGGAAGCTTCCCTGGAGAGAAAAACCGGAACCATATAAGATATGGATCTCTGAGATCATGCTGCAGCAGACCAGGATTGAGGCGGTGAAGCCCTATTTTGACCGGTTTATGAGGGAACTGCCTGATGTGAAGTCTCTGGCGGAAGCGGAGGACGACCGCCTGATGAAGCTGTGGGAAGGGCTGGGATATTATAACCGGGCAAGGAACTTAAAAAAAGCGGCTGGCGTGATCGTAAGGGAATATGGCGGCGTTATGCCCTCTGAGTACCGGGAGCTTAAAAAACTGCCGGGGATCGGCTGTTATACGGCCGGGGCTATCGCGTCTATTGCCTATGGGGAGGCGGTCCCTGCAGTGGACGGCAACGTGATGCGGGTGCTCTCCCGGATTCTTGCAAGCAGGGAGGATATCGGGAAGCCAGCCGTCAGGAAAAAGGCAGAGTCCATGCTTGAAAAGATCATGCCTGAGGAAGACGCGGGAGCCTTTAACCAGGGGATCATGGAGTTGGGAGAGGTCATCTGCGTGCCGAACGGGCGTCCCAGATGCGGGGAATGTCCCGTGAGGAAAGACTGTCTTGCCGCAGAGCTGTGCCTGACAGAGGAACTTCCGGTAAAGGCGCCGCCAAAAAAGCGCAGAATCGAAAAGAGGACCGTGTGCATTTTAGAGCATGGAGATCAGGTGAGCCTGTCCAGGCGGGAGGATACGGGGCTTTTGGCGTCCCTTTACGAGCTGCCTAATGTGGAAGGACATCTTGTGCCAAAGCAGCTCTGCAGCGCGTTTCATCTGAGAGAAGACCAGGTGGTTTCCATAGAGAAGCTTCCTGATGCAAAACATATATTTTCTCATGTGGAGTGGCATATGGCTGGATACCGGATCATAATGGAAGGAGAGCTTCCAAAAGACCTGATTACGGCGAAAAAAGAGGAATTAAAGACAATTTATCCCCTTCCGAATGCGTTTGGCAGGTATACAAAGCTGATAAAATGAGGATAATGAAAGGGAGGTGAGTATCTGACATGGAGAAAAAAAGAAAATTGCTGCTGATTATCAATCCAAGATCAGGAAAGGGACAGATCAAGAACCGGCTTTTGGAGATCCTGGATATTTTTATTCGGGCAGGTTATGAAGTTCAGGTACACATTACCCAGCAGCCCGGGGAGGCGCGGCAGGTGGCGGCCCGGTCAGGAGAGGAGACGGACCTGGTTGTGTGCAGCGGAGGAGACGGCACGCTGAATGAGACGGTTTCCGGCATTATGGAGCTTGAAAAAATACCGCAGCTTGGTTATATCCCTGCCGGTTCCACTAATGATTTTGCCGCCAGCCTTAAGATTCCCAAGCAGATGTCCGCGGCCGCGGCCGCCGCTGTGGACGGAGAGCTTTACCCGATTGACATCGGGAGATTCTGCAAAGAACGTTATTTTGTATATGTGGCAGGTTTTGGGGCATTTACGGAGGTTTCCTATCTGACCTCACAGGATAAGAAAAATCTGCTGGGGCATCAGGCTTATGTGCTGGAGGGCGTCAAAAGCCTTGCCTCGATTAAGGCTTATTCCATGAAGGTGCAGAGTGAAGAATACGTCTGCGAGGGGGATTTTATTTTTGGCATGGTGACAAATACCATCAGCGTCGGCGGTTTTAAAGGGCTGGTGAAGCAGGATGTGTCCTTAAATGACGGGCTTTTTGAGGTGCTTTTGATCCATATGCCGAAGACACCCATAGAACTGAGTGGGATTGTGTCCAGCCTGCTTTTAAAGGATGAGAAGAGCGAGCTGGTCTGCAAGTTTAAGGCCAGGTCCCTTTCCATAGAATGCAGCGAGCCTGTGGACTGGGTGCTGGACGGGGAATTTGGAGGAAGCCATTCCCGGGTGTATTTGGAAAATCTTTGTAAAAAACTGGAAATCCGGCGGAATTTGCCGAAAAACCGGAAAAAAGATAATAATATGTTGAATAGATAAAGAAAATTGTTGAAATTTAGGGATGACTACTATATAATGATATGTTGAGTAGGTTTTTTATAGTTACCCCTAAGTGAAAGGACGTTACCTGTGGAAAAAGACAATTTTTTAGAAAAGCTGAAAAAGCTGGTGGAAGTTGCCAAAACGAAGCATAACGCATTGGATGTGGCGGAGATTAATGATTTCTTCAGAGGAGACAACCTGACGCCTGACCAGATGGAGCAGATTTACAGCTATTTGGAGGAGCGCCGGGTGGATGTGATCCCGGTTATCGACGACAGTATCATGGCGGAGGATCCGCTTCTGCTGGATGATGACGATTTTGTGGGGGATGACAGCTTTTTAAAAGAAACGGAGGATATTGACCTGGATGCGGTGGATCTTCTGGAGGGAATCGGCACAGAGGATCCGGTGAGGATGTATTTGAAAGAGATTGGCACGGTGCCTTTGCTCAGCGCTGACGAGGAGCTGATCCTGGCCAAGCGGAAGGCGGAAGGTGACGAACATGCAAAAGAACGGCTGATTGAGGCCAACCTGCGTCTGGTGGTCAGTATTGCCAAGCGTTATACCGGCAGAGGCATGAGTTTTCTGGATCTGGTGCAGGAAGGCAACCTTGGGCTGATTAAGGGCGTAGAAAAGTTTGATTATACAAAAGGATATAAGCTGAGTACATATGCTACTTGGTGGATCCGGCAGTCCGTGACCAGGGCTCTTGCAGACCAGGCACGTACCATCCGCGTGCCAGTGCATATGGTAGAGACCATCAATAAGATGTCGAAGATGCAGAGGAAGCTTACCCTGGAGCTGGGGTATGAGCCGTCGGTGGCGGAACTGGCAGAGGCTCTTGACATGTCGGAAGAGAAGGTCATGGAGATCATGCAGATTGCCAGGGAGCCGGCTTCTTTGGAGACGCCTATCGGCGAGGAGGACGACTCCAATTTAGGCGATTTTGTGGCGGACAATAATGTGGTGACTCCGGAGGGAAATGTAGAGTCCGTAATGCTCAGAGAACATATTGACGCTTTGCTGGGAGATTTAAAAGAGAGGGAGCGGCAGGTGATCGTGCTGCGGTTCGGGCTCGAAGACGGCCATCCCAGGACTTTGGAGGAAGTGGGCAAGGAGTTTAACGTGACTCGTGAGAGGATTCGTCAGATTGAGGCGAAGGCGCTGCGGAAGCTGCGCAATCCGGTGAGGAGCAAGCGGATCCGGGACTTTTTGTAATGCAGGTATGGCAGTTATGATGAGTTTTTTCAGAGGGATAAGATATATGAACCGCAGGAACTATCAAAAAGAGCTGGAAGCAATTATTAAGCAGAATGAGAACATGAGCCGGGTACCCCGGCTCTTTCTGCATAGCTGCTGCGCGCCCTGCAGCAGCTATGTGCTGGAGTATCTGTCTGAGTATTTTGAGATTACGGTATTTTATTATAATCCTAATATATCTCCAAAGGAAGAGTATGAGAAGCGGCTGCAGGAACAGAAAAGGCTGGTGGAAAGCATGCCTGCAAGGCACCCGGTCCGTCTGGTGGAGGGCGCCTATGACCCGGGAAGGTTTTATGAGATGGCAAGAGGGCTGGAGAAAGAGCCGGAGGGAGGAAAGAGATGCCTGGGCTGTTACCGCCTGAGGATGGAAGAGACAGCAAGGCTGGCGGCAGAGGGCGGCTACGATTATTTCACCACGACTCTGACCATCAGCCCTTTAAAGAGTGCGGAAAAGCTTAATGAGATCGGGGAACTTCTGGGGACAGCCTTCCTGATAAAATATCTTCCGTCAGATTTTAAGAAGAAAAACGGCTATCGGCGTTCCGTAGAGCTGTCTGCGGAATATGGGTTGTACCGGCAGGATCATTGCGGCTGTGTGTTTTCCAAAAGAGAAAGAGCCGATAAAAAGCCGGCAGGCGAATCATCTCACGCAAGCAGCAGCTTGGTATAGATATTCCACACGCAAAGCCCCATAATAACAAAGATTAATATAATAAAAAGCTTGTCCACCGTGCTGGCAGGAATTTTCTTATTGATCTTTTTTCCTGCGATCCCGCCGTACACACCGCAGGCCATCATGCCGATCAGCATAATCCAGAGTCCGGGGTCCACGTCTTTGTACAGGGGTTCCGGCACGCTGCCTTTGATAAAGGTGACAATCAGGCTGGCGATCTGCGAGATCAGTATCATGTACAAGGAGTTCTGTGCCGCGGTCTTGGTAGGCATGGACAGGAAGAAGTACAGTACTGCCAGGTTCATGGGTCCGCCGCCGATTCCCACGAAAGAAGACAAGGTTCCCAGGCCAAAGCCAAGCAGGATCAGGGCTATGGGGCTTGTCACATGGAGGGCTTTGCACTTTTTCTTATTCAAGGTGTAGATCAGGGTCAGAAATACAGCGATTAACAACGCGATAGCCTGATAGCCGCCTACAATTTCCTTGTTGGCAGAAGAGTTTTTGATAATATCATAAATGTATTTGCCGATGACTCCTCCAATGGCGGAACCAATGGCAAGCCAGGTCGTCAAGTTCCAGTCGATCAGGTTTTCGCTGCTGTTTTTTTTAGAATTCATGGCCGCGCTGAGGACATTGTAGCTGGTCATGGAGATGACGGTACAAGTAGATAGAAATGTAATCGTGTTCACCGGCAACACGCCTACCGCGTCCAGTGCGGGTTTCATGAACACGCCGCCGCCCACACCGCAGATAGCGCCTACCACGGAAGCCAGGATGCTGACGGCAAAAAAGATAATATAAGTCATGGTATTCCTCATTCTTTCTGTAATTGTATCACTACCGGTTTATTTCATCCCAAAAGTCATTTATTTTCTTTGTCTTTAAAATATGTCGGTTCTTCGAATTGTCCCGGGAAGATGTGCTTTTCCACCAGGATCGCGGCATCTGCGATGCAGTCTAAGCAGGAACGGAATTTATCAGAACCGGGGTCTTTTAAGTCGCCGCAGGTCACGGTGCGGTTCTTTTCAAAAAATTCTTTCGTGATGGTTCCTGCCAGGCCGTAGGATTCTTTTTTTGACTTGTTCTTTTTGTCATCGTCCATGTGGCCGGTGCTGGTGACAAACCCGGCTAAGTAAACGGCGCCTGATATGGCCCCGCAGGTTCCCAGCCTTGCGCCCATGCCGCTGCCGAAGGTCTCCATCCCTTTGAAGCAGACCATGGGATCCAGGCCGAGAAGATCCGCATACGTGACTGCTATGGCCTGGGAGCAGTTGTACCCGCTTTTTGCGTAATAGTCCACGGCTGTCTGTGCTCTTGATTTTAACATAAAAAATGCCTCCTTGTTTTATTTCGTTTATTATAGCATTTTGATATATTTCTGTCAATGCGTTATTGTATTTATAACAAAAAATAATAAAAATTTTGATTGTATTTATTAATATTAACAAAAAAATATTTTTTTACTTTGTTGAGATGTATGGATAGTTGCAGGAGATGAGAAAACCGGAAACATCAGCGGCTGGTAATTCTTGATAAAGAAAACAGCTTATGGTAAGATGGAAGAACAGGTGATGAAGGCCGGAAAGGAAAAGCTTTATAAGGGGCCGTTTATGGCAGACCGGCGAAGCAGGGCAATCATACCGGAGCATTGGAGGGAGGCAGGCCATGACGGCAATTATTGATTATGACGCAGGCAACTTGAGAAGCGTGGAGAAAGCCCTGCAGGCATTGGGGGAGGATACGTTGATCACCAGGGACAAGGGGGAAATCCTGGCGGCGGACAGGGTGATCCTGCCAGGAGTAGGCTCTTTCGGGGATGCCATGGAACGGCTCCATCGGTACGGCCTGGCGGAGGTGATCCGTCAGGTGACGGCAGAAGGGACTCCGTTTTTAGGTATCTGCCTGGGGCTGCAGCTTTTGTTTGAGGCCAGTGAGGAAAGCAGGGGAGTTAAGGGGCTTGGCATTTTAAAAGGAGAGATCTTGCGGATTCCGGAGGGAGAGGGACTGAAGATTCCGCACATGGGCTGGAACTCTTTGAAGCTGAGGCCGGGAACAAGGCTGTTTGAGGGAATCGAAGACGGGGCATATGTCTATTTTGTCCATTCGTATTATCTGAAGGCGGCGGATGAAAGCCAGGTGGCGGCTTTTACGGACTACGGGGTAAAGATTCATGGGGCCGTGGAGCAGGATAATGTGTTTGCATGCCAGTTTCACCCGGAAAAAAGCGGAGATGTAGGACTTCATATATTGAAGAATTTTATCCGTTGTTAGTATACGACCATAAGGAGCGGCATAATGTTTACGAAAAGGATTATTCCCTGCCTGGATGTGCATAACGGGCGGGTAGTCAAGGGTGTTAATTTTGTGAATCTGCGAGATGCGGGAGACCCGGTGGAGATTGGCGCGGCCTATGATAAAGCGGGCGCTGATGAGCTGGTATTTCTCGACATTACGGCTTCCTCTGACAATCGGGAGACAGTGGTGGATATGGTGCGCCGGGTGGCGGAGACGGTATTTATCCCTTTTACAGTCGGAGGAGGGATCCGGACGGTGGAGGATTTCCGCAGGCTTCTGCGGGAGGGGGCCGACAAGATTTCCATTAATTCTTCCGCGATCAACACGCCGGAGCTGATTTCCCGGGCAGCGGATAAGTTCGGGCGGCAGTGCGTGGTGGTGGCCATCGACGCCAAGCGCAGGCCGGATGGTTCCGGATGGAACGTGTTTAAGAACGGAGGGCGGGTCGATACGGGACTGGACGCGGTGGAGTGGGCCGTAAAGGCGGACCGGTCAGGGGCCGGGGAAATCCTCCTGACCAGCATGGACTGCGACGGGACAAAAGCAGGATATGACAATGAGCTGACGGCCCTGATTGCAGAGAACGTGTCGGTACCGGTCATAGCTTCCGGCGGGGCGGGAACCATGGAGCATTTTTATGATGCCCTCACGGCAGGACGGGCGGACGCGGCCCTGGCAGCGTCCCTGTTTCATTATAAGGAACTGGAGATTTTGGAATTAAAGAAGTATCTGCACGGCCGGGGAGTTCCTGTGCGGATGCCGCAGGGCTTTGGAGAATTTTTATAAATAATATACTTAAGAAAGGGGATAGAATCGGATGGGAGCAATTTCAAATGACTGGCTGGAGCCAATGGAGGCGGAGTTTAAAAAGCCTTATTACAAGAAGCTGTATGAAAAGGTAAAGGAGGAGTATCAGACCAGGCAGATTTTTCCTGACGCGAACGATATTTTTAATGCTTTTGAGTTTACTCCGCTTTCCAAGGTAAAAGTGGTCATATTGGGGCAGGACCCGTACCACGATGTGGGTCAGGCCCATGGACTGTGTTTTTCCGTGAAGCCGGATGTGAAGATTCCGCCGTCTCTGGTCAATATTTATAAGGAACTTCGTGACGACCTGGGCTGTACCATTCCCAACAACGGTTATCTGGTAAAATGGGCAAAACAGGGGGTCCTGATGTTAAATACGGTCCTGACCGTAAGGGCCCATGCGGCCAACTCCCACAGAGGGATCGGATGGGAGGAATTTACGGATGCCGCCATCCGGGCGCTCAATGAACAGGACCGCCCTATCGTGTTTATTTTATGGGGGCGTCCGGCACAGAAGAAGAAGGCTATGTTAAACAACCCGAATCATCTGGTTTTAGAGGCGCCTCACCCCAGCCCTCTTTCCGCCAGCAGCGGATTTTTTGGAAGCAGGCCTTTTAGCAAGACCAACGCTTTTTTGGAAAAAAACGGATTAGAGCCGATAGACTGGCAGATTGAAAATGTGTAGGAGAGTGGGAATACCATGGATTTTATAGAGTTCTTAAAAATTGTCGTGTTCGGCATTGTGGAGGGGTTTACGGAGTGGCTTCCTATCAGCAGTACCGGGCATATGATTTTGCTGGAGGAGATCATCCCTCTTAAAGTAACGGAAGATTTCTGGAATGTGTTTAAGGTAGTAATTCAGCTTGGGGCGATTTTAGCGGTGGTGATCCTTTACTTCCGCAAGCTGAATCCTTTTGACAGGGGAAAGACGAACCGGCAGAGGCAGGACACGTTTATTTTGTGGATTAAAATTGCCGCTGCCTGCGTCCCTGTTGTGCTGGTGGCAATGCCCCTGGACGACTGGATGGACGCCCATCTGTACAATGGTTTTGTGGTGGCGGCCATGCTGATCGTGTATGGTATTTTATTCATTATGGTGGAGAACCGGAACCGGCATATGGATTTCCCGATGCAAAAGGTCTCCCAGATCGATTTCAGGACGGCTATTTATATCGGATGCTTTCAGCTTTTGGCCCTGGTACCCGGGACATCCCGTTCCGGCGTGACGATCATCGGGGCTATGATGCTGGGATGCTCCCGGGCGGCTTCGGCGGAATTTACATTTTTTCTGGGGATCCCGGTCATGTTCGGGGCCAGCTTATTAAAGATCGTGAAATTTTTCCTGAAAGCCGAGCGGATGTTTTCCGGGGCGGAGATTTTCTATCTGGTGGCGGCTATGGTAATCGCGTTTGTGGTTTCCGTGTATTCCATCAAATTTTTAATGGGCTATATTAAAAGGAATGATTTTAAGCTTTTCGGATATTACAGGATTGTGCTGGGAGTGATCGTGTTGGCATATTTTACGGTGACATCTTTGATGGCGGCATAGGAGGACAAGATGATCAGTTTAAAGCCAATCCGGGAGAATGCGAGCGCCCCGGCATACACACGAGGGAACCAGATCTATAAAAAGAAGATGATTCATGGGTTCCGGTCACAGAATCAGGGAAGCATGATTATGGTGGAGGCCCAGGCAGAGGGGAGTTACGGCAGGGTATACCAGGTGGAACTGGTCTACGACCGGGTGGGGGATGATTTTTTAGAATATAGCTGCGAATGTGAGGCTTTTGCCACCTATAACGGTATGTGCAAACATTGCGTTGGGGCGGCGCTGGAACTGTTGGAGCGTGAGACGGGACAGGCGGGCGGAATCCGGGAAAATAACCATATGGAATGGAAACCCGCAAGGAGGCTCCAGGCAACGGACCAGGCAGTGTCCAACTGGATCCGTTCCAGCTCTATGAAAGAGAAATCGAGATTTTTCCAGGCGGAGGTGACGGGAAGGATTGAACTGACTCCCACCTTGCATTTCGAAGAGCGGAAAGGCTGGATGGCGGATTTCAGGATCGGCGCGGAGAACGTATATGTGGTAAAAAATATTCCTGCCATGGTGGAGGCCGTCCGGAACCAGACGCAGGTGGAATACGGAAAAAAGCTGAAGTTTTATCACCAGCCGGAGGTATTTTCGCCAAGGAGCCGGCGGATCCTGAAGTTTTTGGAAGAATGCATAGGCCAGGAACAGGAGATTCTGCAGCGGTATTACAGCCAGTCAGGGAATTTTTATTATAATTACCGGACAAGGGAGAACCTGACAGGACGGATGTTGTCTTTAAACGGCAACCGCATGGTGCAGTTTGCGGCCCTGTTTGCCGGGGAGGATTGTTCGTTTGAAGAATATAAAGGGAAAGACAGGATACGGTTTTTGGAGGAAGATCCTTCCCTGGCCTTTTCCGTAGAGGAGACTGAGGACGGGGCATGCCGGATCCATGTCCCGGCGGCAGAGGTTTTTTCGGGCGTGGACAGGCTTTGTATCCGTAAGGGAAGGGTGATCTATCTGTGCAGCCGGGAGTACTCGGCGGACATGTGGGAGGCAGCAGGGCTTCTGACAGGGAAAAAACAGTCTTACTGGATACATCCGGATGATCTAAGCGGCTTTTGCGCATCCGTGGTTCCGATGCTGGAACGCCGGGCGGATTTAAAAAAGCCGGAGATCTTAAGCCAGTATGAGCCAAAACCATGCCTTTTAAAGTTTTATCTGGACCGCCAGGAAGGGGAGGTCACGGCAAGGGTTTACGGCGAGTACGGGGAGGAGCAGTACAATCTGGTGAATCCTGCCTCGGCGGAACAGGGGTATCGGGATGTAGAGCGGGAAAATATGGCGGCAGGCGTGCTTAAACGGTATTTTTCCGAGGTGGACCTGAAACGGGAACTCTATGCTTTGCCTGAAAATGATGAGGACCGGGTATATGACCTGGTCAGCGAGGGGATCGGAGTATTCCAGCAGATGGGAGAGGTGTACATCTCGGACGCCTTGAAGGTGATGAAGGTCTACCGGTCGCCAAGAGTCGCGGTGGGAGTGTCCTTAAGTGAAGGGATGCTGGATATTACCTTACAGTCCGAGCGGTTTTCCAGCAGTGAGCTGGCAGCGATTTTGTCCGGATACCGGAGAAAAAAGCGGTTTTACCGGCTGGGGGACGGAAGTTTCCTCACCATGGAGGACAGCGCCATGGCGGCTGTGGCGGAGATGGCAGCCGGGCTGGAACTGGATGCGAAGGAGCTTTCCGAGGGCGTGGTACGGGTGCCGGAGTACCGGGCATTTTATTTAGATCAGCTTTTGCGGGAACAGAGCAAGGATATCCAGGTAAGCCGGAACCGGGAGTACCGGGCATTGCTGCGGGAATTTAAGAATGTGGAAGACTGTGACTTTGAGGTGCCGGATACCTTGTGTACACAGCTTCGCCCTTACCAGAAGTTCGGGTTTCGGTGGATGTGTACCCTGGACAAGCTGGGTTTTGGCGGGATCCTGGCTGATGACATGGGCTTAGGGAAGACCGTCCAGGCGATTGCATTTTTGCTGGCAGGAAAAGAGAACAGGCAGGGGGGAGAAACGGACCGGTATGCCCTGATTGTCTGTCCGGCTTCCCTGGTATATAACTGGGAGAACGAGATCGGCCGTTTCGCGCCGGGCCTTACCGTGGTACCGGTAGTGGGGACTGTTTCCGCCCGGGAGCGGCTGATCCGGACGGCGGACAGCGGGGCGGTGCTTTTAACCTCCTATGACCTTCTGAAGAGGGATGTGGAAAAGTATCAGGAATATCATTTTTGCTATATGGTGATCGATGAGGCCCAGAATATCAAAAATCATCTGACCCAGGCGGCAAAGACCGTGAAGGCTGTTCCCTGTAACCGGCGCTTTGCCCTGACCGGCACCCCCATTGAAAATTCTCTCAGTGAACTGTGGAGTATTTTTGATTATCTGATGCCTGGAATATTAAATTCCTATAAAAAGTTTAAGGATAATTATGAGGCGCCTATCGTGAATTCCCAGGATGAGCAGGTGACGGTGCGGCTGAGAAGGATGATCCGCCCGTTTATCCTTCGCCGCCTGAAGGGAGAGGTGCTGAAGGAACTGCCGGATAAGCTGGAAGAGGTGGTCTATTCCCGGATGGAACAGGAACAGCAGACGATTTATAATGCCAATGCCCAGCAGCTTTTAGATTCCCTCAGGAAGCAGAGCCAGGAGGAATTTAAAACAGGGAAAATCCAGATCCTTGCGGCTCTCACAAGGCTCCGGCAGATCTGTTGTGATCCCGGGATGGTATATGAGAATTATAACGGCGGTGCGGCCAAGGTGGATACCTGCATGGAGCTGATCCGCAATGCCAGGGCGGCAGGGAACCAGGTCCTTTTGTTCTCCCAGTTTACCCAGGCACTTGACGTATTCCGGAATCTGTTGGAAAAGGAGCAGATAGCCTATTATATGCTTACAGGTTCTACCCCCAAGGAGAAGCGGGCAAAGATGGTGGACGCTTTTAACCAGGATAAGACGCCGGTGTTTCTGATTTCTTTGAAGGCAGGCGGCACAGGGCTTAACCTGACGGCAGCATCCATTGTGATCCATTTTGACCCCTGGTGGAATATGGCGGCCCAGAACCAGGCTACGGACAGGGCCCATCGGATCGGCCAGAAGCAGGTGGTGACGGTCTATAAGCTGATTATGAAAGATACGCTGGAGGAGAAGATCCTGCGGTTGCAGGAAAAGAAGGCGCAGCTTTCCGACGGGATTATTGCAGACGGAAGCATCCGGGACGTGCTGGCTACCAAAGAGGAGTTTATGGAGATCCTGGATAACGGGTAGGGGAAATTTTTCGTACAAACACGCATTTTGCTGTTATCCGATATACTGGATTACAGGGAGGTGCGATATGAACAATATTGTGATAATGGCTTTGCTTGCGACACTTGGCACCTGGTCGGTGACAGCCTTGGGGGCTGCGACCGTGGTGTTTTTCCGGTCGCCAAATCCCAAGTGGCTGAACCTGATGCTTGGTTTTGCTTCCGGAGTCATGATTGCGGCGAGCTTTTGGTCTTTGCTTCAGCCGGCTATCGAACAGGCGGAGGAAATCTCCGCCACGCCGGCTTATCTTGTGGCTACCCTTGGTTTCCTTTCCGGCGCGGCGTTTATGTGGGGGTCGGATAAGATTGTCTCCTATGCCCGGAGCCGGGTCAACAGAACTTCGGAAAGGGCGGATGACAGGCTGAACCGGATTATCATGCTGGTTCTTTCCATTACGCTCCACAACATACCGGAAGGGCTTGCAGTCGGCGTGGCTTTTGGGGCGTTGCCCAAGGAAGGATACGTGATGGAGAGCCTGATGGGCGCCATCACCATTGCGGTGGGAATCGGGCTGCAGAATTTTCCGGAGGGGGCGGCGGTGTCGATTCCTTTGCGGAGGGAAGGATATTCCAGGAAAAAGAGCTTCTTTCTGGGGCAGGCTTCCGGGATTGTGGAGCCTGTCGCCGGGGTGATCGGCGCGCTGCTGGTAGTCTATGTGGAGGCAATCCTGCCCTATGCTTTGTCTTTTGCGGCAGGGGCTATGATCCTGGTGGCGGTCCATGAATTGATTCCTGAGTGTCAGAGGAACCAGAAGGCGCAGCCGTATTTTGCGACTATGGGTATTGTGACGGGGTTTGCGACCATGATGCTGCTGGATGTGATGCTGGGATAGAGGGGGAAAGTGTTCTTGCCATTTTTTGTACTCCATGATACAATCTGCATAGAGAAATAACTTTTGTTTTATACCCACGAGACGGGTGATTTGCCAGGATGGATTCTGTGTTTTTGTAATGTATACCTTTTCGTGCGGAGCCTGATGGAGCACGCCCGCCCGCCCGAAGGGCATGCCTTTTCGCGCATTACTGTCTGCAGGTCAATATTGTTAACTTAAGACTCTCTCGAAGGGTCCGCAGGAGAAGAAGGATAGAACGTTTTCAGACACGTTCTCACTCCGTTTTTCACGTAGCGGTACTAAGGCTGTAAAGGACACAGCCTAAGTGCCGACGTGAAAAGAGGGTCTTCAAACGTTCTATCCTTCTTCTCCTGCTGCGTTACCGGCACAGCTTAAAGAAATAGAAATCGCATTGGTTCGCAGAACAGCCAATAACGTAGCCTGGTCAGTTACCCGTACCCCGGGAAACCCTCGAAGAACGTCGGCGCTTAATGAGCCGGGATGCTTCTCCCGGCGAATTTAGCGTCCGCTACGTTCTTCACGGAGCGGGAGCGCGTTTTCCGGGGTACAGGTAACTGACCAGGCGGACCTTTTGGAATAACGGTAAACAGCAACAAGCTTAATACGAAAAGGTATACCGAAACATTTGGCAAAAAACATGCTTGTGAGTATAATCCAGAGGAAAGGTCAGATGATTATGGGGCGTCAGACGGAAGAGAAAGAGAACGGAATCACAAACGGTGTAATCTGGAAGCAGATTTTGTTATTCTTTTTTCCTATTTTATTCGGAACCTTTTTCCAGCAGTTGTACAACGCGGCGGATGCCATGATTGTGGGACGGTTTGTGGGAAAGGAAGCGTTGTCGGCAGTGGCGGGCTCTACAGGAATGCTTACACAGATGGTGGTAGGTTTTTTTGTAGGGCTTTCTTCTGGCGCGGCAGTGCTGGTCTCCCAGTATTATGGCGCAAAAAAGGAAGAAATGGCAGGGTATGCGGTCCATACTTTTATGGCGTTCAGCATTCTGGCAGGGATTTTTATGATGGTCTCAGGGATCGTCCTTGCGCCCTGGATGCTTGAGGCTATGGGGACTCCGGAGGAAGTGATGGACATGTCCGTTTTGTATCTGAGGGTGTATTTTGGAGGGATTATCGGAAATCTGATCTATAACTCGGGGGCGGCCATACTGCGGGCAGTGGGAGATTCAAAAAGGCCATTGTATTTTCTCATCAGCACCTGTCTCATCAATATTGGCCTGGATGTGGCTCTGGTGGTGGTTTGCGGCATGGGGGTACTGGGAGCCGCCATTGCCACCGTTGCGTGCCAGGCCCTCAGCGCGGGGATGGTTGTGGCGGCCCTGATGAGGACAAAGGACATGCATCATCTGGAGTGGAAGCAGGTGAGGATGGACCGTAAAATGCTCCGCCGCATGATACGGATCGGGTTCCCTTCAGGTCTCCAGTCGGTGATGTATGGGGTTTCCAATGTAATTATACAGTCGGCTATCAATTCTTTAGGCACCAATTCGGTTGCGGCATGGGCGGCTTACAGCAAACTGGACAGTGTATTCTGGATGATTGTCAGCGCCTTTGGCATTGCGGCTACTACCTTTGTAGGGCAGAATTTCGGGGCGGGGAGAATGGAACGGGTCAGGAGCGGCGTCCGTACCTGTATGGGGATGACAATCCTGTCTTCAGCCATAATGTCCGTGATTATCTATAACTGGGGAATCTATGGATTTGAACTTTTTACTTCCGACCCGGACGTGGTCTCCATCGGGGTGGCGATGATGCGTTATTTATCGCCTATGTATGTGACTTATGTGTCGATTGAGATTTTGTCCGGCGCCCTGCGGGGAGTGGGGGACTGCTGGATTCCCATGATGCTCTGCTGCGGGGGCGTGTGCGTGCTGCGGGTGATGTGGGTAATCGTGGCGGTGCCGATGCGCAGGGATATTTATATGATTATGTTCAGTTATCCCCTGACCTGGGTAGTAACAACGATTTTGTTTGTGGTGTATTATCTGTTTTTCAGCAGGCTGAAGACAGAACGCTTGTAAAAACCCTTGTTATCATATATAATTCAATTATTAAAACCAATTGGAAGCCACGCCATAAAACCGTATTGCCGGTACATAGAAAGGTGGTGTTCTGCCATGACGACCATTAAAAGCATTGTCGTGAAAAATATGAAAAAGATTACGCTGGTTATGGTGGCCATTATCTTTTTTCTTTCAACCGCTATACAGATATTCAGCATGCATCGGATGAACAGGCAGAACGCCCAGCAGATATTCGGGCAGGTGGAGCAGATCCTGGAAGAAAATTCCAAGGAATTAGAACGAGTGCAGGAAGAATACAATGCCATGTGCCTGAATGACGCAAGGACAGTGGCATATATTCTGGAGTATAACCCGAAGGCAAGGGACGACATAGAAGAACTGAAAAAGATTGCCGCCAATGTGGAAGTGGACGAAATCCATATTTTTGATACAAAAGGCGTTATTGTTGCGGGGACACGCCCGGAATATTTTGGCTATTCCGTTGATTCCGGTGAGCAGATCGGTTTTTTTAAGCCATTGCTGACAGATAAGTCCCTGGAACTGGTACAGGATATTACGCCGAATACGGCGGAGGGACAACTGGTCCAATATTCGGCTCTCTGGAGTGAGACCGGGGATTTTATTGTCCAGGTCGGCATGAATCCGTCCAGTGTACTCCATGCCACCGAGAAAAACGAGTTGTCTTATATTTTTTCCCTGTTAAGGACAGGCGTCGGATACAGCCTGTACGCGGTAAATCCGGAGACAAAAAAAATAGAAGGCTCCACGGTTGTCTCTGATGTAGGCAAGGATATGGCTGAAATCGGGTTTCAGATGCAGGAGATGGAGTCCAGCCACAGGTTTTACGCAAAGCCGGACCATACCCTGTCATACTGCCTGTCACAAAAAATAGGTGAAAATTATGTAATATGGACGATACCAGTATCAGGATTTTACCGGCTTATTGTCACCAATGAGCTTTTGATGCTTGCCGGGCTGATCCTGATTTCCATGATTTTGATCCAGGCCGTTGCAGATACCATGGACCGGACGGTAATCGGCCAGATCAAAAGAATCAACGGTAAGCTGCGGTCGATTCAGGAGGGGGATCTTAAGACAAAGGTTGATGTGAAGGACAGCAAAGAGTTTTTAGAACTGAGCGCCCATATTAACAGTATGGTGGACAGCCTGCTGCAAAGCTCCGAAAAGCTTGAGATGAGTGAGAAGATAAAAAGTCAGAAGGAAGAACTGGAAAGACAGCATGAGCAACTGGAAGCGGCAGTGGAGCAGGCGGAGGCAGCCAGCAAGGCCAAGTCCGAATTTTTGTTCAATATGTCCCATGATATCCGGACTCCCATGAACGCCATCATTGGCTTCACAAATCTTGCGCTGGAAAGCAGCGATCCCAAGGAACAGAGAGAGTATTTGGAAAATATTGATATTTCTTCTAAACAGCTTCTTGACTTGATCAGCAATATCCTGGAATTGTCTAAAATCGAAAAACATGAGATTGTATCGGAAGAGGAACTGGCAGATGTAGAGGAAACCTGCCAAAGGCTGTGTACGATATTTGACAGTGATTTAAAGAAGAAGCATTTGGCTTGTACGATAAATATAGATACGAAGCATCCTTATCTTTATATGGATACGATACATTATTCCCAGGTGTTTTTGAATGTGGTAAGCAATGCCATTAAATTTACGCCGGGCGGAGGGACCATTGCTGTTTCCGTAAGGGAATTGCCAGGGAATGACCCGGATACCTGCTTTCTGGAGACGATTGTTGAGGATAACGGAATCGGAATGTCTGACGAATACCTGGCCTATGCCTATGAGCCCTTCTCCCGGGAACGGACATCCACGGCCAGCGGCGTCCAGGGAACCGGGCTGGGACTTGCGGTTGTGAAGAATTTAGTGGAACTGATGAAGGGAAGCGTCCATATGGAAAGCCGGCAGGGAAGGGGGACAAAGGTGGTGATCCGGCTTCCTCACAGGCTCGGAGAACCTCCGGCGGCAAAAAGTGAGAAAGATACGGACGTTTTGCAGCCTGTGCCGTTAGAGGGAAGGCGTATATTGCTGGCAGAAGATATCGATATCAACGCGATGATTGCAACAAAGCTTTTGACAGGCAGAGGCGGGATTGTGGAAAGGGCAAAGGATGGCGCGGAGTGTGTGGACATGGTACTGAAAGCGGAGGAAGGGTATTATGACCTGATTCTTATGGATATCCAGATGCCGAACATGGACGGATATACGGCGGCCCGGTCGATCCGTGCATTGGACAATGAGAAAAAGGCGGCCATTCCGATTCTGGCCATGACGGCTAATGCGTTTAAGGAAGATTGTGACAAGGCAATGGAATCGGGGATGGACGGCCATATTGCAAAACCTCTTGACCCGGAGAAAATGTTTGGGATGATCGGAAAAGTCCTGTAAAAATGACGGCTCCGGTAAAATGTGCCATGTGCATATTTTGCCGGAGTTTTGATTGTAATAAAAAGCTGTAAAAAAGATGTTTTGTCGAATTTTGGCGTTTTGGCGCTCTATAATATTTAACAAATTTGTAACAAAATCGTAACAATAAAAGGCTAAAAACAGATAAAAATACAGGAATAAACCAATAAAAACTAGAGAGAATAAATAAAAAATTTGGATTTCCAGAAATAACAGGTATGAATTATCACAAAAATATTAAATCCAGGTTGACTTGTTTTCATGACTTCTACTATAATATCCAGCGAAGTAAATGCGGATGCGAAAAAACGAGAGAGGTGAAGTTATGTTGAAAGCAGGTCCGTTTTTTAACCGGATGACAGGAGGGGCGCTCATGTTTTTCCTTTTCATCCTTTTTATCGGTTTGAATGAGGCCGGGACTGGCACGGTTGTGGCTCATGCAGAAATGACATCAGGAAAGCTTGCCCGGAACCGGGAAGGCTTTATGCATATTTTGGAAGAAGAGATGGCGGATCCGGAAGGAATGAAGGAAGGCAGGCTGCTGGCAGGATATACTATGGCGAAAAGAGTCTCTGCCTTAAGGACAGCCAGAGGGCTGAGGCAGGATTCCATCGCACAGGCAAAGGAACATTTGCGTCTGGCGGAGGAAGGGCGTCAGGCGGAAGAAAAACGTCTGGAGGGAGAAGGTCGTCAGGTGGAAGAAGAGCGCCTGGAGGGAGAAAGGCGTCAGGTGGAAGAGAAGCGTCTGGCAGAAGAAGAGCGTCAGGCGGGAGAAGGACACTTGGCGGGAAGAAGCCAGACAGAAGAAGAGCAACGGGAGGAACCGGCGGAGTATGCATCTTCCGTGATCAGCTATTCGCAAAAAGATTATGAGGTATTGCAGAGAATCGTGGAGGCGGAGGCGGGAATCTGTGACGCCAAAGGAAGGATTCTGGTGGCCAATGTGATCATTAACCGGGTGAGAAGCAAGGAATTTCCGGATACCATTACAGGGGTTGTATATCAGAAATCCCAGTTTTCTCCTGTGCAGAACGGCAGGATAAATTCCTGTGTGGTGTCACCGGAGACGGTTGAGGCGGTGGACCGGGCATTGGCAGGGGAAGATTATTCCCAGGGGGCATTGTATTTTATGAACAGGGGCAGGTCTAAGGCCGGCAATGTGAGCTGGTTTGACCAGAGGCTGACGTATTTGTTCCAGCATGACGGGCATGAATTTTTTCGGTGACAGGGATATGCCTGCGGGTGTACTTATTTGCCAAATGATTTGATATATTTTATAAAAAGATGGGAACTGGAAGTAATAGAGTATTTGTTTTTTGGCAGGTTGAAAATGAAGCGTATAAGAAGGATATTTGAAATGGAAAGATAGGTATTATTGAAAAAGATAGGTATTATTGAAAATGATACAATCTGAGTGCAACACAAATTATAATTGTGTTGCACTCAGATCACCTCGTAATAATAGCACTGTTTTATCTATATTGCAAGGCTTTTTCAGGCTAAAAGGTTAAGTTTTTCTGGAAAAACAGAGTGGAATTTCTTAAGAAATATTTTCCTGATTTCTAACCAGAACCATTTTTTCTGTCATTTAAGTGCGGTAATCTGGTGTGTTTATTTATCTTTATATTCTTAGTCTAACATGTTTCAAATCCTTGTAATCCAAGGTTTTTCTCGGCTTTTTATGAGATTTGCCAGTGCAACACAATTATAATTTGTGTTGCACTGGAGGATTAGCAATAAGGCGTTTTTTAACCGTTCCTGATAAAAAAATTATGCCCAGGATTGGGCTTGGCTGCTATTACCCTGAAAGATAAGGACTGGGACGGAATCTATAAAGCTGCCGATCATTTACAAAACCGGGATGGGAAAATGTGAGCCTGGAGACTGCATTTCCTTGAAAGGGGTTATATTGGTTGTGGTACTGCCATGGCATTCATGATCCGGGTTATGTTATTTTAGCCGGGAAATGGCGGAGCATACCTAAAATTCCAGCAGAATGTCCCATAGATCTCATAGAAGCGTTACAGACGTTTGGCTAAAATGGAGGAGAAGCACATGTTATGGTATGTACTGCAAACAAGAACTGGTAAGGAAGAAAAACTGGCAGGGTTGATACAGGCTGTTGTTCCAAGACATTTGTATGGAGAATGTTTTGTGATTTATCAGGAACAGTTATGGAGAAGGAGACAGGAAAACTTTGTCCATGTTAAGCGGGCATTTCCCGGGTATGTGTTCATTACCTCCAAGGATCCGGAAGCTTTATTTTTTTTCCTGAAACAAATCCCGGTCAGGTCAAAGATGATGGCAGATGATGATTTTTTCTTTCTTGCGGTGGAGAGGGAAGAGTCAGAGTTTTTAAAAAAGATCATGGATAAAGACCATGTAATAGGTCTTTCTTATTTGTCAACAGATGGAAAGGGAAATATCCGACATGTATCCGGACCATTAAAAGCCTGCAAATCCCAGATTGTCCGATGTCGGTTTGGAAAACGGAACGTATTAGTTCGATTGAAGCTTCTGGGGGAGGAAAAGCTGGTTCTTTTAGGGATTGTGTTGAATGATGACATTTGTCAGGAGCTGCGGTACGGTAAAGTGGAAGCCCCGATTTTAGTGCCAGAGCGATATAGGATTATAGAGAATGCAGTGAGATGCCATGTGGATGATGTGTTGGGAATTTTACCAGGAGATAAGGTTATAGTGATGGAAGGGGCTTTTGAGGGGATGTCAGGAATTGTTTATCAGAAGAAAGATAATATAGTGAAAATGGGCATTCATTTATTTGGACAGGATATGGAGATTGAAATGATGATAGAAACCTTACGCAAACTTTCATAAAAGTGTCTACGGTGTTACCGTATACAGAAAGGAGGCAATATTCATGTCATGGTATCTATTAAAGACATGGGTGGGAAGGGAAGAGCAAGTGGCAGAGGAAATACGCAGATCTGTTCCGTCTTATATGTATAAGGATTGCTTTGTGATTTACCAGGAGCGGATCTGGAGAAAGCGGCAGGAAAGTGTTGTCCATGTAGAGCGGTTGTTTCCGGGATGTGCATTTCTTGTCTGTGAAGAAACAGATTCTTTCGAAAACAAGCATTCTTTTTTTACGCAGTTGAAAAGGACTTCGGCTATAGCAGAGCTTATGGCGTGTGGTGATCTTACTATTTTTCCTATGATAGAAGAAGATGTGGATTTTTTGTCCAGAATATCGGGAGAAAGTCATATAGTAAGGCTTTCTTATGTGTTAAAGGATGAGGATGGAAAAATTCGGAAAATGTCAGATCCGCTGAAGGCTTGCTGTGGTCAGGTTGAGTATTATCAGTTTAAAAAGCGATATGCTATGGTTCGCCATAGGTTATGGGGAGAAGACCGGAAAATTGTATTGGGTATTATATTGAAGGAGGATGCAAACCAGAAGCTTCTGTATGGAGACAGGGAAGTTTCGGTGAAGACATTAAGCAGAATAGATGATGACAGAGCAACAAGATAAAACGAAAAAAATAAAAATGGAAAATCGGATTAGAAGATTTTTGTTTAAAAAGAACTGGCAGGTTATGGATTTTGGTCTGCTTTTGTATGATATAGGAGCTGTGAACAGTTCCTTTTTTCTTGCTCTTTGGTTTCGGTTTGACTGTCAGTATGCTATGATACCCAGAGCTTATTTAGAACCATTTTTTAAATTTATGCCGGTTTATTCCCTGTTTTGTATGGCAGTATTTTCTTATTTTCGACTGTATAAGAGTATATGGAGATTTGCAAGTTACAATGAACTGGCCAGAGTTTTGATTTCGGCGGTGATTGTTTCCGGGTTTCATGTTGCAGGGATTACAATAGTGTGCCGGCTCACTCAAGAAGGAGGCATTCAGCGTATGCCTCTGTTTTATTATGCTTTTGGGGTGATGCTTCAGGTGATTTTGCTGCTGGCTGTCCGCTTTTCTTACCGATTTATTCTTCTTTTATGGGGATTGAAGAGGAAAGAAAGTGTGATAGCATACAGGGAACGGGTACTGCTGATCGGAGCCGGATCTGCGGGACAGATTATTCTTCGGGATTTGCATGAAGCAAAGGAGAGCGTGGAACAGGTGTGCTGTATTATCGATGATAATCCGGATAAATGGAACCGATTTATTGACGGCGTGCCGATTGTGGGGGGAAGGGAGGATATTCTGCAAAATGTGGAAAAATATCATATCGAGAAAATACTGATTGCCATTCCAAGTGCCAGTCCGGAAGAAAAGCGGGATATATTGGATATTTGCAAAGAGACTGGTTGTGAACTTAAGATTCTGCCAGGCATGTACCAACTGGCCAATGGGGAAATTACGGTCAGCGACATGAAAGAAGTGGCAATCGAGGATCTTCTGGGAAGAGAACCGATCAAGGCCAATCTAGAGGAAGTATTTCAGTACCTGAACGGCAAAAAGATTCTGGTGACAGGAGGAGGGGGCTCTATAGGAAGTGAGCTGTGCCGGCAGATTGCCAGGCACAAGCCGAAGAAGCTGATCATTTTTGATGTGTATGAAAATAATGCCTATGAGATTCAGCAGGAATTAAAGGCGCAGTATCCTGAGCTGAATCTGGAAGTGTTGATTGGCTCTGTCCGGGACAGCCGGAGAATCGACAGTGTATTTGCCACATACCAGCCAGAAGTTGTGTACCATGCTGCAGCCCACAAACATGTGCCTTTGATGGAAGACAGCCCTGGAGAAGCTATTAAGAATAATGCAATTGGTACTTATAAGACGGCTTATGCAGCCATGATGAACGGATGCAGGAGATTTGTGCTGATCAGCACAGACAAGGCAGTAAATCCTACAAATATTATGGGAGCCAGCAAGAGACTGTGCGAGATGATAATCCAGACATTTGATGAGAAGATCAAGGCGGGGAAAGCAGGCGAACTTCCGGTGCTGTATGCCCATAGCAAAGATGAAGACGGAAGTATGAGGAATTTTTCAGAGAAAAAAACAGAGTTTGTAGCAGTACGTTTTGGAAATGTCCTGGGGAGTAATGGTTCGGTGATTCCTTTTTTTAAAAAGCAGATTGCAGCCGGCGGGCCAGTGACTGTGACCCATCCGGAAATCGTCCGGTATTTTATGACAATTCCGGAAGCGGTAAGTCTGGTTTTGCAGGCAGGAATCTATGCCAGAGGCGGGGAGATTTTTGTGCTGGACATGGGTGAACCGGTAAAGATTGATGCTTTGGCAAAAAATCTGATAAAACTGTCCGGTTTTAAACCGAATGTGGATATTAAGATTGAGTATGTTGGATTAAGGCCAGGAGAGAAGCTTTATGAAGAAAAATTAATGGAAGAGGAGGGAATGAAAACGACTCCCAATCACCTGATTCATATTGGATGTCCGATACCTTTTGATACAGATCGGTTTCTGATACAGCTTAGAGAGCTGATGGATGCCAGCTATAATGAGAAAAGAGATATCCGTGAGCTGGTAGCTGAAGTGGTGGGTACATACAGAACAGATGGGAAAATGTAAAAGTTCGGAAAAAATTGGGCGGTTTGGATTGGAGAGTTGATTTGCAGGAGAACAGATATGTGCGATTTTAGTTTTGATACACGTTTTAAAGATATAAAACCGTTGTCAAAGAAACTATTTCTTGCATCTCCTACTATGCATGGAGAAGAGCTTTATTATATCAAGAAAGCAATTGATTCCGGCTGGGTGACGACAACAGGCGATAATATCAATGAATTGGAGAAAAATGTGGCTGAAAAAACTGGTGTAAAGTATGCAGTAGGACTCAGCAGCGGAACAGCGGCATTGCATTTGGCAGTAAAACTGGCAGGCGAGAAACTTTATGGAAGCAGGACTGGCATCACTACGCCTGCCGGTCTTGGTGTTGGAGGGGCTTTGAAAGGAGTCCGGGTGTTCTGCTCTGACATGACATTTGCAGCTACAGTAAACCCCGTTGTCTATGAAGGTGGTGAGCCTGTATTTATTGATGTCGAATACGAAACCTGGAATATGTCCCCGGAAGCGTTAGAAAAGGCATTTGACATTTATCCGGATGTAAAACTGGTAGTGATAGCACACTTGTATGGCACTCCGGGAAAAATTGATGAAATCAGATCTATCTGCAATCGTCATAAAGCCTTTCTTATCGAGGATGCGGCAGAATCATTTGGAGCGACTTACAAGGGAATTCAGACAGGATGCTTTGGGGATGCCGCGGTAATTAGTTTTAACGGAAATAAGATCATTACCGGAAGTTCCGGGGGCATGCTTCTGACAAACAGCGGATATGATGCAGGAAAAGTAAGGAAATGGTCTACTCAGTCCAGAGAGGCTGCACCCTGGTATCAGCATGAGGAATTGGGATACAATTACCGAATGAGTAATGTCATAGCCGGGGTAGCCAGAGGACAGATGAAGCATTTAGAAGAACATATTCAAAGAAAAAGAGAGATTTATGTTCGCTATACAGAAGGTATGGCAGATCTGCCTGTTCAGATGAATCCATGGGATGAGGAAAACAGTATGCCTAATTTCTGGCTGTCAAGCCTGTTGATTGATCAAGGCTATATGTGCAGAATGGAACGGTCGGAAAAGAAAACCCTTTATAAGAGTGAAAAGGGAAAGTCTTGTCCTGCAGAGATTCTGGAGGCGCTGGATTTTTTCCAGGCGGAAGGAAGACCTGTCTGGAAGCCTATGCATATGCAGCCAATCTATAGAAATCATGGGTTTGTGACAGAAAAAGGATTTGGGAGAGGGTGCAGCAATGCTTATGCAGATGGGGATAGGGAAGAGAATGTGGGAACCGACATTTTTAACCGAGGGTTGTGTCTGCCATCCGATATCAAGATGACAAGAGAAGAGCAGGATACAGTAATTGAAGTGATACATAGATGTTTTGGGAAAAACTGGAAATGAAAAAAATCAGATGGGAAGAATAACTATGCAGCATAAACCTTATGGGCCTTATGAGCGATTTATTAAACGGCCGCTGGATTGCTTCCTGGCTGTCTGTGCATGTATGATTTTTTTACCTGTATTTGGTATCCTGGCAGTCCTTGTCCGAATAAAGCTTGGCTCACCTGTGTTATTCAAGCAGAACAGGCCAGGTAAAGATGAAAAGATATTCAGGCTTTATAAGTTTCGTACAATGACGGACAAGCGAGATAGAAAGGGTAATTTGCTTCCTGATGAGATGAGACTCACAAAGTTTGGCCGTATACTTCGCTCGACAAGTCTTGATGAGCTTCCGGAACTGATTAACATAATTCGTGGGGATATGGCTGTGGTAGGGCCAAGGCCTCTTCTTGTCAAGTATTTACCATATTACACAGAAGAACAGAGGCACAGACATGATGTCCGTCCAGGTCTCACAGGTTATGCCCAGGCACATGGAAGAAATACAATCAGTTGGGATGACAGATTTGTTATGGATGTAGAATATGTATCCCATATAACATTCCTGACTGATCTGAAAATTATTCTGGATACGGCGAAAGCAGTATTCAGGCGTGAGGGCATATCATCCTCTGATTCATCTACAATGGAAAGTTTTATTGATTATTGTGAAAGTATAGGAAGAATACCGAAAAGGGCTGAATAGAACGGAAGGCACCTGAAAGCGGATTAGAAGAAAGGAATTGTTTTTATGCTTGATTTTGCAGCAAAGGTTTTAACGGCTAAAGGACCAAGTATATTTTCTGTTGGCCAGGCCGGATATATCGTGAAAAGTGCCGGCGGCCGGTTATTGGCAATTGATCTTTATCTCTCTAACTGTGTAGAGCGATTGGAAGGGCATAAAGGATTTAAAAGATTATTGCCGCAGATTTTGGAGACATCAGATTTGTATTTTGATGTGATTATATGTACCCATCCTCATCTTGATCATTTTGATATTGATGCTGTGCCGGAGATGGTAGGCAATGGTGCAAAGCTATTCTGCTCAATAAATTGTGAAAAACTAATCAAACGGACGCAGATGGAGTATTACAAGGAGCAGATTACTTATGTGAGACCTGGGGACGAGGTAACAGCAAGCGATTTTCATCTCATATTTGTTCCCTGTGACCATGGAACAGAAACACCGGATGCCGTTGGGGTGGTAGTAGAAGTTGATGGGAAAAGGATCTATGAGGTTGGGGACAGTTGTTTAAGGCTCGACAGGATTGATGATATTTTGCAAAATCTTGATATTGTTATTTCTCCAATCAATGGGGCATACGGAAATATGGATAGTAAGGATACTGCGATATTTGCGGAAGCTCTTCATCCATCTCTCACAATTCCATGCCACTATGGAATGTTCGCATCTCATGGCGGTGATTTAAAAGCTTTTTATGATATTATGAGCAAAAAAAACCTTCCATTCCTGATTATGCAGCAGGGAGAAGGATACAGGCTCTGAGGTCGTATAATTTGTACATAGATGTAAGAAAGGATACTATGATGAAAGAATCAGGAAAAGAATTTGAAGGCAAGAAACTGTTAATACTTGGCGGTAATCCTGAAACAATTCCACTTGTAGAAATGGCGAATCACATGGGGATAAAGACAATTGTCGCTTCGGACCGTCACAATGATGCTGCGAAGGCTTATGCATGGAAATCAGCAGACTTTAGGGGACTTGATGTGGCTTCTGTTATTCAGATCGCCCGTGAGCATGATGTTGACGGGGTTCTTGTAGGAGTTGCAGACATTCTTGTCCCTACTTACTGCAAAGTCTGCAAAGCATTGGATTTACCATGTTATGCAACGCAGGAGATTGTTAATGTGTTCAGTTTCAAAGATGTTTTTAAGGCTACCTGTGAACGTTATGGAATTCATGGCATCCCGGAATTTTACTTAGATGAGAGTATGAAACGTGAAGATCTGGACAAGATTCAATATCCTGTTATGGTAAAGCCTGTTGATAACGGCGGCGGCGTTGGTATGACTGTTGCCTGTAATGAAGAAGAATTGAAGGCAGGGGTGGCCCTGGCTCTTGAAAATAGTCATGTAAAGCGGTTTATTATAGAGAAATATATGCAGTGCGATGATATGGGCATGTATTACACATTTAAAGATGGATATTGCTCGGCATCCTGTATTTATGATCGCTATACTACAAATGAACAGCCAGGATGTTCACGTGTCTGCCTTGGCGGAACATATCCATCAAAACATATCGATGAGTATTTCGAGAGACTGCATAGTAATGCAGTCAGAATGTTTAGAGAAATTGGAATTGAGAACGGTGTTCTGATGCTTTCCGGATTTTATGAAAATGGCGAGTTTTATGTCTATGATACCGGTTTCCGCCTGCAAGGTGAAGCGCCGCACATTCTTATGAAGGCTATTCATGGTTTTGATCAGAGAGAGATGCTGATAAGATTCGCCCTGACGGGCTCAGAAGGAAATATAGATCTCAGAACGGAAGATGATACAAGATTGCGTGGCAAGTGGGCAGCCACATTATGGTTCCTGCTGAAGGAAGGAAAAATAGGTAAAATCGAAGGATTAAACGAGATAGATGCTGATGAGCATGTTGTGGCTAACATTCAGCGGCTTTATGAGGGAGATATCGTTTTACCTGAGTGGATCGGCAATGAAAAACAGGTGCTGGCTCGTATATACCTGGTATGCAATAGTAAGATGGAGCTGGCAGATGTTCTAAAGTACTATATGAATACGGTAAAGGTGTCAGATGAGCACAATGAGAATATGTTGCTTAAGGGTTTTGATGTAAACGAAGCATTGGAACTGAAGTAATCTCCTTTCTTTTCCAGATTTTCTGAACTTTTACTGATTTATAGGAAAATATGGGCTCAATAAGATTAGACGAGAAAATGAAGGGAGAAAAAGTGGAATTTAAACGATTAAAAGATAAAGTTATTGTCATATCGGGCGGAACAAAAGGGGTAGGACGTGCTTTTGCGGAGATTGCAGGACAAGAAGGCGCTAAAGTCATTATTGGAGGACGTGACGAAAAAGCCGGAAAAGAAGCAGTGCGGAATATAAAAATTTTCGGCTCTGACGGTATTTTTGTACACACAGATTTAGCAAAGGTAACAGAGTGCAGGAATCTGTTTGACAAAGCGTTTGAACAGTATGGAAAGATTGATGGGTTTTTTAATTATGCAGGGGTGACGCCGGTTAGTCCTCTGGATACCTGTGAAGAAGATATTTTTGATTGGATTATGGATGTGAATTTTAAGGCTGCTTTTTTCTGTTGTCAGCAAGCCATTAAATATATGCGGATGAATGGAGGGGGAAGTATAGTCCTCACAGGATCTGCCCATGCCTGGGGTGGCCAGAAGGACAGAGCTGCATATGCATGCAGTAAAGGGGTGCTTCGGATTTTGATGGAGCATATCAGTCATCAGTATGCAAATGAGATGATCCGCTGTAATTATCTGACTCTTGGATGGACCCCCACAGAGGGAGAAGTGGAACTCCGGAAGAGCCAGGGAGAAAGTGAGGCGGAACTTAGAAAACGAGCTGCAAATATATTGCCTATGGGACGGATGTGTGAGAGAAGCGACTATATGGAGGGGCTGGTATACCTAATGTCGGACGAAAGCGCGATGATGACAGGAAGTACATTCAGGCTGACAGCAGGTGAGTATATTTGATAAAAGAGAGATTATAAAGACTGCTTAGATTTATAGATGGAGAAGAAAAATCGTGTATGAATGATACGTTGAAAGCGGTTCTTTTTGGGAGAATAATTGCAAAAAAACTTATTGCGAAAAATCCAGGAAAGCAAATGTTGTTTACATTTGAGTCAATTGGTGATCAGTGTGTAGAACTCGCATATGCACAAGAATATAAAAAAAGAAATAAAATTCGTCATTTAGCTATTGTAACATCAAATCCAGAATCGGCGGTATTTAAATACTTCAAAGAGTCATATGACTCTTTGATTCCTGTAAGTAAAAGAAACATCAACATTCTGCTCAAATTTTATAAATCAGATTTAGGACAGATCTTTAGAAAATCACACCCAGAGTTAATGTGTGCTTTTTATACAGCTTATACAAGGAGTGATTTGATTTTATATAACCCATATGTGAGATTGTGTGACATTGAGAAAATGATATTCCGGATTCCCAAGGATACCTCGCCGTGCAAAATCACCCCGATTCCATGCGACGGCTGGATTAAGGGGTTAAAGGATAAAGGAATGATAGAGACAGGAAAAACTGTTTTGCTAAATCCTTATGCAAATAGTGTTACCGGGGTACCTCTCTCGTTGTTTAAGGGAATTGCCAAAGAATGTATGAAAATAGGTCTGAAAGTGATAGCAAGTGTTCATAATGATCAAAGTGCGCTTGGGGGGGGTATTACAGCAATAGATTTTCCACTTGACAGAACAGTTGCTCTTGCTAATGAATGCGGAATTGTTATTGGTTTGCGAAGCGGGTTTATGGATCTGTGTGCTTTTTCCAAAGCAAAAATAATTGTGGTGGATCATCCATCCTATCAATTGGCAGATGCTTGCAATCTGAAAGACTGGTGGCCGCAGAATCCATTTATAAAAAGTTATATTTATGGAAGAAATTTGGTAGATCCAGCCCAAATATCTAATTATTTATTGAAAGAGGGGTGGGTATAACAAATAGAGGAGAGTTTATGAAGCCTGTGTTTTATCTTAAAGTAAGCAGAGATATTGATTATGCTTATCCGTGTATCATGAGTTGGATTACTGTTGCATATCAAATGGAAGCCCGCTATTTCATTATATGTGATAATGATAAACTGAAAAATAAAATAATTGATTTTTGCGGGCTGGAGGATGATTCGCTATTTATAAATAGTATGTCTCAGAGAACATCCCGCATATCAGAAAAAGTGGCAAATCAAAGATGGAAGAAAGCATCAGATGCACAGTTAACGACCTTTTTCATGCAAAGAAACAAGGAATCAAATACTATTGGAACATTGATGCAGATGATACAATGTTTTGCCTTCCTGTAAACAAGATAATTACAATATTATCTGAAGTTCAGGCAGTTGCTGCTAAAAAAGGCATTGGCCTTTTTAGTTTGGACATGTGGTGGACAATTCATGGCGGAGACAATTGGACCTTTGGAATTACCTATACAGACATGAGTGCAGCCGACTGGTTTTCTTTAATTGAAAAACATTTTAATGATAGTGAGTATGAGGGCTTTAATTTGGACTCTTATTTTAATTACTTAAGAAATCATACAGATACCCTTATCGAGACTTTTTATATTAAAAACGTCGATTTTATCCATTGGGGAGGAACATATGGCCCCCTGCATTACAAGTTCAGAGATGGAATTGTAGTGTTTCCATATAGATTAACATATATGATAGCTAACACGCTAAAGTCGGGAACCTGTAAAGTTTCTAAAGAGATATATGGAATTGATGCCGGAATAAAGCAGTCAGATGGCATGCAATTAAAGAAAAGAAAATATCTTAAGAACATATCAAAAGATTATGATATTTCACCGCTGTTTTTTGGCATAAAAAATGAAGGAATAAATACTATTTTGATGGCAGCCTTACGCTCTGTCAAAAGGAGATTAAAAAAATGACAGATTATATTATTGTACAAGCCGGCGGAAAAGGTTCTCGTATGCAGATTCTCACAAGGAATAAACCAAAGGCTCTTGTACCTGTAAACAATCTTCCGATGATCTTTCATCTTTTCAAGAAGTATCCAGATAAGAAATTTATTATTATAGGTGATTATAAGTATGATGTACTGGTAAGATATCTTCGAGAGTTTGCAGATGTTGATTACCAAACAGTTTGTGGTACCGGACATGAGGGTACCTGTGCCGGGCTGTCAGAAGCGCTTTCGTTAATTCCGGATAATGAACGATTCATGCTGATCTGGTGTGATCTTATACTTCCGGATGATTATGAAATTCCTGAGACAGATAATAATGTCATTGGCATTTCAAAAGATTTTTCCTGCCGCTGGATGTGGAAAAACGGGAAGTTCAGAGAAGAACATAGTCAGAAATATGGTGTGGCAGGGCATTTTATTTTTCATGATAAAAATGTAATTGCAGGTGTTCCTCAAGAAGGAGAGTTCGTCCGATGGCTGAGTGATAATGACATAGAGTTTGAGGAACAGACACTGTATAAAACGAAGGAGTATGGTCTATATAGTGAATGGGATAAGCTGCCCAAGATGCACTGCCGTCCTTTCAATAAGATTTCCATCGAAAATGGCAGAATTATAAAAAAAGGTATTGACGATCAGGGAAGAAAGCTGGCTATCAGGGAAATCGCATGGTATAAGAGGCTTCAAGGAAAAAATTTTGATGCTATTCCTGAAATTTATTCTTACGAACCTCTTTCAATGGAGTTAATCGCTGGAAAAAACATCTATGACTATACCTATTTGCCTGACGAACAGAAGAAACATGTGTTGGAAAAGATTGTGGCCTGCCTTAGGAAACTCCATAAAATGAAATCGGTTCCTTATGATGAATCCAGTTACAGAGATGCGTATTTAGATAAGACCTATACCCGGTTGGAAAAAGTCAAGAATCTTGTTCCATTTGCGCTTGAACCTACTGTGAAAGTGAACGGGAAACTATGTCGGAACATTTTTTATCATAAGGAGGAGATTGAAAAAATTGTAATGCAGTATGCGCCGCGGGAATTTGTACTTCTTCATGGGGATTGTACTTTTAGCAATATGATGCTTCGCCATGATTCAGATCCGGTACTCATTGATCCAAGAGGCTATTTTGGCAAGACAGAGTTCTATGGAGATGTAGCTTATGATTGGGTTAAACTCTACTATAGTCTTTCAAGCAATTATGATCAGTTTAATCTCAAAAGATTTCGTCTGGATATCAGCGAAAAGGAAGTGAAAATTGATATTGGATCCAATAACTGGGAAAAGATAGAGGAGTACTTTTTTGAATTATTAGAGGGTGAAGTGACTCGCCGTCAAATGAAAATACTCCTTGCAATAATCTGGTTTAGTCTGACTACCTATGCCTGGGAAGATTATGATTCTATATGCGGGGCTTTTTATATGGGCCTTTATTATCTGGAAGAAGCATTTGAGATGGAGAGTGCGTATAGTTACTTTGATAGGAATATGAATTTACTTAAAGATGCACTTAAAAGGGTGTCCATGAGTGATATGGACAGACTGATTTTCGACTGTGAGAAAGCTTTAAAATCAGGACACAAAGTAATTGCGTCAGGATTGGGAAAGAACGTACCAATTTGTGAGAAATTTGAAGGCACAATGATCTCCCTTGGCCTTGATGCCCAGTTTTTACATACAAATTCAGCCGTCCATGGTGATATGGGTATGGTAAAACCAGGCGATGTACTGATTATTCTTACAAAGAGCGGAGGTACATTTGAATCTGTTTATTTGGTTGATTTGCTGAAGAAGCGTGTCGGAGTGGATTTGTGGCTTATGAGCTGTAATGAACATAGTGTGCTGGCAGATTCCATGGAAAAGAAGATCGTAATACCTTTAGGGCATGAGGGCGATTCATGGAATATTGTACCGAATAATTCAACAACTCTGTTTTTGATTGTACTTCAGACCCTGGCAATGCAGATCGCAAAACGGATGAACATTACATTGGAAATGTTCAAGCCCAACCATCCTGGCGGGGCAATAGGAGAAAAACTTCAACATGAGTAAGCTGGTATTGTCAAGTCTTGGACATACATGGATTCTTGACCTTGATGGAACAATTGTTAAGCACAATGGATATAAGACGGATGGGGAAGACTCGCTTCTGCCGGAAAGCAAGGCATTTTTAGAAAGTATCCCAAAGGATGATATGATCATATTCATAACGTCAAGGACAGAAGAATATCAGGAAATGACAGAGAAGTTTTTGAGGGAGAATGGGATCCGGTACCATAATGTAATCTATAATGCTCCATTAGGAGAAAGGATATTGATTAATGATTCTAAGCCTAAGGGCCTCATTACTGCATATGCAGTGGCGGTAAAAAGGGATATGCCAGATTATCCTGTTACCAGAATAGATGAAAGCATATAAATTGTTTATGGCGATAACATCATGTTTGAGGGTTAAAGAAAATGAAGAAAATTGGTATTGTTACTCATGATGTTCCGCCTCATACTATGGTGGCAGGAGTTCCGGCAAAAGTGATAAAGGAAAATATATCTTGGGAAATATGATTATCAGATGGTTTTTTACTGAAAAAGCAGGGTACTTTGGCTGGCCTGTAAGAAAGGGAGCGGTATGTTAACAATCAAGATTATATGGTGGATTTCCATATTTATCATTTTTGAAGCCATGATAGGTTATCCATTATCCCTTATGGTTTTAAATAAAACCATAAAAAGAATAAACAAAAAAGATTACTCGTATGAGCCAACCGTATCGGTTATGGTGGTCGTACATAATGAAGAAAAAATAATAGAGAAAAAGCTAAATAATTTACTTGAGCTGGATTATCCACGGGAAAAACTTGATTTTCTTATTGCATCTGATTTTTCCACAGACAGAACGGATGAAATGGTTGAGGAATTTATCGAATCTCACCCAGAACGAAAGATACAGATTCATAAGTCTAAAAATCATTTCGGGAAGACGAATGCACAAAATGAGACGCAGGAGTTATGCGATTCTGAAATATTAGTGATGACAGATGCAAATGCGATTATGGAAAAAAATTCTGTCAGAGAACTGGTTTCTTCATTTACATCTGATGACATAGCATATGTATCCGGCCAATTAAAATATATAAACTCCGCTGACAGCATCACGGCCGGCTCGGAGGGATTTTATTGGAAATTAGATTTAATGTGCAGGAACATTGAAAGCAAAATTCAAACAATAACAGCGGGAAATGGCGCGATATATGCTGTAAGGAATCGTGAATACATAAAGATAGCGCCGATTAAATGTCATGACACATCTTTTCCACAGATATTCGCTTTGGAAAAAAAGAGAGCAATTTATAATCCGGAAGCGGTGGCATATGAGAAAGCAGGGGAGGCTGCAGAAGATGAGTTTAAAAGAAAAGTGAGAATGAACAGAGGAATATTATTTAGCATTATGCCGAATTTTAAAATATTGAATATGTTTCACTGTCATTGGTATTCTTATTTTTATTTTGGACATCGCAGCTGCAGATATCTTCTTTGGCTGGCACATTGTCTTGCATTGATTTTAAATATTTTATTGATAAGAAAAGGTCTGTTTTGGATATCGACATTCTCAGCTCAACTATTATTTTATTTGATTGCAGCAATTGGCTGGACGTCAAAAAGTAAAAATCGTGTTCTCAAAATAGCTGCCTACTACTGCATGACTATCATAGCGCAGTGGTGCGGTATATATAACATTCTAACAGGAAATACAAAACCAGTTTGGGAAAAGGCAGAGACTACGAGATAAGGAGAGTTGCTAATGATTGTCATTCAAATGATGGGAAATCTGGGGAATCAGTTGTTTATATATGCTATGGGAAGGTCGCTTCAACTTGAATATGGAGATGAAATGGTATTTGATTTAAGCGGGCTTAAGAGGTTTTATTATATTTCTGAATACAAACTTGATCACTTGAATCTGCCTAAAGAAAAAATTTCACTTGATTTTAATTCTATATCACAAGATATACAAAAACAGTATCTGAGGACTTCTAAATTATATCATATAGAACAAAAACTTTACAGAGTGTTTAGAAAAGACAGCCTTGTCCCCAATAGAGTTACTATGCGTTGGTTTAAAAAAGGCTGTTATTACACTTTTAGCAGGTCCTATTTTGATTTTCCCAGAACAACGGCAAAGAATAAGTTTGTATATGGATATTTTCAGAATGTGAAATACTTCGAAAAGTATGCCGATATAATCAGATCCGAATGCAGAGTCTTGGATGAGACGGATGATTATGACAGGACGATCTTGCCTGTAATGAAAAATTCAGATTCAGTTGCTGTCAGTATAAGGGCAATAAACGAATTAGGTGTCAGTTTTATCGATTTTGATTATTACTATCGGGCAATGGAAATATTGAATAAAAAGATTGCTAATCCAAAATTTTTTGTGTTTTCTGATAACATCGAAGTGACTAAGGAAAAAATGAATTTTCCATATCCCGTAGAATTTGTTACACCCTGTGATGCCTGCCATGGCCTCAGGCTTATGTATAATTGTAAGCATTTTATAATAGCAAACAGTACTTTTTCATGGTGGGGCGCTTATCTTGGGGATGATCCATCCAAGATCATTATCATGCCAGATAAAATTGATAAAGAAGGGGTCGGGCGTGAAGGGTATTATTTTAAAGAAGCCATCCGAATCCCATGTTCTTTTGTCAATTATAAATGGGACTTTGATCAGATTATACATCAGAAGTATGCCAGGTAATTATTTAAGGAGGATAGCAAAATGATCAATGTAATGCAGCCTGCCCTTGGTCAGGAAGAACTTGATCGGATTAAAGACGTATTTGAATCCAATTGGATTGGAAGAGGAAATCTTGTTTCAGAATTTGAAAAAATGTATGCCAGGCATCTGGATTCTACACCAAACAGAGTTTTATCTACAAATTGCTGCAGTGAAGGTCTGTTTTCTTCTATGTATCTTTTCGATATTCAGCCAGGAGATGAAGTTATTGTTCCTACAATAAGTTTTGTAGGAGCTGGAAATGCTGTTTGTGCCAATGGTTCCAAGCTGGTGTTTTGTGACGTGGATCCACGAACATTAAATGCCAGGGCTGAAGATATTGAGAAAGTAATCACCTCAAAAACAAAGGCAGTTCTTCTTCTTCATTATGGAGGGATTCCATGTGATATGGATACGATTATGCCTTTGGCAGAAGCGCATGGTTTGAAGGTTATTGAAGATTGTGCCTCGGGCGTTTGTTCTGCATATAAAGGAAAGGCTCTGGGGACTCATGGGGATATGGCAATGTGGTCCTTTGATGCTATGAAAATACTGGTCTGCGGCGATGGTGCAATCCTTCATTTTAAGAATCCGGAAATACGGGAAAAGGCAGATAAATGGCTTTACTTTGGCTTAGAGGCCAAAAGTGGATATGAAAACAGTGTAGCCCAGAAGTGGTGGGAGTTTGATATCTCGGCATTTGGCCACAGGGCAATAATGAATAATATAACTGCTGCAATAGCGATTGAGCAATTTAAGAAGCTTCCTTTATTCATGGAAAAACGCGCTGCTGTTCATGAGGCTTACAACGAAGGCCTGAAAGATCTTGCATGGATGGATCTTCCGCTGCCAATGAAAGAGGGCTGCAAATCATCTTACTATTTTTATCATATTCAGCTTAAGAATGGAAAGCGTGATGAGTTAGCACATTTTCTTCGCGATGCAGATGTATATACTACTTATCGTTATTTTCCTCTTCATCGGGTGCCGCATTATGGTATTGGCGGCAATTTCCCCGGAGCTGATTATGCAGCAGATAATACATTGTGTCTGCCAATGCACCAAAGTCTGACAATGGATGAAGTATACATGATTATTGATAAGATTAAGGAATTTGGGGTCAAGTATTGTTAAAAGGCGGTAAGTATTCCTGTAAGGTATACGGGATTTCACGAAGGACATTTAGGAGGTATAAGGAAATGAGAATCTTTTTACGTCCTGTCAGAGAAGAGGACGGATTTAACATCGTAAAATGGCGTAATTCGGATAAAGTAAAAGATCACTGCTTTGACAAGAGCCAGGTGACTTTGGAGTCTAACAAGAATTTTTATCATGCGTATATTGAGACAGGAAAATACAAACAGTTTATTGTAGAACGAGTGGATGAAGATTTTGGAGTTTCTTCTTACCCGATTGCTACCGTATATTTAAAAGATATGGATCAGGGTAATCACCGTTGTGAACTCTGTATTTTTACCAGCGATGACCAGGAATGGAATACAGAGAGCCAGAAAATTGCGATTCAGCAACTTTTAAAGAAAGCATTTGAAGAATACAATATGCATAAAGTTTATTCCTATGTTTTTAGAGAAAATCCTGATGAAGTTGAACTTTTAATAAAATCCGGTTTTCATGAAGAAGCTGTGCTGAAATCAGAAGCTTTCAATCGGAATGGAAATTATGTTGACGTACTTAGAATGTGTGTTATGGTATGATTTCATAATAGGAATCAAATTGGAAAAAGGGCATTGAGGGGGAAATATGAGAGTGGAGATTATTAAGAAAATATATCATTGTACTTTGGGGAAAATTATAAATTGGTATGTTAAATACAGAGACCGGAACCGGGGACTGGATTTTTCCAGAGAGGTAAGCACAAAAGAGGGCATAAAATATGGCGCTCCTTCAACGGCAAGGACACAGCATATTGTACGAAAATATTTTGGAAATAATATCACGAAAATGGATTCCATTTTGGATATTGGATGTGGTAAAGGGAAAATGCTGACTTTTTTTGCCGGGTTTCCTTTTAAAAATATTTGCGGACTTGAATATATACAGGAAATGGTTGATATTGCCAGGCAAAACATGAATGTTCTTAAACTAGGGGGGGGTGGTAACAGTTATTGCAGGAGATGCACGAAATTATGAAGATTTTGATAAGTACAATTATTTCTACATGTCAAATCCCTTTTGGGATGATGATATTATGATATCTTTAGTAGAAAATATTAAAAAAAGTATTTCAAGAAATAACAGAACGGTTCATATTATATATAACAATCCAAGACAGGAAAATATTTTAATATCACATGGAATGATACTGGAAAAGGAAATGCCTGTGTTTTTTAATGCAAAAGTAAATGTATATACGTTCCCACTGCAACAACAGACTATAAATAAAGCGGGTTAAAGAAATGAATATAAAGAAATTAATGAAACAATATTTGACAATTGTAATGCATCCCATTGTATCTGCCCATTTGATCAAAGAAGGCACAAGAAATTTTTATATAGGCCCCGGAATGAATATGAAGGGTATTCGCAATTTTCATATGGGTTCCCATAGCACAATTGGAAAAGACAGCCGTTTTTTATGTGTTTCCGAATATCGGGGGGGGTATTACGAGCCTGGCATTATAATAGGAAATAACGTTTATATAGCATATCATTTTACAACAATGGCCGCAGCTTCGATCATAATTGGCGATAATTCTCTGATTGCAAGCGGTGTTGTTATTACTTCCGAAAATCATGGAACTAATCCGGAGATTGCGGAATCGTATGCGGATACTCCCTTGGAAGCTAAGCCAGTGGCGATAGGAAGGGGATGCTGGATAGGTGAAAATGCAATTATTACTCCAGGTGTTACGCTCGGTGACAGATGTATTGTTGCTGCAGGAGCTGTTGTTACAAATTCATTTCCAGCATATTCGATGGTAGGAGGTGTGCCAGCAAAATTAATCAAGATTTATAACCTTGAAAAGCATGAATGGGAGAGGGTATAAACCCAGGAAAGCAGGAAATAGAATGGATCACTATAAATATGTAGTTGTAGTTCTTGTATATAGAAATGTAAAAGATCTGACAGAGTGTATAGGCAGTGTTTATGACAAGATTCCAAATTCAAAAATAATTGTTGTGAACGCATTCTATGATGAGAAATCGAGAGAGAAAATACAAAAGATTGCCTTAGACAGCGATTGTGTGTTTATTAATATTGAGAATAAAGGGTATAGCTATGGAAATAACCGTGGGATAGAATATGCACAAAAAAATTTTAATTTTGAATATATCATTATTTCTAATCCAGACATTATAATAGGAAAATTTAATGATGATATTATAAGACATCATTCTGAATATGGTATCATTGCCCCTCGTATCATTACTGCTTCTGGAAGATATCAGAATCCAATGGGTGTGATAAGAAATAAATTGTCAGAAAAATTAGAATTCATGGGATTTGAAAAAAACAATAAGTTTTTATTAATGTTGGGAATCGGAATAAATAAGCTTATTAGAAAAGTTGCAGTAATGATACATCAATTTAACAAGAAGCCTTACAGGATATATGAAGCACATGGCAGTTTTTTAATGATGTCTCATACTGTGATTGATACGCTCTATCCGGTATATGATGAAAATATGTTTTTATTTGCAGAAGAAGGTGTATTAGCTTACAAAGCCCAGAAAGCTGGTATAAAAACAGGTCAATTTGATGAAATCATAATACATCATAAAGAAGATGGAAGTATGAAATTAAGTAATCTTTCAATAAATGATGAAATGAAAAAAGCAAATCTTTATTTTTACAAAAAGTATGTGGCTGGATTATGAGCTTGGCATTAATTGAATTAGCAATATGTGGAAGGGAGCCGTATTAGATGTTTGTTACATATCTATATTTGACAATCTTGATATTAGCTGCAATTATAATCTGCTACATTAGTATACAAAAATATAAGAGGCTTCTTAATCCTTTATTGGCAGCGATCATTCCAGTATGTTTTGCATGTATATTTACAGTAAGCGATGGTACATTATCGACAGAAGAACTTAACACAGGCTTAATGTGGATATTTATAGGTACTATTGTATTTTTAATGTCATTTTCCATCGGAACGCCGATAAAGATAGCAGAAAATATGACTGTGCAAAAGAGACATGAAGTATATTATAATAAAAATATAGTTAATAGCTTGATAAATCTTCTATGTATTTTGCTTCTTGTTGATTTTTTGATGACATTTGCGAAGGTCTATCGTATTGCCGGTTCGGTGAAAGCCATTTTGATCAGCAGCACATGGGTAAGAAACCAGTATTTACATAGAACAGGCTCAAGACTTTCTATGATCCTTGGTTTATTTATTTCAATGAATATCATGGTTATCAGTTGCCTTTTTCCAAAGGCAATTCAATTGAAATGTAAATATATCAGGATTAAATTTATTTATGCAATTTTAGTGATGCTTATTAATAGTGTTGTGACGATGTCAAAAGAATCTTTTATTGTACATTTGGTTATAATCGTATATGCTTTTTCACAGTTTTCGTTAAATCAGAAATTTGAATTTGAGATTATTAAAAAAAATGCCAAATGGGTAATATTACTTTTTTCTGCGCTGCTTATACTGATAGGCATTCAAAGGGATTATCTCGCATACAGGTATCATTCCTATCTGGGGATTGTTATAGGTACATTTACGGGTTATATAGCTGTTCCAATTATAAGTTTTTGTCTTTTATTAAAGACAAATCAGTTTTCATACGGAGTTCTGTGTTTTCGTCCTGTCCTTAATACATTATCATATTTAGGATTGGGCGAAAGACATTCCATAGTTCAAATGGATGTGGAAGGCGGATCAAACGTGTTTTCGACTTTTGGAAATATGTATCGTGATTTTGGAATGGGAGGCATAATTTTTTTGAGCTTGTTTTTTGGTTTGCTTCTTGGTGTTTTGTATGACAGAGAAGCACAAAGACTTCATCGGGTATTTTGTAATTCCATGATTGGAATGATTATGTTATTTACCTTTTATGATTTCAAACTGATCCAGACAGTATATCCGTTTTCAATATTGTATGCCTGGATATTGGAAATGGCGATCAGAAAAAAATTGTATATAATAAATCGATAAGGAGCAGAGAAATGTCATTAGGGCAGGAGCGAAATCTCAATAATGGAAATATAGAAGTAATCTGTATGGATTGTTTTGACACTTTGCTTCACAGAATATGTTCTGCTGACGAAGTTCTTAACATATGGTGCAGGATGCTTTCCAAGCAGTTGCCGTTTCCTGAAAAAATAATAAAAGAAATATGGGATTTAAGCAGAATGATAACGGCTCAGAGAGCCAGGAAAATGTTAATGGAAGAAATATCTTTTTATGATATAGCTTTAGAAATGTATGTACGTGTTAAGGGCTTATATGAGATGATTCCCTTTTCTTTAGATGAATTTATATGCCTTCTTAAAGAAAATATGATAAAAGCAGAAAATAGTGTGATCATAGTAAATTCAGAACTGGTTGAGAAATTAAAGCAGAAAAAGAAATCCATAAAAATGTTTGTCTGTATATCGGATTTTTACATGTCTGGCAACTGGTTGTACGATTTGTTTAAAATGCGGAATATAGATTTTTTATTTGATAGAATATATGTTTCATCTGATTTCGGATTAAGAAAAAGCAGCGGTCATCTGTATGAACATGTCTTAAGCGATTTGCGTACTTTACTGCCAGGGATTACATATGAGAACATGTTAATGTTAGGAGATAATCATATAAGTGATTATATGATTCCTAAAAAGATGGGTATGAAAGCATATCAATATAATTATAAAATTATACCACGAAAAATCAACCGTATGTATAGTGGTTTCATGAATATATATAGAAATAATACGCAAAGCCATATCCCATTTGCAAATTACTGTTTTTCGTTATTTTTATTTTGTGAAAAATTATTAAAAGAATTGAAAAAAGAAAATTTGAAAGAAGTATGGTTCTTTTCGAGGGAAGGAAAAATATTAAAACAATTTTTTGAAAAATATCTAAGCTTTTGTAATGAAAAAAATATTAAATGTCTTTATATCAATATTTCCAGGAAGTCCACATTCCTCCCTTCTCTATCAGAGATAGATACCGAAGACTTTTATTATCTAAAGACGAAAACATCTGCAATGAGTTTAAACGATTTTTTAGACAGTTTGGGTATTCTTGCGCGTTGTGTCCCGATTTTAACTGGTGAATACGACTTTGAAAAGGTTGAAAGTAATTTTTTTAAAAGTAATACTTTCGGAAGATTAAAAAACGATAAAAGGTTTATTTCTGTCTATGAAGAAGAAAGGCTTAAGGCCAGACAGGAGGCAAAGAATTATTTCTGGTCAAAAGGACTTTGTACAGAGCCAGGAAAAAAATATGCTGTGGTCGATATTGGCTGGAAGGGAAGCATACAAGATTGTTTATATAAGATTTTTGACGGGCAATATATATTATCAGGTTATTATTATGGTTTGGCTGGAGATGTAAGATCAACGAAAAATAATTTTAAGGCCGGATTGATTTTTGCTGATTTTCCTGTAAAAACAAAAGGTTATGAAGTGTATCGTATCAATTACCGAATGTTAGAAAGACTGCTGTATGCGGATCATGGAGGATGTTTAAAATATGAAGCAAACCGAGCAATATTAAAAGAGTTTTGCAAAGGGGAATCGGAATTATATGAATTTGTTAAACCTATGCAACAAAAAATAATAGAGGAATTCTATTCTATCTATTGCGGTATTGAATTGGAAAGCCAATATGGAAATGACCTGATTGCCGAGATGGCACTATTAAAAATTCAGACGTATTTTTGTATTGATATAACGAAAGAAAGATTTAATCATATGGAATATATGAATTCCAGAATGGATATGAATTTTGGAGATTTTGGTAATGAAGGATTTTCTGCAAGACATAAGTTTCAACAAATTTGCAGAATTGCAGTAAACAATAAGGTTGAAATGGTACAGAAGCTGGAACTTCTATTGTTTAAATTAAAATTGGGGATAATCGCTCATATTATAGGCACTGTTGCAAAACACAGGCTGATAAAATAGCAATCAATATGGAGATACATGTATATGAGCCAGAGTGAAGCAAAGAAAGTGAAGCAAAATATAATTTTTAATATCATAAGAACACTGTTTTCCGTTGCTTATCCTATTATAATTTTTACATATGTTGCCCGGATTCTTAATGTTGATGATATGGGCAGTGTGACGTTTGTCCGAAACTTTGTGGCTTATTTTTCGTTACTGGCATCGTTAGGGGTAAGTTACTATGGCATAAGAGAAAGTGCAAGGATAACTGACAATAAATATAAATTTTCTAAATTTTTCTGGGAAATAAACATTATCAATCTTGTTACAACTGTTATTTCGTATGTTTTACTGTTTATTACGATTTTTACTATTGCCCGTCTTGCAGAATATCGGACCTTATTGCTGATTAATTCTATAAATCTTATATTGTGCGGCTTTAGCAATGAATGGGTTCTTGGGGCAAGGGAAGAATATAGATATATGTCCATAAGATCCATACTGATTCAACTGTTTTGCATGGCAGCAGTACTTATTTTTGTTCATGAAAGAGAGGACTGCATAAAATACAGCGTAATTCTTTTGTTTTCAACAAATGGCGCAAATATTTTCAACTGGATATACATTTTCAGACGGAAAATAGTCAGTAAAATTCATGTAGAGGAACTTGATATCAAGAGACACATAAGACCGATTTTTATTCTGTTTGCGATGCTTGTCTCTATCGATTTATACACAATGTTAGATACAACAATGCTTGGTTTTATTAAAGGAGATTATGCTGTTGGAATATATAACGCCTCTATAAAAATACCAAGGCTTGTTAATTCTGTGATAGGTTCTGTGGGGGCGGTTTTAGTTCCCCGGTTATCTTATTATTATGATAAAGAGATAAAAAAATTTGAAAAGCTTGTCAATAAGGCGCAGGAATTTATCATTTTTATAACTGTGCCTGCTTTTTTTGGAATTATAATGATGTCAAGTGAGATTATTACGGTATTTGCAGGAACCCAATACACGGATGCCTTTTTGACAACCAGGATCTTGGCGCCTATCGTTTTAATTATACCAGTTTCTGTTCTTTTCAATAATCAGGTATTCATACCTATGCGAAAGGAAATCTTCGTGTTGTTATCCACATGTGCCGGAGCGGGGGTTAATTTGGTACTAAATGCCATTTTAATTCCAATTTTTGCAGAAAATGGCGCCTCCATTGCGACAGTGGCCGCGGAGCTGTCTGTAATGTTGGTCTGTGTATATCATGTTAAAAGGGAATTAAATACACCGAATGTCAGAAAAAAATATTTAAGGGCAATCGTTACAAGTATATGTATTCTTGTGATCAGTATAGCATTTAAGCATTTGATTGTGAATGTGCTTATTCGGCTGTTATGCACAGTTTTCATTAGCACATTGTGTTATGGAATTTTAAATTTTAGGGTAATTAAGGCTTTTATTCCCACAAAGCAATAAACTTGGCAGATAAGGCAGCTATAGGAAGCAGGCATTATCATGACTTTGCATGGAGGTTATAAAATGGCTAAAATAAAAAAAGTTGGATCCATGAACGAATATCATCAATATTTGAGAGGTATGCTATATTTTTTTGATGATCTATGCAGAAAAAATAATATCAAGTATACAATTCTTGATGGAACTTTGCTTGGGGCAGTTAGAAACGGCGGCTTTATACCATGGGATGGCGATGTCGATGTTGCCGTTACCTGGAAACAATTTAAGAAATTAAAAAGCGCTTTTAAAAAGTATAACGGAAGATTCTATCTGAATTATGCTCCCAGCCATTTTTATAAAAGGAAAGGATTTAAAAGGGCTTTTGGCAGTATATGTGCAAAGGTTATTGATAAAAAAAGCGATAATCAGCTGTTTGGTATCGATGTGTTTACAATCGATTTTTTAGGTGATGATTTATCCTATGCAGAAGATACATTGAAACAGTATAGAATGCTTGCCTGCAGGGCAAAAGCTTCTATATCATTTCATCTTCCATCATTTTCTGAAAGTAAGAGCCTGCTTCGGAATCTGAGAATTATTCCATTTTTTGTGTTTTATCCTGTTTTGAAGCTGATATCTATGATTTATATTCCAATCTGGAACAGACAGTACTTAAAGTTTGTTAAAGAGAGATTAAAGTATGATGAGAACAGCAGATACTATACGATTCAGCCATATCTTGGAAGAATAGGAGTTTTGGAAAATGATATTCTGTCAAACGGTTATATGGATATTAAGTTTGATAATATGACAGTTATGGCTGTAAAAAATTATGATTCCTATCTTGTCCCAACTTATCACGATTATATGAAACTGCCGCCTGAAGAGAAAAGAATACCTTTTCCATCAGAAAAAGAGCTGATGGAAATTCACATTGAAATGGATGAAGAGTTGAGCAGATACATAAAGGAGGCACATGAAAACAGATGTTTATAAATTTATTATCTTTTGTATTTTAATGGTTTTTGGCATAACGATTTTAATAATTGTCAGGAAAGCGCCTGATGAAAATGAATCAAAACAAAAGGATCCTGCCCTGGCCAACAGAGTGGATTTTACAAACAGTATCCCTTGCATATGAATATTACATGTACACAGGTGATATAGAGATGATCAAAAAAATTTATCCGGAATTAAAACAATGTCTTTTAAGTGATATTTTAAATGAGGACGGTTTGTTAGACAGTTCTTTGGTTGATAAAAAAATGCTGGATTCTTTTGGGGTATCGGGAATAAATGATATAATTGATTGGCCTGTAACTGAGAGAGACGATTTTTCAACCATTGTACTTGAGAGAGCATCTTTTGAAGATAAAATAAAATCAGCAAAGTATAGATATATGGCATTTATTGCAGATATAGCCGGTTGTCACTATGCGTCATGTATATACAGGATTACAGGAGGAGAAATCGGAGATAAAAAAGTGATAGCATCGCCCAATGCGGTTGTTAATGCATTTTATTATAATAGCCTGTGTCAAATGACTTTTTTAGCTGATGAGATTGGCAAAACTGAGGATGCACAGAATTATAGAAAAACGGCTGAGGAATTTAAGTTTTTGTATCAACGAATATTTGTTTCGGAGAGAACAGGCCTTATAGTGGACGCTGTGGGATCGTCTCATTCATCTATGCATTCTAATATGTATGCCCTTGATTTTGGCCTTGTGCCATTTGAAAATAAGGGACGAGTTGTCGACTACATTAAATCAAAAGGAATGGGATGCAGTGTATATGGTTCGCAATTTCTGCTCGAAAGTTTAATAAAAGAAAACGAGGATATCTATGTCATAGAGCTTTTGACAAATACAGGGAGAAAAAGTTGGTACAATATGATCCATCACACTGGGAGCAAGCTGGCAACAAAAGCCTGGGATGAAAAGATAAAGCTTAATATGGACTGGAATCATGCTTGGGCAACAGCTCCTGTAAATATTATCACAAGATACATTGTAGGTGTAAGACCATATACACCTGGTTGTGAGACTGTTATTATTGAGCCGCATTTTGGCAAGCTGACAAGCATTGAGGCTATTGTCCCGATAAATAATGGTGAAGTGAACCTGTCCTATTCATCAAATGACAATGATAATAATATTATGATTGAAACTACTGCAAAGGTTGTGTTTGTTGTGCCTATTGACACAGATATGAGTACATTGGTAATTGATGATGTAAATGTTTATGCGGATGATGGTAATCGTATTTGGCTGGAACAAGGTGTTCACGAGATTTCTTATCGTATTGGAGGAAGCAGCTTATGAAAGCGTTGATTTTAAATTCCGGATTAGGATTGCGTATGGGAGTACTGGCATCTGAACATCCTAAATGTATGACGGAGATATCAAATCATGAAACAGTTTTGTCCCGCCAGTTAAGGTTAATTGCGGATAGTGGCATTGAAGAAGCAGTAATTACAACAGGATATCATGATGCTGTATTGGTTAAATACTGTCAAAGCCTGGATTTACCTATGCATTTTACTTTTGTGAAGAACCCTGTTTACGATCATACCAATTATATCTATTCTATCTTTTGTGCCAGAAAGTATTTAGATGATGATATGATTCTCATGCATGGGGATCTTGTATTTGAATATGAGGTTTTAGAGAGACTTCTTGGCTGTGATGCTTCCTGTATGGTTGTATCATCTACAATACCCCTTCCGGAAAAGGATTTTAAGGCTAAAGTGGAAAATGGCATGGTTATGAAGGTCGGTATTGATATCTTTCATGAGGCTGTGGGAGCACAGGCCTTGTATAAATTAAAGAAAGATGACTGGAATATGTGGCTGAATAAAATCATTGAATTTTGTGAAGCCGGAAAGACTGGAGTTTACGCGGAAAATGCACTAAACGAATTAAACGGTAAGGCGAATATCGTTGCTCTTGATGTTCAGAATCTTCTTTGTTCAGAAATTGATAATCCGGAGGATTTGGCGGTGGTATCTGCCAAATTAAGGGAAATCGAATCTCGTACAGTTTATATGTGTTTCTCTACAGATATCATTCATGGCGGCCATATTGCAATTATTAAAAAAGCACAGAAACTGGGAAAACTTATTATCGGCGTGCTTTCTGATGAAGCGGTGGTTTCTTATAAACGTTTCCCTCTTGTCCCGGCATCTGAGAGAAAGAAACTTTTTGAGAATATTGCAGGCGTTTATAAGGTTGTAGAGCAGGAAAGCCTATCCTACATTGCTAATCTTGAAAAATACCATCCGGATATTGTTGTTCATGGAGATGATTGGGTGTCAGGTTTTCAGAAGCCGATTAGAGATGAAGTAGTATCTGTATTGGCTTCTTATGGAGGGAAACTGGTGGAATATCCTTATTCCAGCAAACCAGAATATAAGATGATGGAAGACAGGGCAAAAAAGGAACTCTCCATGCCTGATATCAGAAGATCAAGATTAAGAAAGATTCTTGAAATGAAGGGATTTGCCACTGCATTGGAAGCCCACAGCGGCATTACCGGCTTGATTGTGGAAAAGACAATTGTACATGAAACAGGCGGTTCGAGACAGTTCGACGCAATGTGGGTCAGTTCTCTTTGTGATAGTACTGCGAAGGGGAAGCCGGACATTGAACTTGTTGATATGACCAGTCGGTTCAGAACGATAAACGATATAATGGAAGTGACTACAAAGCCCATTATATTTGATGGAGATACAGGCGGGCTTACAGAGCATTTCGTTTATACCGTGAGCAGTCTTGAACGTATGGGGGTGTCCATGGTTGTCATTGAAGATAAGACAGGGTTAAAGAAAAACAGCCTTTTTGGCACGGAAGTTGTTCAGACACAAGATAGTATTGAGCATTTCTCAGCAAAAATAAGGGCAGGGAAGAAGGCTCAAAAGACTCAGAATTTCATGATTTGTGCGAGAATTGAATCACTTATACTTGAACGAGGCATGGACGATGCATTGGAACGGGCTTTTGCATTTACAAAAGCCGGGGCTGATGCAATTATGATACATAGCCGAAAGAAAGAACCAAAGGAGATTAAGGAATTTATTCAGAAGTTCAGGCAGAAGGATAAAATCACGCCAATTGTTCTTGTACCTACCAGCTTCAACGCAGTCTATGAGGAAGAATGGAAAAAACTCGGCGCCAATCTTATCATCTATGCCAATCATCTGACCAGGACAGGTTTTCCGGCAATGCGGGATGCAGCGGAAACAATTTTGCGGACACACAGGGCGAAAGAATGTGACGATAAGTGCATGAGCATTAAGGATATCATTACATTGATTCCGGAAGAATAAGAGGTATTCCATGGAGCAGAAAATAATAGCGTCAGATGAGAACTATGAGGAATTTACGGAATGGCTGAATGGCAGAAAGAAGGCGTTTCTGGTTTGTGACAAATCCATTAGCCTTCTGACGCATATAAATAAAAAGCTGAATGAGAGCAAAGGAAAGATCATCCGCTTCTCTGACTTTGAGCCGAATCCACTGTATGAAAGTGTGGTTGAGGGAGTGGAAATTTTCCGCATCGAAAAATGTGACAGTATTATTGCGATTGGCGGCGGTTCTGCGATAGATGTGGCGAAATGTATCAAATTATATAGTAATATGGCTGGAAATGGCGCAGACGGAGGATATCTTAAACAGGAAATCATTCAAAACAGCATACCGTTTCTGGCTGTGCCGACAACAGCCGGAACAGGATCGGAGGCAACGAAATATGCAGTTATATATTATAATGGCAAGAAACAGAGCATAACCCATGAGAACTGCATTCCTTCCATTGTCGTTCTTGACCCAGGAACACTTAAAACCTTGTCTCTATATCAGAAGAAATCTACAATGCTCGATGCGCTATGTCATGCTATCGAATCCTTCTGGTCTGTAAACAGTACAAAAGAGAGCAAAGAGTATAGCCGTTCTGCCATTTGTGGTGTGCTGGAAAACATGGAGGGGTATCTTGCCAATACAAAAGAAGGAAATGCCGGAATGCTGATGGCAGCGCATACTGCTGGCAAGGCTATCAATATTGCTCAGACTACGGCTGGGCATGCAATGTGTTATAAAATTACCAGTTCATTAGGTGTTGCTCACGGACATGCCGCAGCGTTATGTGTGAGAAAAATATGGCCTCTTATGATCAAATACATGCATCATCATTGTTCTGATTCAAGGGGAAAAGAGTACCTTAACAAAGTGTTTGAGGAAATTGCTGAAGCAATGGGCTGTATATCGGCAGAGCAGGCAGCATGGAGGTTTAATGAACTGTTCCTGGATCTGGATATGGATGTTCCTGATGTTACAAATGAAGAAGCAGGGGAATTGGCAGATAGTGTAAATCCAATCAGGTTAAAGAATAATCCGGTCGGGTTTAGCGTCCATGATTTTTACTTTCTTTATGGGCTTATACTAAATTCCAAGGAAGCATTGGCAGACAAACTTGTAATTAAAGTTGCGAGTGAAATGAAAAAATATTTTAAAAAATATGGAATTCAGTATGACAGGAGCGCAGATCCTGAGAGGATCATCATTGATTATATGGCTAATAGAAAATCAGGGATTCCTGCAATGTCCGGCAACGATACAGTTTATTTACCTGAATTTCAGAAGTGGAGGAAGAGGTTAGGGGATTTGCTGGCATTTGGGGATAAATTATTAAGGGTCTTAGACGTAACAGTTGAAGATCATGGATATGTGACGATTGACTTTGAAGTTGAAAGGGACAGGCACAGGCGAAAATTCACCACGAGGTTTTAATAAAGTATGAAAGTTGAAAATTTTGTAAATATTATAGGATCCGATTTTTATACCGGAGTACCAGACAGTCAATTGAAAGCGTTGTGCAATTATCTGATGGATAGGTATGGCATAGATCCAAAACATCATATAATAGCGGCAAATGAAGGAAATTGCACAGCTCTTGCTGCGGGATACCACCTGGCGACGGGAAAGATACCAGTAGTCTATATGCAGAACTCTGGCGAAGGCAATATCATTAACCCGGCAGCAAGTCTTTTAAGTGACAGGGTTTATGCTATCCCTGTGATCTTTATTGTTGGCTGGCGTGGACAACCTGGAGTTTATGATGAGCCTCAGCATGTCTATCAGGGCGAGGTGACGGTGAGGCTTTTAGAGGATATGGATATATCTGCATTTATTATTAGCAAGGATACTACAGACGACGAAGTTGTCAAAGCTATGGAAAAGTTCAGAAAAGTATTGAAAGCCGGAAAAAATGTGGCGTTTGTCATGGGGAAAGACGCTTTGACGAATGCTCCTGAAATAGAGTATAGGAATGAAAATACAATGACTCGCGAAGAGGTTATTCAGCATATTGTCAAAGCATCTGGTGAGGATCCGGTTATATCTACTACAGGTAAGGCGAGTCGCGAGCTGTTTGAGACAAGGATGGCAAATGGACAGTCCCATAAATATGATTTTCTGACGATAGGTTCCATGGGCCACGCCAGTTCCATAGCTCTCGGTGTGGCAATTAATAAACCGGGGCAGAGAATATGGTGTATCGATGGCGATGGAGCAGTGCTTATGCATATGGGTTCGCTGGCAGTGATAGGTGCTAATAAACAGAAAAACCTGGTTCATATAGTGATTAATAATGGAGCACATGAAACAGTCGGGGGCATGCCTACAGTAGCCGGTAAAATGGATCTGGCAAAAATAGCTCTTGCCTGTGGGTATTCAAAGGCTATAAGTATTGACAAGATTGAAGAACTTGATAAAGCCCTGGAAGATGTAAAGAAAAGAACGGAGTTGAGTCTGATAGAAATAAAATGTTCCATTGGTGCAAGAGGAAATCTTGGGCGTCCAACAATTGCGGCGATAGAAAACAAACAGAATTTTATGGAGTATTTGAAGGCACTGCAATAGTTTATTTCTGGTTTCTGTTTTCTGTGAAATTTTCCAGACAGGGTCATAACTGAATAAGATTTGGTTCAAAAAAACGGCTTCTTGCGGGAAGCCGTTTTTTTGGTTATATGGATTAAAATATTTTAAGGGCTAAAAGCAGGGAGCTGTTCCCACAGACTGATAGGTACAAACCGGAGGCAGGAGAGAGTATTTCTGGTTGCTGTAACGGGAACTTTTTTCATCAGTTTCAATGGCTCCCGAATGAAATTGAATCCCATGGGGAATTTGCTGACATAGCTGGCGGCTATGGGGATTGCTTTAACACTGGCAGGCCTGTTTTTGTTACAAGGAAAAAACTTTGGAAAAAGAGAATAAAATAGGGAATGAATAACGGATGATTGAAATCAATTATCTGCATATTTGTAAAGAGATAGCAGGGAAAAGCCTGCGGTCGACTTTCTATGGATGCAGGTAATTGATTTTTTTGCCTTGGAGAGAAATGAACCAAAGATATTTTCCTGAAAATGAGGAGCAGTTTTTTGGCACAGAGCAACGAACACGAAAAATGAATGTAAATCGTTAAGAATTATTCTATACAAAATTGCAAATTTTTTTTAAAATAGAAACAGTAAAACAAAGAATAATGGAGATAGCAGCCATGATAGAAAAAAACAGAACAGAAGATAAAATAGAAAAAAGCAAGGCGGAACCTGAAAAAAACGCAAGCGGCGAAACATTAGGCAGCAAAGCCCCCTGGTGGAAAAATTCCGTGATCTACCAGATCTATCCCCGCAGTTTTCAGGACAGCAACAAAGACGGGATCGGGGATATACAGGGAATCATCAGCAGGCTGGATTATCTGGAGGATCTTGGGATTGACGCGGTGTGGCTTTCACCGGTATACCGTTCCCCTCAGGATGACAACGGATATGATATTTCGGACTACCAGGATATTGATCCTGTGTTCGGAACTCTGAAAGATATGGAAGAGCTGATTGAAAAGGCCGGGGAGCGGGGAATCCGGATTGTCATGGATCTGGTCCTCAACCATACATCGGACGAGCATCCCTGGTTTTGCGAGGCCAAAAAGGGCAGGGAGAATCCCTTTCATGACTACTATGTGTGGCGGGACGGCGTGGAAGGAGAACTGCCTAACGATATGCGGGCCTGTTTTGGAGGGCCGGCCTGGCAGTGGGAGCCGGAAACAGGGCAGTATTATTTTCACCAGTTTTCTGTGAAGCAGCCGGACCTGAACTGGGATAATCCGCAGGTGCGCCGGGAAATCTATAATATGATTTCGTGGTGGATGGATAAAGGCGTGGGAGGATTCCGTCTGGATGTGATTGACCAGATTGCCAAGGAGCCGGATATGGGGATTACCAATAACGGCCCCAGGCTTCATGAGTATATTCGGGAACTGAGCCGGGAAACCTTCCAAAAGGGAGATCTGATCACGGTAGGAGAGGCATGGGGCGCCACTCCGGAGCTTGCCAGGCTCTACAGCAATCCGGACGGCTCAGAGTTTTCCATGGTATTTCAGTTTGAGCATATAGGGCTGGACCAGGAGGAAGACGGGGAAAAGTGGGATCTGGCCCCTCTGCCTTTTAAGAAGCTGAAGAGTGTGATGAAGAAATGGCAGACGGAGCTGCATGGCTGTGGCTGGAACAGCCTGTTCTGGGACAACCATGACCTGCCCAGGATTGTTTCCCGGTGGGGAAATGACGGAGAATACCGGGTGGAGTCTGCCAAAATGCTGGCTGCCCTTCTCCATGGGATGCAGGGAACTCCCTATATCTATCAGGGGGAAGAGCTGGGTATGACCAACGTGCGGTATGAGATTGAGGAGTACCGGGATATTGAGACATTGAACATGTACCGGGAAAGGCTGGAAAAAGGTTTTTCCAAAAAAGAAATTATGGAATCCGTCTATGCAAAGAGCCGTGATAATGCCCGTACCCCCATGCAGTGGAGCAAGGAAGACCAGGCAGGTTTTACGGAGGGAACCGCCTGGATAAAGGTGAACCCCAACTATCCGGAAATCAACGCAGAGAGCCAGGTAAAGGATCCCCGGTCCATATATAGTTTTTATAAACAGTTGATAAAACTGCGTAAGGAGTATCCGGTTTTTGCGGATGGCAGGTTTGAAATGCTGGCTGAGGAGAGCGAAAATATTTTTGCCTATGCCAGAGACGATGGGGAATGCCGCCTGCTGGTTGTCTGCAATTTTTTTGAGGAACCTGTGAAGTGTGGACTGGCAGGGGAGTGGGAAGGCATGGAGCTGCTGCTTGGAAATTACCCGGACCCGCAGGGAGATCTGATGAGGCCTTATGAGGCGAGAATGTATCTCGGGAAGGCACGGAATTCTTCCGGGCATATATAAAATGCATACACCGGCTGGCAGCCTGGGGACAGGGAATGAGAGAATCTCGCAGATTTGACGAAATTTGAGAGGGGGAAGAAAATGTATCGCTTAATGATAGCAGATGATGAGGACCAGGAGCGGATGGGGATACGTTTTCTATTGAAAAAATGCGGTTTTGCCTTTGAGATCATGGAAGCTGTGGACGGAAGGGAGGCTTTGGAGAAACTTAAGGATTTTCCGGCGGATATTCTTCTTACAGATGTGAAAATGCCTTTTATGGACGGCATCGAGCTGGCTGTGGAGGCGAGAAAGCTAAGGCCGGAGCTGCCTCTGATCTTTTTTAGCGGCTACGATGATTTTGAGTATGTGCGAAGCGCCTTGTCTTTACAGGCTGTGGATTATATTTTAAAGCCGGTGAACCCGGTTGAATTTGAGAAAACCCTGCGCGGGGTGATGGAACGTCTGCACCGCGAGGAGGAGGAGAGCGCGGTCAGCCGTCAGTATCAACGGAATTATATACTGTTGCGGCTGATCAGCAATATGCCGGTGGAACCATCCATAAAAGGAAATGACAGCGGGGACCTGCAGTTTGCCAGAGGGTATACACGGCTGATTGTCCTGGAGTTTGAGGCGGACTTTTTTGGGAAGGAAGTGGCGGATATCCGGAATTTTGCCGCCAGATTAGGCGAGATGGCCGAGGGTGATGTGGATTTTCTGGATGTGAACCCATCCCAGGGGGTGCTGTTTCTGAGGAACGGTTACGGAGATGAAGGGCTGGCCAGAGGCCTGGCCAAGTGTATTCATCTGGAGGTGAAGAAGGAATACGGGCGTTGCTGTTACCTGGCAGTAAGCCGGGAACTAAAATCTATAGAAGAAATCGGCTCCGCTTATGCAGAGGCGGAAGCCAGCCTGGAGGACCGCTTTTTCTGCAGGGATACATATCTCTATCCCATAGACGAAAAGCAGAGGGAGTGGGGGCAGCCTGCAGACAGCGGGGAACTGCTGCGGCTGATCGAGGCGGATGTGGCATGCAGAGATTGCTACAGCCTTCGCCGGAATATGGAGGCGCTGTTAAACGAATGTCGGGGCAACGGAATGCAGTCTTATATTTATACCCGGTTTGTCTGCGCCAACCTGATCCAGGTACTGTTTAAGGGACTGCCGGACGATGCGGGACGGCGGACCGCCATGGTGGAAAGGGTTATGGAGATTTCGAGTTTTGAGAAACTGGAGCTGCTTTTATGGGAACTGGCGGATGAACTGGAGGTACACATGGAGCAGGGCCAGGATTCTCCCAGCCATACCATCGCCATTGTAGAACAGTATATCCAGGAACATTACGGACAGACCCTGAGCCTGGATATTCTGGCAAAGAAAGTGTACCTGACATCCCACTATCTGAGCAGTATCTTTATCCAGGAGAAGGGAATCGGTATCAATAAATATATTAAAACCGTCCGTATGGAGAAGGCCAGGGAGCTGCTGCGGGACACCAATATGAAGATCAGCGACATCAGCGAGAAGGTAGGGTATTCCAGCCTGTCTTATTTCTGCCGAAGTTTCCGCAACGAATATGGTGTGACGCCGGAGCAGTACAGGAAATAAGCGGTATGCAGGAGGAACCCGGATGGAGGCTGTGAAAAAATGGTACAGAGAGTTGACATTCCGCAGAAAAGTGTGGTTCAGTTTCCTGAGCGTGAGCCTGATACCTGTGATGGTCCTGGGGACCTTTACTTATTTCCAGACCAGGCAGCTTTTGATCCAGAGAGAGGAGAAAGTGGTAAGGGAGACGCTGAAGCAGAGTGTGCTTTCCCTTAACGCCGCCTTGGAGATCTGTGAGAATGCTATGGAAAACATGGTATGGGATGCCATGATCAAGCAGACTTTGGAGAAAAAATACGAGAATAATTATGAAATGTACCTTGCATACCGGGATGTGGTGGATCCGGTGATCCTGCGTATCCGGAACTTAAATCCCCAGGTGAAAAGAATAACCATCTACAGTTCCAACGAAACCCTTTATTCCCATGGAGACAATATGAGGAAAATCGAGAGGCTGGAAAAACTGCCGGAGGGGATTGAGGACTACAAAATCCATTGGGAGACAGAAGAAAACAGACGGTTGGAGATGTACTGCGGCATCTATACAAAAAGCGAGTCAGACCGCAATGTGGTGTATTTGGATGTGGACTATGACCGGGTGTTTGGGTATCTTTCCGGGCTTTTTCAGGAGGATTACGGAGTCCTGGTGGCGGATGAACTGGGAAATTCCGTGTTTTCCTGTTGGAAATTCCGGGATGAGGCAGCAGGTTACGGGCTTACGGCAGACGAAATCCTGGAGGAAAAATCTTCTTTGGGGCGGTATGTGATCTACGAGGAAAGCATACCGGTCAATGGCTGGAAAATCTGGCTTTACCGGCCGCTTAAAGTGGTTTCCGCCTCGGCATGGAGCATTACCGCCCTGGTGTTCGTGGTGATCCTTTTGTGTGTGGGAATTATTTTGACGGCCAGTTATGCCCTGACAGACAGCGTGGTCCGGCCTTTAAAGGAATTGATCCGCAATATGGACCAGATTAAGGAAGGACACCTTATGGTGGATATCCAGGGAGATGACAAGGACGAGATAGGCCGTCTGATTCTCAGGTTTTCTGATCTGATGAGTCGGCTGGACTGTATGGTCAATGAGGTTTACAAAAGTAAGATTCTCCAGCAGCAGTATGAGCTTCGGGCCCTTCAGGCGCAGATCAATCCTCATTTTCTTTATAACAGCCTATCCCTCATCAACTGGAAAGCCATCATGGCAGGGCAGGAGGAGATCAGTGAAATGTCCCAGCTTTTATCCACCTTTTACCGGACTACGCTGAATAAAGGGAAAAATATCACCCAGGTAAAAAGCGAATGGGACAATACCTGTTCTTATGCCAGGATCCAGAACCTGCTCCATTCGGGCCGCCTGTCCCTGAAGATGGAACTGGAACCGGGGATAGAGGAGTACGAGATTCTGAATCTGCTTCTGCAGCCCCTGGTGGAGAATGCCATCGTCCACGGCCTGGACCACAAGACGGACGGAGGGGAGAAGATCCTTGAGGTGTCAGGAAGAGAGGAAGAAGGCCGGCTGGTATTTGTCGTGCGGGACAATGGCTGCGGCATAAAGGAGGAGGAACTGGACGGAATTTTGACGGCGGAGTCCAAGGGGTACGGAGTGCAGAACGTCCATAACCGGATCCAGCTTTACTACGGAACGGATTATGGATTGGCCTTCGAAAGCTGTCAGGGGGGGGAGCTAAGCGGGACAAAAGTGACAGTAAGGATTCCGAAGAAAAGGATGGAAGACGATACGGTGCAGGGGACGAAAGAGGAAACGGCACGGAGGACGGAAGAAAATACAGTACAGAGAATCGAAGAAAATACAAGATAGAAATCATGGGACATATTCTTGGAGAAATCCGAGAGTATGTCTTTTTTTTCGTATACGGGCCATGCGGCCAGGAGACCGGTTTTCCGGCCGGCCGGGGCCGGGCAGAGGAGCGCCGGGGCCGGAATAGAGGAGCATCGGGGCTAGGCAAAGGAGCGCCGGAAGCGGATAAAGGAGCGCCGGGGCCGGACAGAGGAGCTACCGGGCCGGATAAAATAAGAAGAAAATTCTGTCGGTTCAGACAAGGATAAAAGTAGCTGAAAATGTGAAATAAAACGGTATTTTGTTTCGTTTACTAGTATTTTTTTGTGGATTATAATAAAACGGAAGGAAAATATCGGAAAATCTTCGGTAAAAATGGAAAAAGGGCGAGGAGAGAAACTATGGAAAAGGGAAAAAAACAGGGGACAACCCGGAAAAAATGGAGGACAGCTGGACTGGTTATGGCCGGGGCGGCCATTGCGCTGACAGGCTGTAAAGGCAAAAGGCCGGTGAACCAGCCGCCGGTGGCAGCTTCCCAGGGGCCGTTCGGAGCCTATGAGGAGACGCTGGTCTGCGGTATGGGGAGAAGCACCATTGCCAATCCGAAATTTCCGGACAATGACAGTTATGAGGATAATGCTTATACCCGTTATCTGAAGGCGGTGCTGAATGTGGAGATCCAGGATGATTTTGAGGCCAACGGGGCGGATTATGACCGTCAGGTATCCTTGTCCATAGCGGCAGGCGAGCTGCCGGATGTGATGAAGGTAGGTTCCAAGGATCTGCTGGACGAGCTGGTGGAGAATGAACTGGTAGCGGACCTGACAGACGTATATCAGGAGTATGCCAGTGATTATATTAAGGAGATCTATGATTCCTATGGAGGAAGATGCCTGGATCTGGCTACTTACGAAGGGCGGCTCATGGCGATTCCGGGAACAAACCTGGACAGCGCGCCTTGTGTGGCCTATATCCGGAAAGACTGGCTGGACAGCTTAGGGCTGGATATAGATTCGGACAAAGACAAATGCATTACAATAGAAGAGTTGGAAAAGATTGCCAGGGCATTTCTGGAAAAGGATCCGGGAGGCAGCGGCAATCCGGTGGGAATGGCTTTTGCCCCCTATCTGACAGCAGACGATTACGGCAGCAGCGGATATACCATGAACGGAATTGCTTCGGCTTTCGGGGCGTTCCCGAAAAACTGGCTGATGGGAGAGGACGGAAATGTTTATTATGGTTCTGTGTCACCGGAGATGAAGGCCGCCCTGGCGCAGATGGCGGAGTGGTTCCGGGAGGGAGTGGTGGATCCTCAGTTCGGGACAAGGACATGGGACGATATCACGGCCCTTCTGACCAACGGGCAGACAGGGATTGTATTTGGCCCCTGGCATATTCCGGACTGGCTTTTGAACAACGTGCGGGGCATGAATCCGGAGGGGGATTTTGCGGCTTATGTGATTGCGGACGAAAAGGGGATGGTAAATGTCACCCACAGCAATGCCAGCAACGGTTATATGGTGGTCCGCAAAGGTTACTCCAATCCGGAGGTGCTGGTGAAAATGGTAAATCTCTATTTTGACCAGATGGCCAACAGCGCCACGCTGAATGAGGATTATCCGGAGGTGAGCGCTTATATCAGCCAGGGAGTAGACGGGACGGCCAGGCCGATTCCTCTTGAGATCAACGCCTATACTTCTCTTCTGGATGATTTTTCCGATATCAGGCGGTGTTTGGACGGGGAGATTTCCATGGAGGAGGTGCGTACCGCAGAGTCCAGGAGCGTTGTGGACAGCGTGAATCGGTATTTGGCGGACCCGAAAGCCGCAGAGGTGAGCGACTGGGCCAAATACGTTTCCCGTATGGAGGGAATCGCCCTCATTGACCGTCTGACCCGGGAGGAGAAGATGAACTGGGTGACTCCGGCGTTCTGGGGGATCACCGAGACCATGGAAAGCAACAACGCGAGCCTTGGCACTCTGGAGGAAGAGAATTTTGTGGCGATTGTCACCGGGGCCAAGGATATCAGCCAGTTTGACGCCTTTGTGGAGCAGTGGAAAAAGCAGGGGGGAGAACAGATTACCAAAGAAGTGCAGGAAGCAGTGGAGCAGAAGGGGGAGTAGACGATGAAAGAAAAAAGAAGCGGCGGGGCTTCAGGGCAGAGAGGGATGAGTTCCCAGACCATGTACCATGCCATGATGGCTCCGGGTATGTTGTTTATCTTAGTGTTCTCTTATATCCCTATGTTCGGCATAATCATGGCTTTTCAGGATTATGTCCCGGCAAAGGGGATCTTAAGGTCAAAGTTTGTGGGACTGAAAAATTTTGCCTATATGTTTACGCTGCCGGATGTAGGCAGGATTTTTACCAATACCCTGCTGATTGCGTTGGGGAAGATTTTCCTGGGGACGCTGATGGCCATTGTGTTTGCCATCTTGCTGAATGAAATCAGGGTCCGTGTGTTCAAACGGCTGGTGCAGACCATCGTTTACCTGCCCCATTTCCTTTCCTGGGTGGTGCTGGCGGCTGTGGTGGTCAATATGGTGAATCTGGACGGGCCGGTGAACCAGATGATCGCAGCCCTGGGGCTGGAAAAGATCAATTTTCTCGGAAGCAACCTTTGGTTCCGCCCCCTGATTGTGGTGACGGATGTCTGGAAGGAGTTCGGATACAATTCCATTGTATACCTGGCGGCGATCACGGCCATTGACCCGGGGCTTCACGAGGCGGCGGCCATGGACGGGGCTACCTGGTGGAAGCGGGTGTGGAATATTACCCTTCCTGGCATGATGCCGGTGATCCTGCTGATGGCGGCCATGAACCTTACCAGTATTTTGAGCGCGGGATTTGACCAGATCTACAATCTCTATTCTCCCATGGTATATGAAACGGGAGATGTGCTGGATACATATGTGTACCGGATGGGCCTGATCGGGCGGAAATACAGTTTTTCAACGGCAGTGGGACTTCTGCGTTCCGTGGTCGGAATGATTCTCATGCTGTCGGCCAACGAACTTTCCAAACGGTTCGCTGACCAGAAGATCTTTTAAGGAGGCGGGATGATGGTAACAAGAAAAGGATTTCGGGGAAATATAGGGAAGATCGTCATTTATCTGATTGTATTCTTTTTGGGGCTGATCTGCCTTTTGCCTCTTTTGAATATTCTGGCGATCTCTTTCAGCAGCAGCGATGCGGCTGCCGCCAATATCGTAGGTTTTGTCCCGGTGAAATTTACCACGGCGGCTTACAATAAGATTCTGGAAGATAAGCAGTTCTGGAGGTCTTTCGGGATCTCCGTGGTCCGGGTAGCGCTTCAGCTTGTCCTGAACCTGGTTCTTCTGGTGATGATGGCCTACCCTCTTTCCAAGACGGAGAGGGAGTTTAAGGGAAGAAATATCTATATGGGCCTGCTGATTTTTGCCATGTTGTTCAGCGGCGGGATGATTCCTTCCTATCTGGTGGTGAAAAACTTAGGGCTGATCAACACGGTGTGGTCTCTGGTACTGCCGGGAGCTGTACCCATTTTCAGCGTGATTATGGTCATGAACTTTTTCATCGGGGTCCCCAAATCCCTGGCGGAAGCGGCGGTGATTGACGGGGCCACGCCTTTCCAGGTGCTGACCAAGGTCTACATTCCCTGCTCGAAGCCAGTGATTGCCACGGTGGCGCTGTTCAGCATCGTGGGAAGCTGGAACGACTTTTTCGGAGGGCTGATCTACATGACGAGGGTGGCAAATTATCCTCTTCAGACTTATATCCAGTCTTTGAGCATTAACCTGGAGGATATCTTAAATTCCGGAGGAAGCTTAAGTTCGCTGGTCAATGCCATGGAAGTGTCCAAGCAGAATCTGAATGCGGCGAAAATCGTGGTGTCCGTGGTTCCGCTGCTGATGATTTATCCGGTACTCCAGAAATACCTGATTACCGGCATTGTGATGGGGAGCGTGAAGGAGTAAGGACGTCCGGCCCGCAAAAGGCGGCGGAGAGGAAAGGGCGTTTTGAAAATTACGGAAAATATGAGGCGGCAAGGGGATATAGAGTATTTGGATGGAGGAGCGAGGTGCATCGTATGAGAAGGGGAAAAATGATTACCGGAATGGCGGCAGGGATACTGCTTGCCACGGCACTGGAAGGCATCTGGCAAAAGGCGCCGGCGACGCATTTTGCCGGGTACTATACAGGTACGGCATGGGCTAACGGCGGGCAGTGGGAATATAACGACGCCGACAACCTGTGGTATTATCTGGACGAGAAGGGAGAAAAGGTAAAAGGGAAGAAAGAGCTGAATGGCGACGTGTACTTTTTCGGCGAGGACGGGACCATGCTGACCGGGTGGGTCCACTGTCCGAAAAATGAATTTCCTGAGCCTTACAGCGAGACTGTGGAGGAGGGCGATATTTATTACTGCGGCCAGGACGGAAAGATGGCTACGGGATGGGTGACGGTCTATAATCCCGAACAGGCGGTCTATGACGACCGGCAGCAGTTTGAAGGGACCCAGGAAGATGAGTACGAGATGAAACGGTATTATTTTGAGGAGAACGGAAAACCCTGCCGTGACAGGAGAAAGACAATTGACGGGAAACGGTATCTTTTTGACGATGAAGGCGCTGTCCTGACCGGCTGGATCTATGACCGTGGAGACGGAAGTTCAGAGCAGTATTTAAGGGTGGACACGGACAGCCAGGAATCCGATAAAGAATTGTGCAGAAACAATCCGGAAAATATGATGTATGCAACGGAGGGCGACGGCTCCCTGGCCACAAATCAGTGGGTGGACGCCATTCCGCCCTGGGATGATGAGGACGATGACAGCCGGAGCTTTTATGCGGATTCCTCCTCCTACGTCGTGACAGGCAGCGGAGGCAGGGGAAGCGGCGCCTCCCTTTCAGCCAAGCGGAAGGCCCAAAAAGTAGATGAGATCGGCACTTACATCCTGGAAGGATGGTCTACGGACGTGAATGTGACAAGGATCGATGGAAAATATTACTGCCTGGAGGATTCGGGAACCAGGATCGATGGGATGATATTCCTGTCAGGGGCAGAAGGGGATCCCTCTTTTGGGGACGGCCTTTACTGCTTTATGGATAACGCGGCTATGAAGACAGGGCCGGTGATGAAGGAAAACGTTGATGACGACGACGGCAGCGACGGATATGTTTATTATTACTATTTTTCAGAACGGTCCAACAGCAAATATTCCAAGGGGCAGGGGATAAGCGGCGTGAGTGCGGGAAGGCTCTATTATCAGGGGCTTGCGGTTGGCGCCCAGTTCGATACTTGCGAGGTAGTGTACCTGCCTACATTGGAAGAGAAGGACGACACAGGAAAAAGCACGGGATTTTTCCTGGTGGATGGTTCCGGAAGGGTAAAGAAAGGGACAAGAGGCGGAAGCCATTATGTCTCCAGCGATGGCAACGAATACCGGGTGACAAAAATAAGCGACAAAAATGACGAGTATGGCTATGTGATTGATTATTATGACGGCGAGAAGGATGACGACAACCGCAGAGTATGGAAAAGCCTGACGGAGAAGGATTATGACTATATCTGTTGGGATACCGTGGAGGAATAAAGGATGAAGGGGAAAAAACGGATCGCTCAGATTTTGATCGTGGCGCTGCTGGCTTACCAGGTTCCGGTGTGGACGGCGGCGGCGACCGTGGACACGGAGCTGGCAGACGGCGGCAGGATCAGGGAAGACGGCTACAAGACGGCCACGCCTGACGAGGCGGACGGGATCCTGGATGAGGCCGGAGGCGGGAAAGAGACCGGGACAGAGGACAAAGAACCGGATGAGGAGAAGGAAGGGAGCCTGGCAAGTCCCAGCGACAGCGGCAGAGAGGAAGAAGACGGGAAAAAAGGGGATGACAGCGAGGACGACGGCTGGGAGGAGCCGGCGACCGGCACAGGGGCTTTGACAGCGACTGCTTCCAACGGGACGATGGTGGCGACTGCTTCCAACGGGATGCTTTTCAGCATGAGCCGGCAGTATGGGACAGACGGGGTGTATCAGTTGGAGGCGGAGGATGGGAGTATTGCTTCTTTTGCGGCACCACAAGTATTAAATGGCGAGGGAGACAGGGTAGAGCTGCAGCAATATGGCTCTCTTACCTATGATTTAAGCAAGATTTCAAACTTTAAGGCAGGAAAATATCTGTTGTCCGTCAATATGAACGGAAGTTCCACAAAAATAAAGGTGTTGGTAAATAGCAGCGAAAAAGGGGAAGTAACAAAAGTGGGGAAGGGCTTTACTGCCGGGGACCTAACAGAATATTTTTCCCATGAAATTTTGGATTTGACAGGCACGGAGACTGTGACCATATCCGAGGGCGCAAATGAGTATGCCCATCTGGACTGGATGAAGCTGGTTTATGTGGATACCAGTTATCGGGTTGAGGCGGAGGGTTCTGCTGCGGTTTACAGCGGAGGAGCCCAAATACACAGTGATGGGGACCGGGTGGAGATTAATGGAGGCCAGAGCATTTCCTTTGATTTGTCTAAGGTCGCTGGTTTTCAGCCGGGAACCTATAAATTGTACGGATGCGTGAATGGGGCAAGGACTAAGTGGGGAGTTGAGGTTGACGGGAACGGGACAGGCAATATGGCAGCCCCGGGTACGGGAAAATGGGAACAAGGAACCTGTGTTGTTGTGAGTTTTGGAACGGAACTGGAGCTTTCTGCCAGCAGTGTGATAAAGCTTTCAGACGTGGATAGTTCTTGGGGCCATGTCGATTACATCCGTTTGAACCGCACCGGTGATATCACGCCAAGGTTTGATGAGACAGACGAGGAGACCGGGATCCGGGTGACAGCGCCGGAGGGTATTTTGCCGGATGGAACCACGATCGTATCCGAAACGGTTTCCCGGCCTGACCGCCAGGCTATTCGGGCGCAGTTTAAAGAAGAGGGCAAAAAGGTATTCTTTTACCGTTTTAACCTAAAGGCGCCGAAAAAAAGCCGTTCTTACAGCGAAGACGGGGAAGAAGACAAGCTGGACAGAATGGGGGATTTGGACGGAGAGGTGGTTGCCTGGCTTCCCATACCAAAAGGATATTCAGACGACTGTGAGGTTTACTTTGCCCAGAATCCTGGGGACACACCCGCGCTTGTGAACGGTTCCTGGCAGGAAGGAGAGAAAATCTGCGTCCAGATGGAGACAAGGGGCGGAATCTTTATTCTTGCTGATGAGGATATCTGGAAATTTGAAGGAGAGGACTACTATTATAAGCCGGCAGACAATGGGGCGGCGGCAGACTTACAGCCAGGGGAACAGATCACCATTCCCATACCTGACGATGAAGCATTTGAAACCACGGTTTACAACCTTATCCTTCGCGTGTGCGGCGGCCAGAATTACACGATCCTGGTAGACGGGCAGGAGAAGGCCACGATTGCCAGGGAAGGAACAGGCTGGGGCGATTATGAGCTTTGCGGGCCGAAGGATGCGCTGAAGCTGTCAAAAGGACAGACAATTGTCATCCGGGCGGATAATAATTACGGCTGGGTGGACTACATCAGCCTGAAGGCAGGCAGTCCTTTTGAGGAGGAAGCAGAAGGAGTGTATGTGGAAGCCGAGGCAGGCGTGGCGCCTTCCGGTTCACAGCTTTCCGTAGAGCCTGCGGACGAGCCGGCCCTGGATGAGATCCGGGAGCTCTTTGGGTTTACCCAGGAAAATTCGCCGGCCATGAGTTTTTACAGGATTTCTCTGACATTAGACGGCGTTGAGGTTTCTCCGTCCGGGGTGATGAAAATCAGGATCCCTGTTCCGGAGAATTTTGGCGGCGGGAGCAGCAGGAACAGGAGCGCCGCCCGGGCGGTGGATTCGGAAGAGCAGATTTCCCTGTACCGGATTACAGAAGACGGGAAGAAGATTACCATACCCTTTAAACTGGTGCAGAACAAAGTGTACGCAGAGTTTGAAACCAGACAGCTTGGCTTGTTCGGCCTGGTGGACCAGGCCATGGGAAATGAACTTTATTATTCGGCGGCAGATTATTATGACAGGACGACCGGATCCTCCGGGCAATATGCAGACCTGCAGCCGGAGGACAAGATAACCATACCAGTAAAAGATCTGGCAGGGTTTGTGGAGGGCAATTATATTTTGTCGGTAAGCTCCAGCGGAAACCGGACGAAATTAATGGTTCTGGTAAACGGAGTCCCGGTGGGGATGGTTTCCCGGGAGAGTACGGACTGGGAAGACATGAAGGAAGCGGAACTGTCCTCCATACTTTCTTTGAGCCAGGAGGATGAGATCACCATCTACGCGCCGGGGGCAGCAGGGGCCGGGCCATATGGCTGGATGGATTATGTAAAACTGAAAGAGACCAGCAAGACTCCCGCAAAGCTTCCGGAGCCGAAGACGAAAATCACACTGGAAGCGGAGGATTACTATCCGGACGAGCTGGAAATGGGCGGGAAAGTCGCCAATGTAAATAATCCTTCCAAGAAGGTGGAATTCCCGATTCTGGCATCGGACGGTTTTGAGGAAAATGACTACCATTTTACCCTCTATACCACGGGAACCATGCGGAACTGGGTAGTGTACGTCAATGGCGTGCAGGTGCTTTCCGGGACCAGGAATGGTTCTGGCTATGAGAAAAAGTATATGACCAGGGAACTGGGGGATGAGCTGATCCATTTGAAGCCGGGAGATATCCTTACGGTGCAGTTTTTGGAACAGGATACGGACAATTACGGAAACTGGATAGACCGGATTGTGCTTAACAGCAGGAGGAAAGTGGCAGGGGCTGATTTCATTAACAGGACAGGAGGCAGGATCTTAAAGGATTTGGCCGGGGATTTTGAAGCCGGGAACCAGCCGCACATTTCGGTGGAGAACGGAAGGCTGATCTATCAGGGAGAAGCTTATTATAAGGCGCAAAGTGACAATCCGGCGGCGGATCTGCAGCCGGGAGAACAGATCTTGATCCCAGTATCGGACAACAGCAGGTTTGCGGAAGGGATGTACCACCTGGTAATCCGTTCCTGCGGCAACAGGGAATTTTTCAAGGTCAAGGTAAACGGATGGAACAAAGGCAATATCACCCGCAAGGAAACGGGTTATGGCATGGGGGAAATGAGCGAGGATTCCCTGGGAACCCTGATCGCGCTGAAGCCGGGTGACGTGCTGGCAATCGAAGGCCAGACCGGTGGAAAATACGGCTGGGTGGATTATGTGAGCCTGACTATGGTGCAGCCCGGGACTTCGCAAGAGGAAAGCGTCAAAAAGAATTATACATGGGAGTGCGAAGATTTTTATACCAAGCAGAAGGACAATCCGGCAGCGGACCTGCAGCCAGGGGAAGAGATCACGATCCCTCTTCGCACTAACGAGGAATTTACCGGGGGAACCTGGTATCTGGCCGTAGTGAGCAACGGAAACAGGACGGCGATGGTTATCAAAAAGAACGGGGAACGGATCGGTTCCATCACCAGGAACGAGACCAACTTTGACATGGGTTCCGTGACCATGGATGTACTGCAGCGTCCGGTTGCTTTAAATCCGGATGATGTGATCAGCATCTACGCGCCGGGCGACGAATCCGGCCCTTATGGCTGGGTGGACCGGATGGTCCTGATACCGGCAGAGGCGGCAAATCCTCAGGAGAAGGAGGAGTACCGGTATCCGGCTTTTGCCTATGGAACGGCCAGCATGTTCCTGGCGGCGGCAGATTTGCAGCCGGGAGAGGCATTGAAGATTCCGCTGCAGGACAACCCGTCCTTTATGGAAGGACAGTATCGGGTCGCAGTGATCTCCAACGGTTCGAGAGAGCGGTTTGATATCCGGCTGAACGGCAAGTCCGTCGGGAGTATTTTCCGGCAGTCTTCGGATTACGGCGATAACGGAATGTCTTCGGACAAGCTGGAGAAAATCCTGTATTTAAAGCCGTCTGACGAGATAAGCGTCGTAGGGCAGGACGGGGATTTCTACGGATGGGTCAGTGCTTTGGTCTTGGAACCGGTGAAATAGAACAGGAGACGGGTGGTTGTTGCGACAGGGCAGGAGGAAGATAGATGAAAGGAAAAAGAAAGGCGGCAGCTCTCCTTGCGGCGGTTCTCCTGGGGGGAGCCGCCGCGCCGGGAGATTCGGTGTGGGCTGCAGAGGAAAGTGAGAAGATGGCAAGGCTGGAAGAGGCGGAAAATCCGGGGAAATTGATCCAGGGGATCACGATTAACAGGAGCATGTATGATCCGGGGGAGGCGATACAGGGAACTGTGGCCATCTCTGGGGCCGGACAAAGATCCGGACGATTGGAGCTGATATTGCGGCATCTGGGAGAGCCGGTGTGGAAGAACCAATGGACGGTAAAACCGGGAACGGGGAAGATTTCTTTTGCCTTCCCTGCGCCGGACAAGGATTTTACCGGCTATGCCCTGGAAGCCTATCTTTATCTGGACGGGAGGCTGGCTGATTATGAGATGACCGGGGTGGATGTATCTTCGGACTGGAATGTGTTTCCCAGATACGGGTATGTGACCAAGATGGACCGGTCGGCCGATGAGGTGGCAAAGGCTTTGGAGCGGCTGAAAAACCATCATATTAACGGATTGTTTTACTATGATGTGTTTGACACCCAGGAAAAGCCCCTGGCAGGGACTGTGGAGAATCCGGCCGATACCTGGAATACCCTGAACAAATCTCTGGCCAAAAGGCAGACGCTTCTGGATACGATCCGGATTGGGCATGACCTGAATATGAAGTCTTTCTTTTACAACCTGATTTTCGGGACTTATGACAATTATGAGCAGGCGGGGGTCAGCCCGGAGTGGGGAATGTACTGTGACCAGCGTCATCAGGAACAGGATGTCCACGACATCTCCGGTATCGGGTGGGAGACGGAAAAGTTCTGGCTGATGAATCCGGCCAACCGTCTCTGGCAGGATTATTATATTAAGGTTCATCAGGAGTTGTTCTCGGTCTATCCTTATGACGGGATCCAGGTGGACTCTTTAGGGCCGAGAGGCAACCGGTATGATTATGAAGGAAACGAGATCCAGTTGGACAATGCTTATGTGCCTATGCTGAACCGTCTGGTGGAAGAGCTGGAAAAGAAGGTGATCTTTAATCCGGTATCGGCTTACGGGATGGAACCTCAGCTAAAGGCAGTGGATTACGATATTGTTTACATGGAAGTATGGCCGTCGGACACCCCGGATTTTGCAGCCCTTAAGGAGAAGGTAGACGAGATCTATAAAAGCAACGGCGGCAGAAGGGGAACCGTCATAGCCGCTTATATGAACTATGACGCGCCTAAGTCGGAGAATTTCAATACGCCTTCCATCAACTATGTGAACGCGGTGCTTATGTCTGCAGGCGCCAGTCACCTGGAGTTAGGAGACACGGGGATGCTCTCCAGCGAGTATTATCCGGGCAACTCCATGCAGATCACAAGCAGTCTGGCCGAGGATATCCGGAGGGGATATGATTTTATGGTAGCCTACGAGAACCTTTTGCGGGGAACCGGGCTCACAGAGGTGAGCGATGAGACTTATGTGGGAAGCCGGCGCACCAGCGTGGATTTTAAGCCGGGAAATGTGACTTCGTTTACCAAGGTAAAACGGCAGGCAGGGGAGCCAGACAGGGAGATCCTCCATCTGCTGAATTTGAACGGGGCGGCCCATGACAGTTGGGTGGATAAGGGACTGGCCCAGACAGCGCCGGATATCATGAGGCAGGTGACGGTGAGCCATCGTTGCATGAAGGCGCCTTCCCGGGTGTGGGTGGCTTCGCCGGACTGCAGGGACGGGATCTGGCAGGAGGTGGAATTTACAGAGGAAAACGGAACCATAAAGTTTTCGCTGCCGTATCTGGAGTATTATACGATGGTAGTGATGGAGTGAGGACTTCGGGGAATGAATAGAAAGCCTTTCCAGGGATTTTCTTTGGAGAGGCTTTTATTATTTATATTTATATCTCAATTTGGCTTTGTTTTCCTGCCTAAATATAACGAATACTTATTCTGCTTTTGGAATTGTACAAATTATGGTATAATAATATACAAATCGGAAGTCGCAGGAGGAAGTATATGATGACTATTTCACAGATCATGGAAAAGATGATTGCGTTTTCTATGGGTAATATTCATGACATCGATCACTTTATCCGAGTGTGGGCATATGCCAGGACCATAGGTGAACTGGAACATTTGGACACCGATACGCAATATATTCTCGAAGTTGCCGCCCTTACCCACGACATTGCCTGCCCGTTGTGCCGCAAGAAATATGGCAACACTAACGGAAGGCATCAAGAAACCGAAGGAATATCCATGGTACGGGACTTTCTCAGCGATACCGGCTTGACAACAGAGCAGATCAGCCGAGTGGCATTCCTTGTTGGCCATCATCACACATTTACTGGTATCGACGGCATAGACTATCAGATCCTGCTGGAAGCAGATTATATTGCCAATGCCTCCGAAAATGGATATAGTAAAGAGAATGTTGAAAACTTCTCCAAAAGAATCATGCAGACGGATAGTGGAAAGGAATTAGCGCGGCAGATATTCTGTATTTGACCGACAACTTCCAGTCTGTAAAGCCAATTCGCAAGCTGCTTCGATGGTGAGGATGGATAAACATTCACTACCGTTGTATTTAAAGACATTGGGAACATGAAAAATAAAAATATAAGAAGGTGTGGACATGGAATATGCTATATTAAGCAATAAAAATGATTATACAATATTTAAATTCAGGAATCGTGTTCTTAATTTGAATAATCCAGATTCAGCAATAGTCTTCTCACAAAAAGGACAAGTTTTGGAGGCAACTATAGAGAGATATATACAGGAAGTTGATGCAAATGACCAGGCAAATTGATTGACAATAATGTCATAAAATGGTAAAATTTGGAATAAAATATGGTTGATTTGTATTATATGAAAGCTTGCAGATAAAAAAATCCGGGTCATTTGGCAAATAAGCATACCCGAAAGAAAAACACAGAAGGGAGGGATCAGTCCCGGCGCAAAGATTCCCGAAATTGCACCTGATTCGGGAACGGAAGGATGGGATTGAAGGCGTATGGCAGAATATTTATCACCAGGCGTTTATGTGGAGGAGTTTGAGTCCGGCGCTAAGCCTATGGAAGGGGTCAGCACCAGCACTGCCGGGTTTATCGGTCTTGCGGAGAGGGGGCCTGCGGAGGGAGTTCCCCAGCTTGTCACGAATCCGGCTGATTTCAAGCGGATTTACGGAGGCTATCTTTCGGAGAACGAGTTTGGCCAGTACCGTTTTCTGGCCTATGCGGTGGACCAGTTTTTTTTAAACGGCGGTTCCCGGTGTTTTGTATCCCGGGTGGCGCCTGAGGACGCTTCTTGTTCGGCAGGCTACGCGCCCTCGAAGGAAAATGCCATGATCCGCCTGGAAGCGAAGGATCCGGGGATCTGGGGGGACGATATCCGGGTAGTGGTGACTCCTGCCAATAAGGCAAAAACACAGATTTTAGAGATTTTGGAAACCAGCGGCGGAAAACGGTATGTGGTGAAAAACGGTGCGGGTTTTGTGGCCGGGGATGTGGTCGCGTATACGGATTCCTCACAGACGATTTACAATAAAGTATTGAAAAGCCAGGATAATATCCTGACTCTTGAGAAGGAGCTGGACGAAAGCGCGGTGGATAAGGAGCTGATTCCCTCCAGGCTGCTTATATCCTGTGAATTCAGCATAGAGGTAAGCTATAGGGATATCGTTGAAGTATATGAGAATTTGTCGTTCAATATTAACGCGCCGAATTACATAGAAAAGAAGATGGCCAGGTCCGACCTGGTCCGTGTCTGGTGTGAAAATGCCGGGCCGGAGGGTGTTTCGCCCTTTGAGGCCATGGCAGGAGAGGGGATGGCCGTGTATTCGATTTCCCTGTCTGGCGGGAGCAATGGAAGCGTGGCGAAGATTACGGCGGCGGATTTTATCGGCCAGGATCACGGGGCGGGGAAGCGCACGGGGATCCAGTCTTTCCTGGATAACGACATGGTTTCGATCATGGCGGTTCCCGGTGTGACGGATGCCAACGTACAGCTCATGCTGGTGGCTCATTGTGAGAATCTGGGAAGCCGTTTTGCGGTGCTGGATATTCCCAGGGAGGCCAAAAAAGTCCAGGATTTGATCGCTCACCGGGATATTTTCGACAGCCATTATGCGGCCCTGTACCATCCGTGGCTGAATGTATTTGATCCTTTGGATAAGAAAAATATCGCCATTCCCCCGTCCGGTTCGGTCCTTGGCATTTATGCCAGAAGCGACAATACCAGAGGGGTGCATAAGGCGCCGGCAAATGAAGTGGTCAGGGGATGTGTAGGGCTGGACTGCCAGTTTAACACCGGGGAACAGGATATTTTAAACCCGAAGGGAATCAATCTGATCCGTTCCTTCCCGGGCCAGGGAATCCGGGTATGGGGAGCTAGAACGGCCAGCAGCAACGGAAGCTGGAAATACATTAACGTCCGCCGCCTGTTTATTTTCATTGAAGAGTCCATTAAGGCCAACACGAGCTGGGCGGTATTTGAGCCGAATGACGAAGTGCTGTGGGTCCGGGTGCAGAGAACCATCAGCGTATTTTTAAATTCATTGTGGAGAAATGGTTCTCTGGCAGGAACGTCGCCGGAGGAGGCGTTTTTCGTAAATATCGGGCGGGATACCATGAGCCAGGATGATATTGACAATGGCCGCCTGATCTGCGTGATCGGGGTAGCACCGGTAAAACCGGCGGAATTTGTGATCTTCCGCATTTCCCAGAAAACGGCGGATGCGGAGTAATTCATAGAAAGCAAGGGAGAGGAGACTTAAGCCATGGCAGGATATCCACAGGCTAAATTCAGATATAAGGTTGAGATTGACGGGCTGGAGGCAGGCGGGTTTTCGGAGGTTACTGGTTTTGACGCCACCATTGAGCCTATTGAGTACCGGGAAGGGGATATGACGGCGGAGACGCCCTTAAAGATTCCTGGCCTTAAGAAATACGGAAATATCACCCTGAAGCAGGGGGTGACAGATTCCAGGGTATTGTATGACTGGATTACTACAGGGATCAACGGCGAGATCGAGCGGAAGACCTTGACCATTACCTTGTTAAATGAAACCCAGGCGCCTGCCGCGTCCTGGCAGGTGATCAACGCCTGGCCGACCAAGTATACGGCGCCGGATTTTAATGCCACCTCATCGGAAATCGCCATTGAGACGCTGGAGATCGTCCATGAGGGGATGACCCGGGTGTCTTAAAGCCTAAGGAGGAGACGGAATGTTTCAGACGGAATTCAATTTTACCCTTCCGAAGGGATATTTGGACAGAGAGGGGAATCTGCACCGGGAGGGGACTATGCGTCTGGCCAATGCCGGTGATGAGATTTTACCGTTAAAAGATCCCAGGGTCCAGCAGAATCCCGGGTATCTGACCATCATTATCCTGGCCCGGGTGATCGTAAGGCTCGGCTCCCTTCCGGCGGTGGATACCAGGGTGGTGGAGAATCTGTTTACGCCGGATCTGGCTTATTTACAGGATTTGTACCAGCGGATCAATGCTATGGACATTCCCAGCTATCATGGGGTCTGCCCCCACTGTGGAAAAGAGATCACGGTTCCGGTAAATTTTACAGAAGCCGGAGTATAAAAACATACCCGGCAGACAAGATTTACCAGGAGGCGGGGTTTATCGCCTATTATATGCATTGGAGCCATCAGGAGATCATGAATTTCAGCCATCTGGAACGGATCCGATGGTGCAATGAGATTTCTGCCATTAACCGGAGGCTGAATGACGAGCCGGAAAATGTATTTCACCTATAGGAGAGGGAGGATATGGATACGAGAGAAGGCCTGCTTCTTAATAACCGTTTCCTGGTTTCCATTGGCCGGGATCTGTTCAGCTTTGCCAAAGTCAGCAATCTTTCCGATTCCTTTGAGATGGAAAGTATCCGGCAGGGGGGAGCAAACCGGTATCCGGAATTTCTGGCAAAGCAGAAGGAAAAGAGAGAAACGCTTATTCTGGAAAAAGGAGTGCAGAAAAAAGAAGGTGACAGTGAGAAAAAACTGAAGCCGGGAGCCCGTGTCTCTGCCGTTGCAATCATGGTTTTGAATCACGGAAAGGTTGAGAAGACTTATTCTTTTGATTATGGGGTGATCACGAAAAAAGAAATCACCCCTTTAGATGCCATGGGAAAAGAGGTATTGATTAATAAACTGGAGATTACGCACACCGGATTGACGGATATTTAAGTTTTTGTGGGAGCGGACATGATGGAGATACGGCGGACGATCCCTGTTTTGGGGCTTCGGCATTTAAAATTAAGCAGCAGGGCGGCTTTTATAGATTCATTTGCGCAGAGGATTATGGAAAAATATCATCTGGAGAATGAAGACAGGCTGCCGTCTGCTTCTTTTGTATATTATCAGCCATTCTGGCAGGGGGATGAGCAGGGGAAGCTTGCATGGTTGGCGCAGGCGCTCCTGACTCTTAACCGTTTTTCTTCTTTATCCATCCGGCATTCTTATGAATTCCGGTATTATACCATGCTGCGGATGCAGTGTGAACAGCTTTTTTCTTCTTTTTATCTGAATCCCTTTCAAAACCATGTCCTGGGGGAGCTTCGCCAGACTTATCAGACGGTTTTGTCTCGTTTCGATCGTGTGGTTCCGGAGGAAAAAGGAGAGATACAAAGGATCCGGGAACAAAAAGAGCAGGAGAGGACTGAGCAGGTGTTGCTAAAGGTACAGAAACAGATCGGAGGTGTACCTGCATTTTTTGTCTTGGACAGGGGGACCCGGAAAGCAGAGGTTCCGGAGCAGAATCCCAGGACGGTTTACCCGGGAAATATTTTCCTGCCAGCTAAGCGGTTAAGGCCGGGGATGGGATTTATCTGGAAGTCGGAGCAGGCTAAAAGGTTTTTCTGGAGAGTGCAGAGAGCTTCTTTTTCCGAGCGGGAGCTGATATTAAATGCATTGGATGTCCGTACTCTTTCTGGATTGATGAGCATGCTAAAACAGGTGAAAGAAGAGAAGTGGGAAGATATTTCCAGACAAATCCAGGACAGAATCCGGCTTTATTTGGAGGACAGGGAATCCATAGACCGAACGGATGCCGATAAGAGGGTGTCAAGAAGAAGGGGATTGGCGGACAGGGGGGCTGTAGGGGCTATAGAGAGAGAAGCAGTCGTCCGGTATCTGTATCTGATGGATACGGGTTGGTATCAGTCTGTGATGGAGGCGGTTTCTTACCTGAATCTGGAGGAATGGCAGGGACTAAAGCGGGAGATTTTATTGTGGATACCGGAAAAATACAGGGGGGAGAGAACGGGCGTTTATTTGGAGGTGGGTGGTAAGGGAACGGTAGGACCTGTTGTGTATTCGGAGACGGGCGGTAAGGGAACGGTAGGACCTGTTGTGTATTCGGAGGCGGGTGGAAGGGGAACGGTAAGGCCTGTTGTTTACCCGGAGGCGGGTGGTAAGGAAGAGGTAAGGCCTGTTGTTTACCCGGAGCCAGGTGGAAGGGGAACGGTAAGGCCTGTTGTTTATCCGGAGGCGGTCAGCAAGGATGTGGTAAGACCTGCTGTTTACCCGGTGTCGGAAGGACAGGAAGAGGTAAGGTCTGTTGTTTACCCGATGTCGGTCGGGCAGAAAGTGGGGGAGTCTGCTGTTTACCCGGAGGCAGGTGGTAAGGGAACGGTAAGTTTTGTTGCGTATTTGGAGCCTGTCGGGGAGAGGGCGGTAAGTGCTACTGCTTACCCGGAGCCTGTCGATAAGGGAATGGTAAGTGCTGCTGTTCACTCGGAGCCTGTCAGGCAAGGGTCGGTAAGTTCTGTTGTTTCTTCGGAGCCTGTCGGACAGGGGACGGTAAGTGCTGCTGCTTACCCGGAGGCGGTCAGTAAGGGGACGGTAAGTGCTTCTGTTTACCCGGAGCCTGTCGGTAAGGGGGTGGGAAGTTCTGCTGCTTATCCGGAGCCAGGCGGGGAAGAATCGGGAAAACCTGCTGTTTATCAGGAACATGTCGAAATGGAAACAGAAAAGTCCGCCATATACCAGATGTCAGAAGAAAAAAGGGCATTGTTTGAACGTCTGAACCTACAGAAAGAGAAATTGGAAACGATTCTCCAATATGGTACTCTTAAGACCGGAAGCAGGGTGGAAATTGGTTCTGCGGCGATAGATTTGATTGAGGAAGCCCTGGTCTTTCGGCAGTATTTTAAAAAGAGCCGGGTTTTATCCCAATATATTCATTGGAAGGAAGAAGAGCAGACAGATTCTCTCAAAAAAATATTGGAGCAGATGCCAGAAACAGAATGGAGCCGGCTCCAAACAGAATTTCAAACGGAATGGCCTGTTGCCTGGGAAGGGGACTTATTTTGGGATTTGCGTAAAGCTGTCCTTAATCAGGAACGCACAGAATTGATTTCTCTGTTGGCAGAATATAAGACCGAAGAGGGAACCCAGGATTTTATCCGAGAACCTCATGTCCTGATTGATATGATTCAGGAAGGAATCCGCCGCACAGAGATCAGAAAAGAACAGACCGGTTGGTATCAGTCCGTCATGGAAGCTATCTCTTATCTGGACAGGAAAGAGTGGGATGCGCTTAAGACGGAAATCATTTCCGCAGATCCTATGCTGTTTTATGGGGAACGTGACAAAATCCGCCTGCCCGTAGAGCGTATGCAAAAAGATATTCCGGAGGGCATTACATTTGCATCGCTGCCGGAGCAGGATCCTATGTGGAAAGAAAAGCAGACATTGATTTTTTCGTTGGAGAAGAAAAGTAAAGCCATATGGGAAGCCCCATGGGCCAGGATAAGCAGACAAAGGGCAGATGGTTTTTCTAAAACCATGGGGCAGGTTTCAATGGCGGAGACAGAAAATGAAAGCAAATGGGAAGATGTGATAAGAAACAGCCAGATATTAGTCCCGTACATAGAACAGACAAAAGAGCTTGTGGACAGGCAGATACAAGTGTTCCGTGAACAGACGAAAAAAACAGAGGCAGCCACTTTGGGGTTTTCAGAAAAAACAGGACAGGAGGTTTGGAGAGAATCCATAAAAAACAGGCTGCTTCATATGGAGGAGAGGGACTGGAAATGTTTTTGCCAGGAAATGGGAAGCCTTTTGGAGAAGAATTTTAATATTTTTGAACGCAGTATAAAAGAAGGGGAAAATTCGGCATCGGAAAAATTCACTGGCAGACAGGTGAAACATTTGCGGGCAGTAATACGTCTTTTACAGAAAGAGGAAGAACAGCAGGACGAGAAAAGGTTCACGATAACCGGAAGGGAAAAGACGGGGGAGAAATTTACAGAGAGCCTGGCCATGAGAATCGGAGAAAAGGAGAAGGAAGAATTTATTCGGAAAATACCAGTGCTGCGCTGGTTGGAGGAAGAGAGGCAGGATACGATCTTATTTTGTCCGATTGGGAATGTCCGGGGGAAGTCTTTCATGACTTTGACAGTTCCCCAGGGATGGACAGGGGAGGAAAAGGGTGTCCAGGCAGCCCTAAAAGTGATGGAGCAGCAGAGGGAGAAGCGTACTTTTATCCGGAAACAGATATTTTTTGGGGATGAAGCCTTGTTCCAGAAGCAGCTCTTGTTCCGGGATGAGGTATCTGCACAGAATGAAACGTTCCTCCGTAAATCCCAGAAATCCGCTCCAGAGCCGCCCTCTTATGATCCCGCAAGTCTGGTCATTGTCCAGAGGCAGCAGGCCCGGAAGGATTCAGGTCCGGCTTTGGCGCCGCAGGTCCGCAGAGAGATTCGGACCGAGACGGCCCGTCAGGTGCAGGAACAGACGGATATTCGGTTCGTCACCAGAACAGATCATACCGTCCGGCAGGGACAGACAGCATTCCAGGCTGAGCTGGAATCCATGACGGAACAGTTAGAGCAGCAGAAACAGCAGTTGGAAGAGTTAAAACAGCAGCAGGCCGCACGGCAAGAGCAGGATGTGTCGGATGCCTCCCAACTATCAAAAGCGGTTATGAAAAAGCTTCAGGGACAGCTCAGGCAGGAGCAGCTCAGACATGGACTATGACGTATGTTTATGGGCGGTAGCTTAGTATCTTAATTTGTCAAATAACGAGAGTTAGGAAAGGGGAAAATTCATGCTTTTGCTGAGTAAAGGGAAGATTTATGCCTGTGACGAGAAAGGAAATAAGGGTGAAAGCCTGGAATTTTCTTTTAATCCTTCTTCTTATACCATCAAAAGCAGGCCTGTCTATAAATCTGTCCCGGCAGTGGGGCAGGACGGAACCGACACAATATTTATTCATGGGGCGGCACGGGATTTGTCGGTCACATTGTTTTTTGACAGCGCCAGCGATGCGTCTCAATCCTTTGTGGGCATCCAGGAAGCGGTCAAGGAAGATAAGCTGCCGCCGGTTACGGATAAGACGAAGAAACTGGCAGGGATGGTGCGGATAAAGGGAAGCAGCCATACGCCGCCCATGGTGATTTTCAGTTGGGGGAATCTGAATTTTAAAGGGGTAATTACTAGCATAACCGAGGAATACACCATGTTCACCGTCCAGGGAAAGCCTATCCGGGCCAAGGTGCAGCTCACCATAAAAGAAGATTTGGACGAGGCCCTGACAAAAAAGACAAGTCCTTTTGAATCGCCGGACAGGACGAAAAGCCGGGTGGTTGTGGAAGGGATGAGCCTGTGGTCCCTGGCCTATGAAGAATATGATGATTGTGAAAAATGGCGGGTAATCGCAAAGGCAAACCATATTATGAATCCCCTGGATATTCTGCCGGGGCAGGTGCTCAAGATCCCTGCCCTGGACAATGATTATACTCAAGGAAATTTTTGTCTGCCAAATGATTAGGCGGAATTTAGGAAGCTTTCCTCTGCCAAATGGTTAGACAGGGCTTAGGCGGCGGAACTATTAAATGCCTGGGGATATCCATAAGGAGGGCAATATGGCAGATCTGATGAGTGGCACCTATGATTTTCAGAAGCTAAAGTCCCAATATAATGATTTTTTAGCGCCGGCCGCAAAGCTGGCTATCGGGAAGACGGACATGCTTTCCTTAAAGGAAGCCCATGTCCGCTCCATTGAGGCTGTGCTTTCTTTAAACAGCGCGGGAAGCGTCCATGTGGTGTTAGGAGACTGCTATGATTATAAAAACGGTTCTTTTTTGTCTGAATTAAAGAATCTGGCGGTGCTGGGAAAGGAAGTGGAGCTCAGTCTGGGGTATGGATCTAAGCTTCAGAAGGTTTTTAAGGGATTTCTGGCTTCCGTAGAGATGGTGCTGGATGCCGATGAGGGGATTTCCCTGGAACTTACTGCTTTGGATGTGCGAAGGCTGATGATGGCGGATAATTACCATGTAAAAGAACACACGATCACCAATTATTCAGATGCGGTGAAAGATATTATGAAGCGGTATAAGAAAATGTGCTCCGCAAGCATTGAAGATACGGACGAAAAGTTTGAGGACGGCCGGATCTATCAAAATGCTTCGGATTACGATTTTATCATGAAGGATTTAATAGAAAGCGGCAGGGTGGAACGGGAATTTTTTGTGGTGGCGGATAAGGCGTACTTCAGGAAACCCAGAAGTGTGCCTTCTGTGCTCGTGACCCTTGGAATCGGCAAAGGCCTGACTTATTTCAGGAGAAACGCGGAGTATGAGAACCAGAAGGTAACGGTTATGGGGTTTGACCCGGCATCCGGAAAAGCCGTGGAAGGCACGGCTTTGTCAAAAAGCACCGAGAGCCAGACGGACGCCCTTGGAGGACCGGGGGAAAGGATGATTGTGGATCCTTCCTGCGAAAGCAGCAGCCAGGCATTGACAAGGGCAAAAGGGGTGGCTGCCCGCCTTCTGGCCGGGAGGCAGAAAGCGGAAGGGGGCTGTGTGGGGCTTCCGGAGCTGGTTCCGGGCCGGTTCATCCGGCTGGAGCGGGTGGATTCCGTAATGAACCAGAAATATTACCTTACGAGAGTGGCCCACACCTATGACAAGGACGGATTTCAGACAAGTTTCCGGATGGAAGGATGGGAGTAACGGATGTTTGAGGAATTGTGGAAGGCCGCGAGTCCGGGAAATCCTCCGGGAGGACGGGTTTTCGGGGCAGTAATCGGTGCGGTGAAAGAGAATTGGAACGAAAAAAAGCCGGGAATGGTTAAAGTGGAATATTTCCTGGGGGAGAAAGGGCAGATGGTGAGCGGCTGGTCCCCTGTGGCAAGCTTTTACACGGCGCCTAATGGCGGGGCTTACTTTCTTCCGGAGGTAGGGACTTCGGTCGTGATTCTTTTTGAAGGAGGTTCGCCGGACTGCCCGATTGTGGTAGGCTCCTTGTGGGGCAAGAATGCGGCCTTTCCGGATAAAGCGCCTCAGGACAAAAATCCGGTGAAGGCCATTATCACCAAAAAAGGCATAAAAATCACCATTTCAGAAGAAGAGGGGAAGGAATCCTTGTCCATAGCTACACCGGGTGGATTGACGATTTCTCTGGAGGATGAGGAAAAGAAGGTGGAAATCCAGGATAAGGATAAGAAAAATGCAATGATCTTAGAAAGCGGCGAGGGAGAGCTTAAGCTGTATGCCGATAAGAAGGTCACTGTTTTTGCAGGAGGAACAGAGGCGATAACCATAGAGAAGGATAAGGTTGCCATAAAATCGGGAACCGTTTCCGTGGAGGGAAGCCAAAAACTGACTATGAAAGGGCAGACGGCCAATATCCAGGGAAGCCAGATCCAGATAAAGGCAGACGCAAGCATGAAACTGGAGTCCGGCGGCCTGAATGAAGTAAAGGGGAGCATGGTAAAGCTGAATTGACGGTAAACCATGAAGGAATGGAGCTGTGGTCATTGACGGTAAACCATGAAAGAATGGAGCTGCGGTCATTGACGGCAAACCACGAAAGAATGGAGCTGCGGTCATTGACGGCAAACCATGAAGGAATGGAGCTGTGGTCATTTATGGTAAATCATAAAAGGATGGGGTCGTGGCTATTTATGGTAAATCGCAAAGAAACGAACAGACAGTAGCTACATAAGGCAATCATTCGGGGGAATTTATGGCAATGCAGGGAGATTTTTTAGGCAGGGGCTTTTCGTTCCCGGTTTGCGCGGATCCGGTAACGGGACGGATCCAGACGGCAGAGTATGAGGAAGACATCAGACAGGCCATTTACCTGATTTTGATGACGAGGAAGGGAGAGCGGGTGATGCGGCCGGAGTTTGGCTGTTCCATCCATGATTTTGCTTTTGATACTATGGATTTCGGAATATTGTCCCAGATGGAGGACAGTGTAAGAGAATCTTTGATTTTGTGGGAACCGAGAATCCGGGAGATTGAGGTGAAGGTCTGCCCCGGGGAAAGCACAGGAGAACTGGAAATCAGGATTTCTTATGTGGTGCGCACCACAAACAATCCTTACAATCTGGTATACCCCTTTTATCTGAATGAGGGAATCGAACTATAAATTAAGGAGGAAGCCCATCTATGGATTCCGGATTTTTCCATCGGACAACAGAAGAGATTATGGAAGAAATATGGGAAAAAGCGGCGTCTTATGTTCCGGAATGGCGTTTGGACAGGGAAAATCCGGATATTGGCGGAGCGCTGGCCATGGTTTATGCCAGGATACAGAGCGGCATAGAAGAAAAATACCAACAGCTTCCGGTAAAATTTGGCGTTGATTTTTTTAACTGCTTAAATACTTCCATGCGCTCGTCTGCACCGGCGAAAGGGTACGTGGTCTTTGGGCTTGCAGACGGCAGCCCGGAGGGGACGGAGCTGGCTGCGGGGACGGCTTTAAGGACCAGCCAGGCAGATGATTACGGAGAGCGGATTCCTGTTGAGACAACAGAGGATGTCTGTGTGATTCCCAATACCCTGGAGTATGTGGCTCAATACTGCGGCCGAAAGGATTTTATCGGGGTCTGTCCGGGCAGGGGGGAAGGCCTTTTGCTGTTTGCGGAAGAAGGAGAAAATCTTCAGGAACACTGTTTTTATATGGGACATCCCTTTTTGCTGTCGATTCAGGCATGCGGTCAGGTTTCCCTCACTTTTTACAGAAAAAAGGGAGAGGTCCTGGAGGAAGAGCTTCTGCAGGCGTTGGGGGACCGAAGACAGGCAGTCTTTTTTTATGAGACAGAAGAAGGGGAGATCCCTTTTTCCCGGGTTCATGTCGCAAGAGACAGGATTATTCTGGAAAAGACAACAGAGATGGCTGCCTGGGAAGCCAGGGAGCGATGGGGGAGAAATGCTTTCTGGCTGGGGTGCAGGATCAAGAGACAGGAAAATTTTTCAAAACTGGCCTTTGAAGAACTGCTTCTGGCATCCGAATGCCTGCCAATGGCGCCGGACGTGATCTATGGAGACGGCGGCGAGGCAGGAGGAGAAAGATTTTTTCCCTTTGGGGAGCGTCCGGCGGTCTATGGGCAGGTGTATTTTGCTTCAGACGAGGTACTTGGCAAAAAAGAGGCGGAGGTGGAGCTTTCTTTTGAACTGGAATTTGTCCGGGTTCCGGTGGAAACCATGGCAGAAGAAAACGAGATCCGCTGGAAATTAGTGATGGCAAAGGAAGATGTCCGTCCGGAACAGGAATATGAGATTTCCATAGGAGAGGTGGTTTGGGAATATTTTAACGGGTATGGCTGGGCCGGGCTTTTTAAAAGCTCAGAGTATGGAGATTGTTTTTGTGTGGAAGGGGGAAAGTACCGGCAGAGAAAAACGGTCCGTTTTGTCTGTCCCCACGACATAGAGCCGGTTCTGGTCAATGCCAGGGAAGGATATTACATCCGGGCCAGGATTTTGAAGATGAACCATGCGTTTAAGACAAGGGGATTTTACCATTCTCCGGTAATATCCCATGTTTCTTTGCGCTATTGTTACGAGAACGGGGGACTCCGTCCCTGGTATCTGTGCAGGAAAAATAACCTGGAAGAGGAGTTTTTTCCCTCCGGCCGCTGTATGGGTGAGATGAAGCCTTTTTGCCCCTTTTTCGGAATGGGGGACGGGGCTGACGGAATGTATCTGGGATTTGGGGGAAAGCCGGATCCGGGGCCTGTCAGGATGCTTTTTCATATGGAGGATGATTTTGGCCGGAAGCTTCCTGCCCTTAGCTGGGAGTACTACGGGGAAGGCGGCTGGAAGGAGCTGCATCCTGCAGATGAGACAGAGAATTTTTCCCGGACGGGAACGGTTACTTTTTCCGGGTGTCCGGACGGCAGGCCTCTTCGCCTGTTTCAAAGAGAGCTGTACTGGATCCGGATCCGGGATAAGGAAGAGGCATATGAAAAGATGGAAGCCCATCCAAGAATTTGCCGGATCTATATGAACGCAGCCAGGGTTCTCACGGTCAGGACCGGTATTGAGGAGCGTCTGACCATGGAAAGGTATGAAAGCCATATGAGTTTCCGGCTGATGAACCGGAATATCCACCAGCTTCAGGTGTGGGTACGGGAAGACCGGCCCGGAGGAAAAGAAGAATTGTCCCGTCTGGCCGAGACAGCAGGGCTCCGGCAGGTCCGGGACGAAGACAGGCGTGCCAGGGAGGCCTGGGACGAAGACAGGCGTGTCCAGCAGGTCCGGGACGAAGATGGCCGCGTCCGGGAGACCTGGGTGCGTTGGCAGGAGACGGAGCAGTTCTTATATCACGGGCCGTCCGGCCGTTGCTATCATCTGGATGCCAATGAAGGGATCCTCACTTTTGGCGGCGGCCGGCATGGGGCTGTCCCGGCTCCCGGAGTACCGGGAGGAATCCGGGTGATATACTCTGTGGGAGGTGGAGAATGCTGCAATCTGCTGCCCGGGCAGATAGATGGCCTGGAGCTTTCCGCGGGTTTTATTAACCAGGTGACAAATCCTCTTGCGCTGTCCGGCGGGTATGGCCGGGAAAATGCCAGAGAGGCCATAGGCCGTGCCGGGCGGGCCATCCGGCACCGTTTTCAGGCGGCGACCGGGGAAGATTATGTTTCCCTGGCTTTGGAAATTACCAGGGATATCGAAAAGGCCGCCTGTTTTTCAGGAGTGGATGCAGAAGGACATCGTCTGCCCGGGGCGGTGACTTTGGTGCTGTTAAGAAAAGGTGGTTTTTCAGGCCAGGGTTTTTCCCGGGAGGCAAAACAGGAGCTTTATGAGAGGATGGAGGAATATCTTCCGGCAGGGATGTATGGCCGTGAGACATTTTTTATCCGGGAACCGCTGATTGTGGAGATCCGGCTTATGGTCACGGCCATGGTTGCAGGATTTGAAGATTTGTTTCCTGTCAGGAAGAGGATCCGGGAAAGGCTGGAAGAATTTTTGGATCCGTCCGGCGGAAACTTTAACAGGAAAGGCTGGGACATCGGAACATTGCCTAACCGGTTACAGTTGGAAACCATCATCAAGGGTGTGGAAGGAATCCGGGAACTGAAAAGCTGCGTGGCGTTTGCCCGTTTGAGCAGTCTGCCGGGGAAGCCGGAGATTGATTTTGATAAGGGAAGAGATTATCCTTTCGTGCTTCCGGCCAGCGGAAGCCATCAAATCCATGTGCTGGTTTCGTAAAAAGTCAGGTTTTTATACCGTGAACCAGATGATCTGTTGATACAGTTTCCGTATTTCCATAAAATATATGGAATCATCTGGTAAATATGTATGCTCGCGAATATAAAAGAACGGTTTATAGAAGGGAGGGCAGAGAATGCTTCCGGAGATAAAGCTGGATACCCAGGGGTTTCAGGAGCTTTTGGAGGAATACCGGGCGATGATTGCCGGGATTTATCCGGAGTGGACCGATTACAATTACCATGATCCGGGAATGACTTTTTTGGAATTGTTCGTATGGCTCAGGGAAAATCAGCAGTTTTACATGGAACAGCTTGGCGTATCCCACTATGAACAGTTTTTCCGTCTTCTTGGCTTTTCCAGGAAAAAGCGCGGACCGGCAAAGATGATGGCCCGGCCTCAGGCCTTGCTTTCGTGTTCCATTCCCGAGAAAACCCGTTTTCTGGCGGGCGGAATGGTATTTGAGACAGGAGAGGAAGAAAATCTTTTGGGTGATGGTTTAAAGCAGGTAAGGGCGATCGGGAAAAACAAAGAAAAAAGGGAAACCATCGGCCGTTATCTGCTGTCCTGTATGGGCGGGATGTGCTTTTATCCCTTTGGCAGAAAGCCCCGGCCCGGGGACCTGTGCCGTTTTTATCTGGAAAAGGCCCTGGAGCCGGGGCGTCTCTACCATCTGTTCTGTCAGGTGCCTAAAGCGGAAGAAGGTGAGAGGAATCCCTGGCCGGAAGGGGATTTTTTTCCTCTCGCAGAGATCGAATGGAGTTATTACGGAAAAGAAGGCTGGCGTCTTCTTTCTGTCAGAAAAGATGAAACCCATGAATTTTTGTCCGGCGGCAGGCTCTCCTTTTCGGTTGACCAGGAGATGGAGATATTTTCCGATGAGGAGACGGGAGGATACGTTTTCCAGGCTGTGTTAAAGGAGAGCAGTTATGATGTGGCCCCGGTGCTGTCAGGGATCAGCATGAATCATATCTTATTAATCCAAAAGGAAACATGGAGGGAGGAGCCTTTCACCGTTGCCACGGCCAACGGCTTTCCGTCCCAGGAATATCTTCTGCCATGGAAAGAACCGATGGCGGATTCCGTGAAGATTGCGGTGGAGGACGTGCTTTCTCCCGGAAAGTTTATTCCCTGGAAGAGGGAGGAGGATTTTTCGGAATGCGGCCCGGAGTCCCTCTGTTATCAGGTAGACGAGGAGAGAGGATGTATCTGTTTCGGAGATGGTTTTTGCGGGATGCCTCCGGAGGGGCGGATCCGTCTATTGGCCATGGAATGTACCAGGGGGAGCGGCGGAAATGTCAAGACAGGGACAAAAGCCTGGTGGGAGGAAAACAGGGAAGCCGGGGAATTTGAAATGGTGGTTGAGATTGAAAAGGGAAGGGACAGGGAAACCATTGAGGAAGCCTTGCTCCGCCTTGGGACAGAGGGCAGAAAGGGAAAACGTGTGGTGACGGTTTCCGATTATGAAAAGGCGGTAAAGGAAACTCCCGGGCTGATGATATATGCCTGTAAGGTGCTGAGAGAGACGGGAGGAAGAAACCAGGTATCCATCGTGGTCCGTCCGGGAACGGGGAAGGAACCCCTTTCTCTTTCCCGGGCTTACTGTAAAAATATTCTCAGCCACTTAAACGGCAGGCGACTTATGGGAACCAGGATACGGCTGCTTGCGCCGGAATATATTGAGCTTGGCCTTTATCTGGAAGTGTCGGTTATGCCCCAATACCGGCAGGCCAAAGCCATGATTCTGGAAGCGGTAAGGGAATGGTTTGGCCGTCTGGGAGCCTTTTTTGGCCGTCCGGTTTCTTATGGGGTGCTGTACGGGATGTTGGAGGGGATGGCGTGTGTGAAGCAGGTTAGGAGCCTGGGAATAGAAGCAGGAAGCGCCCGGGTAAGCAGAAACCAGAGCGGCGATCTGATCCCGCCGGCCAACGGGGTGTTTTTGTTAAAGAAGACAGAGTACATATCGGTCAATGATTGAGGCATGAGATGAATTATTTTGTGGTCAATAAAGAATCGGATTTTCTGAGGGGATATGGGGAAGGAGTCTGCTGGAAGGATAACGGTATCACTCTTCTTCCGGGAAAAGAAGAGGGGGTTTTTTTCTCCCGGGTATTTGACAGCCAGGAGGAGGGGAATGCCTGGCATCGGTTTGTCATGGAAGGAGAAGGGCAGGGCCTGGCTTCTTTTTCCGTTGCTTTTTATGCATTTGACGAGCAGTCAGTCTTTGTGGAGGGAAAAGTGCGGCTTGTGCCGGATATTATCCGGGATCCGGAGTGTCCTCTTCTGGAAAAAAAGAGATTACTGGGGCCTTATGCGCAAAAATACGTCCTGTCCCCCAGGGATTGCCTGCTTCATGAGGTGAAGGGAAGATACCTGTGTTTTTCGGCCGAACTGTTGTCCCAGGGCGGCCGGGCGCCTTTTATTTCACGGATGATCTTGTATTTTCCCAGGGAGGACTGGCTGAAATATCTTCCTGGGGTGTACCGGAAGGAAAAGGCAGGGTCCGATTTTACCTCCCGGTATCTTGGCGTTTTTCAGAGTATGTATGACGACATGGACCGGAGGATCCATGGAAGCGCCGGTTTGATGAATGTCCATGCCGCCCCGGCGGAGTGGCTGAATGTGATTGCGGGCTGGTTCCAGATAAAGAATATTTATCTTTGGCCGGAGGATGCATTGAGAAGGCTGTTAAAAGGCGCTCCGGAGATACTGGGGACGGCGGGAACCGTGCAGGGGATGCTGGACATCCTGAAACTCTATACAGGGGAGGAGCCTGTACTGATTGAATGCGGAATGTTAAAGGGGAAGAAGGAAGAGCAGTTTTATACGAGGGATCCATACAGGTGCATTTTGCTGGTGAGGGAAAAGTATGTGCCTGGGCCAAAGGAATATGAAGCTCTCCTTTGCCTGGCCGGACAGATAAAACCGGCCCATATGGAGGTGAGGGTGGTCTTATTAAAACAGAGGATCTGTCTGGGGGATTATACTTATCTTGGAATCAACAGTGAGATTGGAAGTTATCGGCCGGCCAGGCTGGACGGGGGCTTTGCTTTGGCATTTTCGGCCGTGGGGAAGGCAAAAAGGCCTTTTAAGGATTCTGCGGCCGGGACAAAAGAGGAAGGAGGAGACGAGGCATGAAGAATCTTCAGTATTTTCCCTTTGAGAGGAACCGGTATTATTACGGGAAACTATTGACGGAACAGGATTTCAATTCGGAGCAGAAATATTTTAACGATAAGCGTCGTATGGTGAACCGGTTTCTCCACGGAGTCGGGGTGGCCGCAGGGTTCCGGGTGGTGGAGATAGATGAAAAAAGCATTTCTGTGGAGCCGGGATTTGCCCTGGACGGCGCGGGGAGAGAGCTGGTTTTAGAAAAGCCTGTGGTGATGCGTCTGGAGCAGATTGACGGGTTTTCTTCCGTCGGTGAGGAAGAAGGACAGGATGTGGTTTATCTGTGTGCGGAGTATGAAGAGAAGAAAATCATGCCTTCCCACAGCATTACCTCCCACTCTGCATTGGAGGAGGAAAATGTAGAGTATGACAGGTGGAAGGAAGGGGTCCGTTTTTATCTGACCACGCGCCCTCTGGAACAGAAGCAGGATACCGTGGACGATTTGTTTTATCAGCGGGCTGTGGTTTATGAGGACCGGGATCTGTGCCTGGTCCAGGAATATCCGCGGTATGTGGAAAGAGGAGGGCAGTTTTTAGTCACGCTGATTGTAGAAAACAGGGGAGTGGCCAGAGAGTGGCAGATTGACCTGGAGGAACCGTTGGCCTGCGCGTCTTTTGAAGGGACGGACTGCCTCCGGGCGGTGGTGCGGGAGAGGATGGAGAGAGGCGCCGTCAGACGGTATGATTTCTGGCTGAAGGCATATTCCGTGGAAATGGGGGAAGTCCGGATTTCGGCAGGGGAAAAACAACTGAAGATTTTTTCAGGCGGAAAACAGGAAAAAAAGGTTTCTGAGACGGTCCTTTGTATTCCTGTGGTGTCCGGGAATAAAAACCGGGTAATGGCGGAGCGTTATTATCAGGATGCTATGAACCGGGTGTTGAAAAACACCTGCCCTTCCGGGATCTATCTGGCGAAGATCTCTCTGATTGGAAACGGGCAGGTATATCTGATCGACCAGGTCACGCCTATGCCTTTCAGGCAGTATGTTTATCCTGATTTTTTGGCTATGGGGCTGATAAGGGGGCTGTTGGCGGAGAAAAGGCAGGGAAAGCAGGAAATAAAGGAAGGGGAAGGGGACTTAACCGGGCCGAAGGAGGAAAGGCAGGGGCAGGCGGCGGAAGGAACCGTGGAGATAGAACTGGGGGTAGGCGGAAAGCGGGGACAGAGATTCTTTTCCCACGAGATAGTCCATGGCCTGGGGCTGGGGAGAGTGTCCATTATCTTAGGAATCGAAAATAACCAGGAGCAGCTTTTTGGCTCCTCGGAAATTTTTGATGATTTTTCCCCAAAGGCAGAACTGGCGGCAAAGGCGGATAAGGAGAAGGGAAGCTTTGTGATTGGTGTACGGCTTTTGGAGGCCACGGGTCAGAGGAGGATCCTCGTGCATTGGAGGGCGTTTTTGGAACAGGACGGGGAGAGCCGGGCCGTAAGGGAGGCGAGGCTTTCTATTCGTCCCGACAAGCTGGAACTGAAGGTGAGGGAGACCTGTTATCTGGAAGCAGTCCCCGAGGGGATGCCGGGGGCTACCATCTTGTGGGACGTGGTCAGCCGGCAGGGCGGCATGATAAGCTTTGACGGAAGGTATACGGCGCCTGGCGCTCCGGGAGTTTATGAGATTCAGGCATGGTGCCAGGAGCAGCCGCAGGTCCGGGCATCGCTGTATGTGATAGTAAGGGAGTAGCCCATGGTTATCCATATTCAGGAAAAGGATTATCTTGTTCTTTATACGGTCAGGAAAACAACGGAGCTGGAGGAGTACCGGTGCCGCAAAGTCGGAGAAGCAGGGGAGAGGGAATACCGTGCTCTGCGCATTGCTTCCTCTGCGGTATGGCCGGAACTGGTTTCTTATCTGATGGAACAGGTACACAGCCAAAGTTTTCATGAGTTTGTAGATTATGCCACAGAGGCGGATTTTCTTACGGTCCTTATGGACTGCGGCCAGGGTGTTTCCATGGCCAGGGTGATTCTTGGGGAAAAGCCTTCTCTTGCACAGCGGCTTGCCATGGGGAAAAAGCTGTTGGAGCATTTGCTTCTTGCTGATTTTCCGCCGTATTTTCTTTACGCCGCTATGGGGGCGGAGCGGATAAAGATAAACGCTGCCATGGATTTTGGCTTTGATTTTGATTTTTCTGATTTCCTTCGTTTCGAGACGGTGGATTTTTCCATGGCGTGCAAAAGGATGGGGGATGTTTTTGAGATCCTGTTTCTTCAGGAGCAGAAACAGAGGGCAATTCCCGAATTGGAAAGGCTGGTGTATGGGCTGCGCCACAATCAGTTTTCCCAGCTTTTGCCTGTGTTCCAGGAGATGGAAGGGATCTGCGTCAGGTGGGAGGGAAGGGATGAGAAGGAACTGGAAAATCACAGTTTCGGCTTTCGCCTGTGGGAAAAAATAAAGGGACTGGGGCGTTTTTCGGTGGTATTTGCCAAGCTGGCAGTAATTCTGGCAGCCGGGGCATATCTGGCTTTGTCTGTCTATGATTTTATGCAGCCGGAAAGGCCGGGACAGGTGTATGAGCAGATCGGGGATTTGGAGATCCGGCGTTAGATTTTTATGAAAGCGGAGGAAGGGATGACATGAAGAAGTTTGATGATGCATCGGATTTCAGGGAGGCCATGAACGTAACGGCCAAAAGAGCGGGGAGAATGCTGTTCATGCCGGTGTCTGCGGCGGCAAGGGCAGTCAGGATTATGCTTTCCCCTTCCTCCATTGCCAGAAAGGCCGGCAGGGATGTGACGGAACAGGTGAAGAAGCTGAAAGAGCCTCCGGCCTCCCTGACGGAATATGTGGACGGCGGAAGCCATTATATTGCCAAGAGGCTTATGTATCTTCTGATTCTGGCTGTCCTGTTGGCGCCGGCATTGTTTTTAAATTTCTGTTTTCCCTTGCTTCAGTCCCGCTTTCTGACAAAAACCATGCCAATTGATTCGGCGGCGGCAGCGGAATATACGGGAAAAGTCCGGCTGACTGACAGAGAAAGTGGTATGGTTTTGTTTGAAGGAACTTTAGACAAAGGGCGCGTCAACGGTTTTGGCCGGCTGTACGGCTATGAAGGGGAGAAACGGTACGAGGGAAATTTTCTGATGGAAGTGTTTGACGGGTATGGAGAGACGTATTTTCCGGGAGGAAGTCTTAAGTACCGGGGAAATTTTTCCATGAACCGCCAGGAAGGGGAGGGAATTCTATACTATCCCCAGGGAACCGTCTGTTATGAGGGGGGATTTGCCGCGGGGGAGTACGAGGGCAGCGGCGTGCTGTATGAGGAAAACGGGAAGAAGCAGTATGAAGGACAGTTTGTGAAGGGGCTTTACGAGGGGATGGGGATCCTCTATGGCAGCCAGGGGGAGAAGCAGTATGAGGGGAGTTTTGAGGCCGGAGTTTTTGAAGGGGAAGGGAAGCTTTATCAGAACGGGGCGTTAGTCTATGAGGGGAACTTCCACAACGGGAAAGCAGATGGTTTTGGGAAGATGTACCAGGATGGAAAGCTGCTGGAAATGGGAGAGTATGGGGAAAACCTGTTTTCTTCCGGGCAGACGACCTTGTATTATGAAAACGGTTCTTTTATGTATCAGGGCGGTTATGGAAACGGCGCCTATGAGGGGGAGGGGATATTGTACCGGGAGGATGGAACCGTGGAATACCAGGGTGGCTTTCAGGCAGGGCTGTATGACGGGGCTGGAACTTTGTACGGGGAAAACGGAAACGTGGTCTATGAGGGGGATTTCGCAGCGGGGGAATATGAAGGAAAGGGAACTCTTTACAGGGAGGACGGGGGGCTTGTTTATAAAGGAAGCTTTGTGAAAGGATTGTATGAAGGAGAAGGGGTTCTGTACCGGGAGGATGAGGAGATCCTCTATGAGGGAAGTTTTGTGAAGGGAGCCTATGAGGGGGAAGGGATTTTGTACCAGAAAGATCAGCAGGTTCTCTATAAAGGCGGTTTTTTAAATGACCTGTATGAGGGGAAGGGAGTTTTGTACCAGGAAAACGGGGAACTGCTTTATGAGGGCGGTTTTGCGGGAGGAACTTATGAAGGGGAAGGAAGACTGTATGACGGCCGCGGCGTCCTGATCGAGGAGGGGAATTATGTGAAAGGGAAGCTGGAGGGAGCCGGAAAAAAATACGACCCGAAAACCCGGATTAAGGTGTATGAGGGGGAATTTCGCGGCGGGCTCTATGAAGGAGAGGGAGTTCTTTGTCACCGGCAAACAGGAGGAAAGATCTATGAGGGAGGTTTTCTTGCCGGAGTCTATCACGGGAGGGGACAGTCTTATGATAAGGACAGCGGAAAACTGAAAGAGGAGGGGGAATTCCGGAATGGGGTCCTGGTGACTGCCAAAAGGGAGCTGGAGCCGGAGGAAGAGACGGATGCGGCGGATGGAGAGGGAACGGGCGATGGAGGTGCGGCGGATGTTGGGGCGGAAGCTGCATCTGGGTCTGAATCTGAAGTCGGAGTGAGTGCCGGGGCCGGAGCCGGGATGAATGCCGGAACCGGGGAGGGAGTTTCCCAGTCTCCTTCCACAGAAGGCGGAATTGATACGGCTATTGTGGTCATAAACGGGAAGGAACAAAATTCCGGGCCGTGATTCCATTAAGAAAACGGAAGGTGGTATTGGTGGGAAAGTATACGATTCTTGCAGAGGTCAGCCGGCATTTGGTTGAGGTGCTTACGAACGGGCTGGTTCCCGAGATTTTGACGGATAAGAATGAAATCGGATTATGCTGTCCGGATGAACGGGGAGATCTGGTGGTGGGCGTCTGTCTGTATGATATCCAGGAAAACGAAAATTACCGGATTACGGGCATGGTAAATCATAATTTACAGGAGCAGGCATATCCGCCGGTTTTTTTAAGCCTGTACTATAGGATTACGGTATGGTCTTCCGGCGATATACAGTACAGGGCAGAGGAGGAATACCGGATATTAGGAAGGATAATACAGCTTTTAAGGGATGAGAATCTATGGGCGGCAGAAAATTTTGGCAACGATAATGTGCCGGATATCCGTGTGGAGTATCTGGAAACAGGGCTGGAGGAAAAGATGAAGACATGGAACAGCTCTTCCCTGCCCTACCGGACTTCTTTGTTTTACCGGATCGGGCCGGTGAGCCTGGATTCGGCGAGAACCCGGGCTGTCCGACGGGTTATGGATGTGGATATTCAGGTAAAGGAGGAGGAAAAGCATGGCAAAGGCGCCTATTACCTGGAAAGTGCGGGGGGCAATAAAACTATATGACAGCTTTACCGGCAGGCCGGTGAAGCTGCCGGGAATCCGGGTGGTCACGGATGAGGAAGTTTCGGTGCTGCAGAAAGGAGAGGGGGTGTTGGTATTTGCAGGGAACAAAGCAGGCGGAGAAAAGCCGTTGAGAGTCAGGCTGGAGAGCCAGGCATTTCTCACGGAAGAAATTTTGCTTCCGGTAAAAGCCTCCGCCGATCTTTTTTGTCTGTGGCTCTGGCCGGATAAGAAATACCCGGTTCCGGCCTCTGCGACAAAGATGTATGGGCGGGCAAGGCCCGGGGCATGGATGGGTTTTGTTTTTGGCGAGGAAGTCCCGGAGATGAGATTGTCAGACGATCTGGGGACAGATTCCCAAAGGGCGGAGATCTGTCATCCGGGGAAAAGAAGCCTGGAAGGGAGGCTTCTGGAGATAAGGCGGGAGAATGCCAGGAACTGGGTGAAGATCGGAAGGCGCGTGGGAGGTTCCAGGATGGAAACCGGGATTTATGAGTTCTCTTTTCTGGGAGAGAAGGGAGAAAGAACATATCCAAGGAAGGGGACCATTCTTCGGATGGGGTATGTTTCCCGGGCGGATGAGGATGGCAATTTTATCTTTTTTTTCAGAAATACTCCCGGAGAATCCTTTGCCGGAAGAGTATATTTCCGGGACAGGGACAGAGAAATCTGCAGGGAAGTGCAGGGAGTCCGGGGAGGCAGCACAGCAGTGGAAGATTGGGATACGATTATCTGAATTGTTACAATTATACGGTTTATTTGGAAATCTGGTATGGAAATGTGACAGAAAGAATGGTATAATGAATATATTCCCGCCAAAGGGGCGCGGGTGGAAAATATAGCTTAGAGGAGGGTTTCCCAATGAGGTTAGTAACGCGTTCGGATTTTGACGGATTAGTATGCGGAGCATTGCTTTTGGAGGCAGGGATTATTGATTGTTGGAAGTTTGCCCATCCGAAGGATCTGCAGGACGGGCTTGTGGAAGTGAATGAGAATGACTGCCTGGCCAATGTGCCTTATGTGGAGGGGTGCGGCCTGTGGTTTGACCATCATTCCAGTGAACATGAGAGGCTGCAGCTTGCAGGGAAATATAAGGGAGAGAGCAGGCTTACCCCTTCCTGCGCAAGGATTATCTATGAGTATTATGGTGGTGAAAAGCGCTTTCCGCAGTTTGGGGAGATCATGGAAGCTGTGGACAAAGTGGATTCCGGAAATCTGAGTATTGACGAGGTGATGAACCCGACGGGCTGGATTTTGATCGGGTTTCTGATGGATCCCAGAACCGGGCTTGGAAGATGGAGACAGTTCTCTATTTCCAACTATCAGTTGATGGAAAAGCTTTTGGAAGCCTGCCGTGTGATGAGTACGGAGGAGATCCTTGCCCTGCCGGATATGAAAGAGCGAATTGAAGTATATTATGAGCAGACCGAAAAGTTTAAGGAGATGGTGTCAGAGCATACCCGGGTTGACGGGAATGTGATCATAACGGATCTGCGGGGAGTGGACCCGATTTATACGGGCAACCGCTTTATGATTTACAGCATGTACCCGGAGCAGAATGTGTCGGCCTGGGTTGTCAGCGGACGCGGCGGGCAGGGATGTTCTGCAGCAGTAGGATACAGTATCCTGAACAGAACGGCGACTTTGGATGTGGGAAGCCTGATGTTAAAATATCATGGCGGTGGACATAAGAAGGTGGGTACCTGCCAGTTCAGCAATGAAAATATGGAGACAGAGCTGCCTAAGATGTTAAAGGAGCTTTGTGATATGGCAAACCAGGCCTGATCGATTGTTGGGGACGGTTTATTGCGCCGGGATTGAGAGTGTAAAAATTTCTGTGTCTATGGAACTGGTGACGATGGAACAAAGCTGGGGCGGCTATTCATTTATTTGGAGACGCCCTGGCTTTTTTTGATTTGAAAAACTGTTACTTTACATTGTCTGGAGCCGTGCAAGCCGTTCAACTTCCGTGACATTAAGTCCCGTATCTTCTGCAATTTCCTCAATAGTCATTTTTCCTCTTTTCAACATCCTGAGAGTGGTTTCCCTTTGACTTTGGCTAATACCCTGATTTATACCCTGATTTAAAATGGTTCTTGCACTTGTTTCAATCAATGCGCCTCTCATCATATCACCTACGCCTTTCTGCACATTTTCGTATTTCTGCGCAATTTCCTGAATCACATTACCCGATAAATCAATTATTGTCCGTTTATCAAATGCGCCAATCACTTCCAGCAGCTCCAATTCATTCAGTTTTTCTAAAATTTCCTGATACTCTGCCTTCAATTCCATCAGCTTTTGCTTGTTACTATTATACTCAGGGAACCCTTTCTCATGTGAGAAAATGTAAAAGGGAATCAGCATCAGAAGGCGTTTTTGAAAAATATCATCCAGCGAATAGGCCTGGACTTTCATGATCGGAACATCGTAGTCAACCGTCCCTCCTGGTGTGATGATAACATACTTCATTTTGTCCGGTGTTTTTTTGTAAGTCCGCAGATAGAGAACTGCCGTATTGGGAAAGGTTACAGTCAGAGTTTCTTCCGTGGTCTCGCCTTCGTCGAGAGCAATCTGCGCGTCATATTCAAAAAGCCTGATGGCGATTTTCCCGTCTGGTAGGCTGCTCTCACATTCAATGTGGTATTTCTTCGGAATCTTACCGAAGATCGTAAAATTCGTGTCTGTAATCCGTTCTTTCTTTGCTTCGTCCTGCCGGCCTAAAAAATGTTCGTTGGGGAAAAAACGGATTTCTTCCTTCCCGGTATAGGTCTCCCCGAAAATCTCATTGATGATGGGGATAATGAGTTTGCTGCAGTCATTTAAGATTGTGCGGAATACCCCGTCATAAATATTTGCCATATTTTGTTCCCTTCTTGTTTGTGTCTTTATCATATCATTTTTTTAGATAAAATTCAAGAAATTAACAGTATTCCTGATTGTTTTGCAACATTTCCCACGACACTATGTCTGTTACTTCTGGATTGGTGGCGAACGGTAATTGCCTCTTTGGTCTATAACAGAAATGAGCTTTATATAATGATGCGAGGCATATCTTACAGCAGGGACGGGGTAAAGTTTTTTGACAAAAATAAATAAGAGACCCCCCATTACCAAAACCTATGGTAAATGAAATTTCTGTTTGAATGGGAACAGCTGTAAAATGATGAATGCTTTGATTTTCAAAGTTTCATTGATTTTGCCATGGTTCTGTGATATAGTTAAGTCAGGCCATTATTTTCCAGATAAGAGAGGCTGTCTGGCGGGAGGATGGCTTTGTTGCGGACGTGGAATGTTTGGATATAAGAGGTGTGATTATGATTACGATCCAGAATACGAAGACGGTTTATGATCTGGTACAGAATGCAGGGAGGGATCATGGGAATCACGTTTTTCTCCGTTATGAGGAGAATGACGTGATTTTTGATGTGACCTATGAGGAATTTGCGGCTCAGTGCAGGGCCATCGGCGCGTGGGCTGCAGAGCAGGACAAAAAGATCGGGCATAAGGTTAAGGTGGGGCTTTTAGGGAGCAGCAGCCATCACTACTTGGCAGTGCTTTTGGGGGTAATGGGGAATGGCAACACAAGTGTCCCGTTGGATATCCAGATGAATGTGGAGACTTTTGCAGACTGCCTGAACCGGTCGGACGTGGATATTTTGTTTTATGACTGGGACCATCATGTGCTGGTGGAGGGAGTTAAGGAGAAGTGTCCCCGGGTGAAGGAGTATATTTCCCTGCAGCATGGCAGGCATGTGCCATGTTCGGATAATATTTTAAAAGAGTATGAGGGGCAGTCGGCAGAGCCGCAGGTGTCGCCGGAGGATCTGGCCATGATTCTTTTTACCTCGGGTACTACGGGACGGGGAAAGGGTGTCATGCTTTCTAACGGGAACCTGATTGACAATACTTTTTGCACCACAGACGAGGACCATCCAGAGAGGGAGGTATACTTAAATGTGCTTCCCATACATCATGTGTTTTGTATCAACGGAGATGTGCTGATTGTCATGCGGTATGGCGGGACCTTGTGCCTGAACCGGGATATGGCAAAGCTGGCGGCCCACATCCAGCTTTTCCAGCCGTCTGTGATCCGGATGGTTCCTATGATTGCGAAGACTCTTTACAACCGGATTGCGATTATGTCCCGTCAGACAGGGCAGCCGGTGGGGAAGGTTCGCTCCCAGGTACTGGGAAAGCAGCTTCACAAGATTATCAGCGGCGGCGGTTATCTGGCGCCGGATCTGGCGGCAAATTACAGGAATCTGGGTATTTCCATCGCGCAGGGATACGGGATGTCGGAGTGTTCTCCAAAGATTTCCGCCCCTGACTGGAACCGGCCTGACAAAGTGGCGTCCGTAGGACGGATTGTGGACGGGTGCCAGGTGCGGATTGTGGACGGGGAGATCCAGGTCAAGAGTCCGTCCGTAATGATGGGGTATTACAAGGAGCCGGACAAGACCGCAGAAGCCATAACAGAGGACGGGTGGCTTTGCACCGGGGATTTAGGGTATGTGGATGAGGAAGGGTTCCTTTTCCTGACCGGAAGGAAGAAGAACCTGATTATCTTGAGTAACGGGGAAAATGTGGCGCCGGAGCAGATCGAGAACATGTTCGAGGACGACCGGGTCATTGAGGACATCCTGGTGTTCGGCGAGGATGATATGGTGACGGCGGAGGTTTACCCTAATTATAAATACATAGAGGTGGCGGGCATCACCGATGTCCAGGGCGTGGTCAGCGAGATTATCAAAAAGCATAATGAGGATCTGCCTACCTTTAAACGGATCATGAATTTCCGGATCCGGCAAACTCCTTTTGCCAAGACTTCTTCCAAGAAGATTATACGCAGCCAGTATTTTACCCAGAAGAAGAAAGAGGAGGAGGAGCTGAAGAATGTCCGCCTTCCGGAAAACGAGCTGCAGGCACAGATTTATGACCGGATCGCCGCCGTGCTGGGCCATCAGCGTTTTGGCATTGATACGGATCTTTATACAGCGGGGCTGGATTCTCTTGGCAGTGTGATGCTGCTGTCAGATTTGTACGAGCAGTCCGGGGTTTCCATGACCTTAAAGGATCTGACTGACCACAGGACGGTACTGAGCCTTGAGGCCTTTATAAAGGAAGAGAAGAACAGGGAGCCGGTGGATTTTGCAGTCCGGGACGTGTATCCCCTGACGAACCTTCAGCTTTATTTTGCCTATGTAATGCGGGGAAATACCACGGCCAACCTGCCGTTCTTGTTTAAGCTGGATGACAGTGTGGACTTGGACAGGCTGAAAAAGGCGGTGGAGGACATGTTCGATCTTCATCCGGGGCTTAAAGGCGTAGTACAGCTTTATGAGGGGGCATTCCAGAACCTGCGCCATGATGACAGGCGGGTGGAGATCCCTGTTGTGGATTTGACGGAAGAACAGTGGGAGGAAGAGAAAAAGGGAATTTTAAAACCCTTTATGTATACGGAAAACGAGCCGTTATACCATGTGAGCTTTTACAGGACAGAAGCAGCCCGGTATCTGTTTTTTGATATCGCCCATATTATGGGGGACGGGATCACCATGAATGTGCTCCTGGAGGATATTAACGCCCTCTATGCCGGGAAGCCGGTGGAGAAGGAAACGTATACCTTTTTCGAATATATCCTGGACGAAAAGGACCGGGATGCCAGGGGGCTCAGGACGGAGAACGAGGCGTATTTTAAAAAGCTGATGGAAGGCTTCCGAATCCGGAAGAGTGTCCTGAACCTGAAGGATTCCTACGACTTAAAGAGCGGGGAAAACGCAGTGTTGAAAGGGCGTTTTGAGAGCCTGAACCGGAAGAGCCTGACTGGCTTCGGCCGGAAATACGGAGTGTCGGAGAACGTGATGTTCCTGACGGCCTACAACTATTGTATCGGTATTTTCAGCAACGAAAAGGATACCATCAGCACCAGTATCCACAGCGGAAGAACGGACAGCCGCTGGGCGCGCCTGGCAGGGCCTCTGTTTTTAACTTATTATTTCCGGTACACCAATGTGGCCCACGAGACGGTGCCTCAGCTTCTTAAGAAGTCAGGAAAGCAGATTATGGATACCATGGGGTGCTATATTTCCAACCTTCACGCGGATGAGATGTTTTTCCAGTACCAGGGGGATATCTTAAATATCGATGAGATCGGCGGGGCGCCTGCGGAGCGGCTGAAGATCCAGTTGGATTCCCTTCCTTTCCATCTGCAGGTAATGTCGGATGACAAGGGATACTATTATGAGCTGCGTTACTGGAAGAACCGGTTTGACCGGATGCAGCTCAAAATATTCCTGGTATGCCTGGAGACAATCGTGGAAGCCATGCAGGACGAGCCGTCGGTAAGGCGGTTAAGAAAGCATTTGCCGGAGACCGTATTCCCCAAACATTACCGGATCGCGGCGGGGGCCGTGAACCGGGAAGCAGGCTGTGAGCTGATCACGGATGTCAGCCGGGATACACGGGTGAAGGCCTATGTGTTTAATGACGAATGCAGGAAACAGCCTTTTGGGGCATGGGGAAACTTGTATATCATGGATCATCCCACGGACGGATGGGTGGACAAGATCACCAATCCTTACGGGCCGGGAGAGCTGTACCAGACCGGGCGGGTTGCCAGGATTCTTCCTGACGGAGGAATCGATTTCCTGGAAAACGGCGGCCGGACCATCATGCAGGAAGGCATTACCGGGCGTAATTTCCTGGATTTGGAGAGGCTTGAGAAGATTTTGCGCGGATATGAAGGGGTTCAGGACGCAAAGGCCTATGTAAGGTACGGAGAAGGGAATAAATTAATCCTGCAGGCAGATGTCCGGGGAGAAGGGCTGGACGGAGAGAAGATCAGGGCTTATCTGGAAGAGCGGTGCGAAAAGGCGCTGGTTCCGGGCGAGATTCAGGTCGGATAGTTTGATTCAGGATGAAAAGGGTTTCGGAGACTGTTCCGGAACCCTTCCTTTAGGAAGTGTCTTGAAATAACTTTTTAACAGTTCCTTAGTCCGCAAGGCAGTATTTTGAGGAAGTTTTTTAGAGGAGGATGGGAAATGGAAGCGATGATTTCATCATTTGATGGTACAAAGTTATACTTAAATAAGGAGATTCCGGATCATGCCCGTGCCATAGGGGTGATCGTCCACGGGCTTTGTGAGCATCAGGGACGGTATGGCCATATGGCAGAAAAATTTCATCAGGCAGGGATCGGGACCTACCGGTACGACCATCGGGGCCATGGACGTTCGGAAGGAGAGAGGACATATTTTGGAGATTTTCATGAGCTTTTGGAAGATGCCCGCGTAGTGATAGACAGGGCTCTTTTGGAGAACCCGGATCTGCCGGTATTTCTGATCGGCCACAGTATGGGAGGGCTCACCGTGTCTTTGTACGGGGCGGCTTATCCGAACCAGAGGATAAGGGGAATCGTGGTCAGCGGCGGCCTGACCCATGATACCAACCGATTGGTGAGCAGGGTTCCCGGCGGGCAGGATCCTCATATCAAGCTGCCTAACAGTATGGGGGATAAAGTATGTTCCGTGACGGAAGTAGGGGAGGCTTATAAAAAGGATCCCTACAATGCACAGACTTTTACCATAGGGCTCTGCTACGCGCTGCAGGAAGGAATCGCCTGGCTTTCAGAAAACGCCGGGGAGTTTAGGTATCCGGTTCTCATGATGCATGGGGAAAAGGATGTGCTGGTAAACGTGAAAGACACTCGTGAGCTTTTCAGGAAGGTTTCCTCGGCGGATAAACAGATGAAGATCTATGGGGGACTGTTCCATGAAATCTTTTTTGAAGGCTGCAAAGAGAAAGTAATCGGAGACGTGCTGAGATGGATGGCAGGGAGGATTTGATCCCTGCCTCCCTTTATGTTACCGATTTTTTTCATAAAGGATCCAGAGTCCTTTCATCAAAAGCGCTTCGTCATAGATGATTTTATGACGGCACAGGGGCGCAACAAAACGTGACAGACCGCCGGTGGCCACTATGGAAGCCGGTTCCCCCAGCTCGGCCTCCATCCGGTCGATGATGCCATCGATCATCCCGGCGCTGCCGTACATGATGCCGCTGCGCATGCAGTCAATGGTATTTTTCCCGATTACCTTTTGGGGAATATCAAGGCTTATAAACGGAAGCTGTGCGGTTTTGCTGCTCAGGGAATCTAAGGAGACGCGAAGTCCGGGGAAGATCACGCCGCCGATGTAATTGCCTTTTTTGTCTATCACAGACATGGTGGTGGCAGTACCCATATCGATGACAATAGACGGAAGGGGATATTCTTTCAGCGCGGCTACGGCGTCAACGATCATGTCGCTGCCTACGGTCTTGGGGTTATCCATAATGATATTCAGCCCGGTTTTCATGCCGGATCCTACCAGTTTGGGGCGAAAACCAAAAAGTTTGTTGACGGCTGAGGAGATGGGGGCATTTAAGGGGGGAACTACAGAAGACATGATGGCGCCCTCCACTCGGGATTTGTCTATTTTGTGAATTTCCAGGATGTTTTTAATATTGACGGCATATTCCAGGCCGGTTTTCACGTGGTCCGTGGTAATCCGTTCCACAAAATAAGTCTGTGCGGAGTCGATTCCGCCGAAAACAATATTGGTATTACCCATATCAATTGCTAAAATCATGGGGAACTCCTTTCAAATGGAAAAAATTTGTGATATACTATAGCAGATTGAAAGCAGAAGCCCGGACGGCCTGAACTGCTTTGATTCAAACACACTCTATCATATTTTCAGGAAAAAGACAATGCCTGTCCGGAAGGAGGATACGATGCTGGAGGGGAAAACAGTGGTGCTGGGGGTGAGCGGCGGGATTGCCGCCTATAAGATCCCAAATCTTGCCAGTATGCTGAAAAAGCTTCATGCCAATGTGGAAGTGGTCATGACAGCCAATGCATGTAATTTTATTACGCCCACGGCGTTTGAATCCCTGACAGGGAATAAATGCCTGGTGGATACGTTTGACCGGAATTTTCAGTTTCAGGTGGAACATGTTGCGCTGGCAAAGCGGGCCGATTTGTTTCTTATTGCGCCGGCCACGGCCAATGTGATTGCCAAAATCGCCCATGGCATTGCCGACGATATGCTGACCACTACCTTTTTGGCCTGCCAGGCTCCCAAGCTGGTCGCGCCGGCTATGAACACACGGATGTACGAGAATCCTGTCACTCAGGACAACCTGGAGATTTGCCGGAAGTACGGGATGGAGATCCTGGAGCCGGCCCAGGGGTATCTGGCATGTGGGGATACAGGGGCAGGAAAGATGCCGGAACCGGCGGATTTGCTGGAACATATTCTGCAGGAGATTGCCTGCAGGAAGGATCTGGCCGGAAAAAAGATTCTGGTAACAGCAGGTCCTACCAGGGAGGAGATCGATCCGGTCCGGTATATTACCAACCATTCTACCGGAAAAATGGGATATGCCATTGCCCGGGCAGCATCCAGGAGGGGGGCCGAGGTGACTTTGGTCAGCGGTCCGGTGGAGCTTGAGGTTCCTCTGGGGGTGAAGTTGGTGCCGGTGGTCAGCGCCCGTGAGATGTTTGAGGCGGTAAAAGCAGCGGCAGAAGGGCAGGATGCCATTATCAAGGCCGCCGCAGTGGCGGATTACCGGCCGGCCCAGGTAAACAGGGAAAAGACGAAAAAGACGGACGGCGAGATGAGCATCGCTCTTGAGAGGACCGATGACATATTGGCATGGCTGGGGGCTCACCGCAGGCCGGGGCAGTTTTTGTGTGGTTTTTCTATGGAGACAGAGCATTTGCTGGAAAATTCCCGGGCAAAACTGGAAAAAAAGAATGTGGACATGATTGTGGCCAACAGCCTGCGGGTGGAGGGGGCCGGGTTCGGCGCGGATACCAATGTGGTGACGATCATCACGCGGGACGAGGTAAAGCCTCTGGAAAAGATGGCAAAATCGGAGGTTGCGCATGAGATTCTGGATAAGATATTCGGCAGGAGCCGGCAGGTATAAAAGGATATCTGCCGGATGGACGGACGTTTTTTGTGAAGGCAAAGGAACGGAATGCGTCGGCAGGCCATCTGGTTTAGAGGGATAAGAAAACAGAAATAAGATTCATAAGGGGAGGAACCGGTATGAAGTATGATAAAATCAATATGACAGTGCAGGGGCAGAAGACAGGAGAAGCACGTCTGGCAGTCTATCTGCTGGATCCGGTGAGCGTGTCGCCGGACAAGGAGAGGCCGCTGGTGATCGTTGTCCCGGGGGGAGGGTATCAGCGATGTTCCGACAGGGAGAGCGAGCCGGTGGCCATGAGATTCCTTGCCATGGGCTGCCATGCCTGTATCCTGGATTACAGTGTGTCGCCTAACCGTTTTCCTGTGGCGCTGCGGGAGCTGGCCCTTTCCATTGCGACAGTGCGGGAACATGCTAAGGAGTGGCATGTGGATCCCCGGTCTGTGCTGGTTTGCGGATTTTCCGCAGGCGGCCATCTGGCATGCAGCATCGGCACGTTCTGGAACCGTTCGGTCACATATGAGGGGATTGGAAGGACGGCAGCAGAGGTGCGGCCTGACGGGCTGATCCTCTGTTATCCGGTGGTCACGGCTGGGGAACATTGCCATAAGGGATCTTTTGAGGAGCTTTTGGGGGAGGACGCCGGGCCGGAGCTTGGACAGGCGGTGTCTTTGGAGCTGCACGTGACGGACCAGATGCCGCCGGTGTTTTTGTGGCACACGGTCACGGACGATACGGTGCCGGTGGAGAACAGCCTTCTTCTGGCATCAGCCATGCAGAAAAATCATGTGAATTTCGAAATGCACATTTATCCATCAGGCGGCCACGGACTTTCACTGGCCACGGAGGAGACCGCGGGGAACCGTGATGAAATGCTGGAACCGGGCTGCCAGAGCTGGATTTCGCTGGTACAGTCGTGGATTGAAAACCAACGCTGGAAGAAGCGTTGATTTTACGAAAATAGAAGCAATGGAGGAGACATCTTTGCCAAACAAAAATGAAGAAATAAAGAAACGAAGAACCTTTGCCATTATTTCCCACCCGGATGCCGGAAAGACCACCCTCACAGAGAAATTTCTGCTGTACGGAGGCGCGATCAACCTGGCAGGCACGGTAAAAGGCCGGAAGGCGGCTAAATATGCGGTGTCAGACTGGATGGAGATCGAGAAGGAGAGGGGAATTTCCGTCACTTCCTCTGTCATGCAGTTCGAGTACGGCGGATTCTGCATCAATATTCTGGACACGCCGGGACACCAGGATTTCTCGGAGGACACTTACCGGACGCTGATGGCGGCGGACAGCGCCGTAATGGTAATCGATGGTTCTAAAGGCGTGGAGGCCCAGACGATCAAGCTGTTTAAGGTGTGTGTGATGCGCGGGATCCCGATTTTTACTTTTATCAACAAGATGGACCGGGAAGCAAGAGATCCCTTTGAACTGATGGACGAGATCGAAAATGTGCTGGGTATCCGTACCTGCCCGATCAACTGGCCGATTGGATGCGGGAAGAATTTTAAAGGGGTTTATGACCGGAACACAAAGAAAATCACCACTTTTACCGCCGCTATGGGAGGGCAGAAGGAGGTGGCGTCAAAAACCTTTGACCTGGAGGGAACGGATGTGGAGACCGTGATTGGGGCAGATTATCATCAGCAGCTTCTGGATGAGATCGAGCTTTTAGACGGCGCCAGCGATGAGTTTGACCAGGACAGAGTCAGCAGGGGGAATCTGTCCCCGGTGTTTTTCGGGTCGGCGCTGACGAATTTCGGTGTGGAGACTTTCCTGCAGCATTTTCTCAAGATGACCACGCCGCCGCTTGCAAGAAAGACAAAGACAGGGGAGATCGATCCCTTCACAGAAGATTTTTCCGCCTTTGTCTTTAAGATACAGGCCAATATGAACAAGGCCCATCGGGACAGGATTGCCTTTATGCGGATCGTGTCAGGACAGTTTGCGGCGGGAATGGAGGTAAATCATATTCAGGGCGGAAAGAAGATCCGTCTTTCCCAGCCTCAGCAGATGATGGCCCAGGACAGGAAGATCGTGGAGGAGGCATATGCGGGCGACATTATCGGGGTCTTTGACCCGGGAATATTTTCCATTGGAGATACCCTGTGCCTTTCCAATGAGAAATTTGAATTTGAGGGAATTCCCACATTTGCGCCGGAACATTTTGCCCGGGTGCGACAGATGGACACCATGAAGCGGAAGCAGTTTTTAAAGGGCGTGAGCCAGATCGCCCAGGAAGGCGCCATCCAGATCTTCCAGGAGTTTAACACGGGAATGGAGGAGATCATTGTAGGCGTAGTAGGCGAGCTGCAGTTTGAAGTGCTGACCTACCGGCTGGAAAATGAGTACAAGGTAGAGGTGAAACTGGAGAAGCTGCCCTATGAGTATATCCGGTGGATTGGAAATAAAGATGAGATAGATGTGGGAAAAATCCAGGGAACCTCCGATATGAAGAGGATTAAGGATTTAAAGGATAACCCGCTGCTTCTGTTTGTAAACAGTTGGAGTGTGGGGATGGTGCTGGAGCGGAACCCGGGATTAGTGCTGGAGGAATTTGGACGGGGGTAGAGACGGCTGCGTCATAGGCGGATATTATGGAAATAACAGACTGCTTTCGGAAGGCTTACAGCAGTTCTTTTGTAATAGTTCGATAGATTTAGAAAGGATGATGATAATGAGTAAGATTGATGTTGTGAGGGCAGCTATGGTGGAGGCTATGAAGGCAAAAGATAAACCGAGAAAGGACGCTCTTTCCATGCTCCTTTCCGTGTTGAAAAACGCTCAGATCGACAAGCGGGCCGACTTGACGGAGGATGAGGAAAATGCAATCGTAAAAAAAGAAATCCGCCAGACCCAGGAAACTTTCGATTCCGCCCCTGCAGACCGGGAAGATATCCGTTCGGAAGCTGCTTTGAGAATTGCGGTTTATAAGGAGTTTGCCCCGGAAGATATGGGAGTGGATCAGATCAGGGACGTAATCGGGGAGGTTTTAAAAGAACTGGAGATTGAGACTCCGACCAATGCGGACAAAGGAAGGATTATGAAGGTGCTTATGCCGAAAGTGAAAGGGAAAGCAGACGGAAAGCTGGTAAATGAGACGCTGGCAAAGATGATGGGAAAGTAAGGAGCGGTTCTTAAAAGAAAATATATCCGTGAGCCAAATGATTTGCCAATACAGTTCAGTTCCCATCTTTCCATAATGCACCGAATCATTTGGCAAATAAGTATGCTTGCGAGTATAACATATTTCAGAAGGAGGTTACAGATGTATAAGGAAAAAATTGAGGAATATATCGATTCCCACATGCAGGAAATGCTGGAAGATATTTCGGTGCTCTGCAGGATCAACAGTGTAAAGATGCCGGAAGAAGAGGATATGCCTTACGGCCCGGCTGTGGCGGAATGCCTGGATACGGCTCTTGATATGGCGGAGGAATACGGGTTCGAGGTACAGGATTACGACGGATATGTTGGGTGCGTGGATTTTGACAGCACCCTGCCAGAACAGCTTGATATTCTGGCACATCTGGATATTGTCCCGGCCGGAGAAGGGTGGCAGGTGACAAAACCTTTTGAGCCGGTGGTGAAGGACGGAATGCTTTACGGCCGGGGAACGGCAGATGACAAGGGGCCTGCGGTGGCTGCCCTCTATGCCATGCGTGCCGTGAAGGAGCTGGGAATCCCTCTAAAGAAGAATGTCCGTCTGATTATGGGAACCGACGAGGAGTGCGGCAGTTCCGATATCAGCCATTACTATGCAATAGAAAAAGAAGCGCCCATGACTTTTTCACCGGATGCCCACTACCCTTTGGTAAATGTGGAAAAAGGCCGGCTGGAAGGCCATTTTACAGCAAAATTCGAATCGTTAGACGCATTGCCCAGGCTGGTTAAGATCGAGGCGGGAACAAAGGTCAATGTGGTTCCGGGGAAAGCAAAGGCTTCGGTAGAGGGGCTGGAGCTTTCGGTTTTGGAAGAACATGCCGCGGCGGTGAAGGAGAAGACGGGAATTGAATTTCAGTTTGCCCCGGAGGGAGATTTTTGTGAGATAACGGCGGTGGGAGCCGGAGCCCACGCAAGCCAGCCCCAGAAGGGAAATAATGCCCTTACCGGGCTGTTATCGCTTCTTTGCCGCCTGCCTTTTGCCGCCTGCCCGCAGATCGAATATTTGAAGAAGATGGCAGATCTGATGCCTCATGGAGATGTGAACGGAACTGTCCTGGGGGTGGATATGGAAGATGAGGTGTCAGGACGGCTGACCCTGGCATTTTCCATGCTGACGGTGGATAAGACCGGGCTGGACGGTCAGTTTGACAGCCGGGTGCCGGTCTGCGGAAACGAGGAAAATGTGCTGAAGGTTATTAAGGAAAAGATGGCAGAGGAAGGAATCGATTTACTTAATGATTCCATGAAACCGCCTCACATGGTTGACGGAGATTCCCTGTTTGTGAAAACCCTTTTAAAGATTTATGAGAGATATACCGGAAAAGAGGGGAAATGCCTTTCCATTGGCGGGGGAACTTACGTCCATGACCTGAAAAACGGCGTGGCTTTTGGTGCCGCCATGCCGGAGACGGAAAACAGGATGCATGGGGCCGATGAGTTTGCCGTGGTAGAAGAGCTGGCGGTCAGCGCAAAAATGTTTGCACAGGCTATTGTGGAGCTGTGCGGGTAAAGAGGGGGAATTATACCTTGTCGGGTGGAGATTGACGGAGTATGCCTGTCTGAAGGGCATGCATTATCAGGCGGAGGTTGATGGAGCATGCTTGTTTGAAGGGTATGCATTATGGGGTGCCTAGAAGGGTATGCCTTGTCGGGCAGAGGTTGACGGAGCATGCCTGTCTGAAGGGCATGTATTATGGGATGCCTGGAAGGGTATACTTTGTCGTGTGGCGCATGATGCTGTTTACAGTGATTCCGAAAGGTCCGCCTGTTCTGTTACCCGTACCCCGGAAAACGCGCTCCCGCTCCGTGAAGAACGTAGCGGACGCTAAATTCGCCGGGAAAACCACCCCGGCTCATTAAGCGCCGACGTTCTTCGAGGGTTTCCCGGGGGACGGATAACAGAACAGGCTGTGTTATCGGCTGTTTGTAGGGGTAGTGCCTTCTGTTATGCAGTGCCGATATGCCGGTAACGTAGCAGGAGAAGAAGGGGAGGTCGTTGGAAGATCCTCTTTTTACGTCGGTACTAAGGTTGTGTATTTTACAGTATCAGGAAATTGTTCCTTAGTACCGTTGCGTGAAAAGCGGAGTGTGAACGTGTCTGAAAATGTTCTATCCTTCTTTTCCTGCGGATCATTTGGGACAGGATAAACACATCAATATAGATGTGTTTAATATTGTGAAAATAGATGCGTTATTAAGATAATTGCCAGATAATTATAGCTTTTCAACATATGACTCATCATGCTATTCTGTTCAATAGTACGTGTTTGCAGCGAATTATACGCAATATTCAATATTATGTAATACGTTATCAGGAGGAAAATTCCTTCGGAACAAAAGTACTTGAAAAGTCAATATCTTTTTCGAAGAAATTGATGCGTTTATCCTGGTCATTTGGGACAGGATAAACGCATCAATTTAAAGTAGAAATGCAAAAAAGGTCAGTAATCATAAGCTGTTTCCTGCTTATGGCTACTGATCTTTTTCTGTGGTTTATCCTTCAAAATGATCTCCTTTGGTTTTCCAC
>CATKXR010000005.1 GCA_949840805.1 uncultured Lachnospiraceae bacterium | reverse complement strand
TCCTTCACCGATAAATACAGACTTTACAAAATGGCCGAGGGGCCAGTGTTGCCCGTTTTGTGGTAAAAAAATAATGCGTCGGGAGGCTTTCGCTTCCTTTCGCATTTAATGTTACAATTTTCAATTTGCCGCACCCGATTAAAATGTGTTTGACAAGCGGACTAAAATTTGCTACACTAGGGAACTAATAAGCGGGAGGAACCGCGTCGAAAACTACGGCAGGCGGAGGGGTTTGCCTGTCAGGATTATCTATAAAAACGAAAGAAAGCGAGGTAGAAAAATGGGTACGATTATTGGGGATGGGATCACATTTGACGATGTGCTGCTGGTTCCGGCATATTCTCAGGTTATTCCCAACCAGGTAGATCTGACCACGTATCTGACCAAAGACATCAAGCTGAACATTCCGCTGATGAGCGCTGGCATGGATACGGTTACGGAACACCGTATGGCGATTGCCATGGCAAGGCAGGGCGGCATGGGAGTCATTCACAAGAACATGTCGATCCAGACACAGGCAGAAGAAGTGGACCAGGTGAAACGTTCGGAGAACGGTGTAATCACAGATCCGTTTTTTCTTTCTCCCGAACATACCCTTAAAGACGCAGACGAACTGATGAGCAAATTCCGTATTTCCGGCGTCCCGATCACGGAAGGCCGCAAGCTGGTGGGCATCATTACCAACCGTGATTTGAAATTTGAGGAGGACTACACAAAAAAGATTAAAGAGTGCATGACCTCAGACCACCTGGTTACGGCAAAGGAGGGGATTACTTTGCTGGAGGCCAAAAAGATATTAGGCAAGGCCAGGGTGGAAAAGCTCCCCATCGTGGACGATGACTTTAATTTAAAAGGATTAATTACCATCAAAGATATCGAGAAGCAGATCCGTTACCCGCTGTCCGCTAAGGACGCACAGGGAAGGCTGTTATGCGGGGCGGCCGTGGGGATCACGGCCAATGTCCTGGAAAGGGTATCGGCCCTGGTGAACGTAAAGGTAGACGCGGTGGTGCTGGATTCCGCCCACGGGCATTCGGAGAACGTGCTGCGCTGCGTCAGGATGATCAAGGAGGCATATCCCAAGCTTGCCGTGATCGCAGGCAATGTGGCGACCGGAGAGGCCACAAAGGCTCTGATCGATGCGGGAGTGGACGCGGTAAAGGTAGGGATCGGACCCGGTTCCATCTGCACTACCCGGGTAGTGGCAGGCATCGGCGTTCCTCAGATCACTGCCATTATGAATTGCTATGAGGTGGCAAAGGAATACGGGATCCCGATCATCGCAGACGGAGGCATCAAGTATTCCGGCGACATCACTAAAGCCATCGCCGCGGGAGGCAATGTCTGCATGATGGGAAGCATGTTTGCAGGCTGCGACGAGAGCCCGGGAACCTTTGAACTGTATCAGGGAAGAAAATATAAGGTGTACCGTGGAATGGGCTCCATAGCCGCCATGGAGAACGGAAGCAAGGACCGGTATTTCCAGTCGGATGCCAAGAAGCTGGTTCCGGAAGGCGTGGAAGGCCGGGTGGCATATAAGGGCCTGGTGGAAGACACGGTATTCCAGATGCTTGGAGGCTTACGGTCCGGCATGGGCTACTGCGGGGCCGGCGATATCAAGACCCTTCAGGAGACGGGGCGTTTTGTGAAGATTTCTGCCGCGGCCTTAAAGGAGAGCCATCCCCATGATATCCATATTACAAAGGAAGCGCCCAATTACAGCGTTGACGAATAGACATCCGGAAGAATTCAGGCAGTAACACAATGCCATAATTTGACGATAATTTTGCGTCCGCCATATTTTACATGGCGGACCTTTTGTGTTATACTGTAACTAATTGGAAAACAGTAACGTGAAATAACAGTTTATGGGAGATCTGAACTGTTGCAGCATGAAAAAAGAATATCTGTAAAAAATTAGGCAGAGGTGTAGCCTAATAAAAAAAATTATGGTATACTAAACTGATAATTTATGGATGGTGGAAAAAGATATGCTGAATGAGGACAAAATTAAGCTGATGACCAGCATTGCAATGTTTGAAAAGCGGGAGGGAAAACGGATCTTCCCTGTAAACCGTTTTTTTCAAAGCGATTATATCAGCAGGAATATGTTCCGCTCGTTTTTTTCATATACGGTCTGTTATATGTTGTGCGCTATGACATGGGTCTTATATAATATGGAAAAACTGCTGAATACCCTGGATATCCGGGAGGTGGTGGATATGGGGAGGAGCGCCGTGCTCTGGTATGTGTCAGGACTGGTTTCCTATCTGATTATTACCTGGCTGGTATACCACAGGCGGTACGAATATTCCAAACGGGGCATGAAGGTCTATGTGGCTAAGCTGAAACGTCTGGAGAAACGGTACGAATTCCAGAATCGTGCCAGAGAATTATCAAAGGAGGGCAGCCGCCATGATCGTACTTCTCGAACTTAAGGAAAGCCTGAAATCATTTTACGGAAGGTTTGCAGCGCCGGTAGACGCGCTGGTCAAATTTTTGGTGAGCCTTTCGGCTTTGATTCTTATGAACGCAAATCTGGGGTATCTTGCCCGGATGAAGAATCCGCTGATTATGACAGGCCTGGCGCTTGTATGTGCTTTTGTGCCTTATGGGGCCATCAGTTTTCTGATGGGCATGGTGCTTTTGGGGCATATCTATTCCGTTTCCATGGAGCTTGCCCTGCTGGCGGGGATCTTTCTGGTGCTGGTGGCCTTGCTGTATTACGGCCTGCAGCCCCGGGACAGCTATTGGCTTCTTTTGACGCCCATTGCCTTTGCCCTTAAGATACCCTTTGTGATTCCGCTGCTGGCCGGGCTGTCGGGAGGCTTATCAGGCGTGATCCCGGTAAGCTGCGGGGCGGCCGTCTACTACATTATGAATTATGTAAAGCAGAACGCGGGGGTGCTGACAAATGACGCGGCCGTGGACATTACGGAGAAATATGTGCAGCTAATCCGGGCCATGGTCACAAACCAGACCATGTTGGTGATGATTGCCGCCTGCGCGGTGGGAATCCTGGTTGTGTACTTAATCCGTATCCTTTCCGTGGACTATGCCTGGATTCTGGCCATTGTATCCGGCTCCATCAGTCAGATGGCGGTCGTGTTCGGCGGGGACTATCTCTTCAGCGCGCAGGTATCTCCCCAGGAGCTGATCCTGGGAATCCTGGTTTCCCTGATTGCGGCCGGGATCTATCATTTCTTTGTGTTTGCGGTGGATTACAGCAGGACAGAGTATACCCAGTTTGAAGACGACGATTATGTGTACTACGTCAAAGCAGTACCCAAAATAGTGGTTTCCCGGCCGGATGTCCATGTCCAGCGGATCAACAATCCGAAGAAAGGCCGGGGCGGCGGACGCAGGGAAAGTGAGGCCAGATTATGACGGGTGCCTTTCAGGGGGAAGAACTGTGGCGGGGTGTGCTGTCCTGGTTCTCTTTTCTGCCGAGAATAACCCTCACCAATGTTTTTGAAATCTTTATCATTGCGTTTCTGGTATATGAGATCCTGTACTGGATTATGAATACCCGCGCATGGACGTTGCTTAAGGGGCTTTTGGTCATTGGGGTTTTCGCCATGATGGCGGCGATCCTCCATCTGAATACGATTCTCTGGATTCTGGAAAAGACCACCACTATTGCCGTGACGGCCCTGGTGATCATTTTCCAGCCGGAGCTGCGGAAAGCCTTAGAGCAGTTAGGAAGCCAGAATCTCATTTCCGGCATATTATCCTTTGACGATGGGAAAGAAGAGGCGGCATTTACGGAGCGGACGGCCAATGAGATCGTAAAGGCAACCTTTGAGATGGCGAAGGTGAAGACAGGAGCATTGATTGTCCTGGAAAGGAATATGCCTTTAAAGGAGATCGAACGCACAGGCATCGAGATTAACGGCTTAGTCAGCAGCCAGCTATTGATCAATATTTTTGAACATAACACGCCCCTTCATGACGGGGCTGTGGTGATCCGGGGGAACCGGGTGACGGCCGCCACCTGTTATCTGCCTTTATCCGACAATATGATGATCAGCAAGGATTTAGGCACCAGGCATCGGGCTGCCGTCGGAATCAGCGAGGTCACAGACAGCCTCACGATCGTCGTGTCGGAGGAGACCGGGCGGGTGTCTTTGGTGGAAGGCGGAATGCTGCGCCGGATCAGTGACGCGGAGAGCCTGCGCCAGGCCCTCGAACAGATGGAAAAGCAGGAAGAGGCAGGCGGGAACCGGTTTAAGATTTGGAAGGGAATAAAGAAGAATGAAAGAAAGACTGATTAAAAATCTGGGACTGAAGATTCTTTCTCTCTTTTTGGCATTTATTATCTGGCTGATCGTTGTAAATGTATCCAATCCGTTGGTCAATAACCGGAGGGAAATCCCTTTGGACATTGAAAACGACCAGGTTCTGGCAGCAGCCAGGCGGGCTTATGAAATTGTAGGAAAAAACACGGTGACTGTGAGTTTTGACGTCCATGCCCGGGATATCTATAAGGTGCAGCCCTCGGATTTCCGCGCGTATATCGATTTATCGGAGCTTTATGACGTGACGGGTTCCGTGCCTGTAAAGGTGGAGGTCCTGAAAAATGACGATATCTATTATAACGTATCTTCCCGTCCCGGCGTGGTCCAGGTGAAGACGGAGGATATACAGACAAAGCCTTTCGAGGTCATGGCAGAGGCCGAGGGCAGGGCGGCGGACGGATACGATTTTGCCGGCATTGCCCTTTCACCGGACATTGTCACTGTGGAAGGCCCTATGTCCCAGGTGGGTCTGATCAACCATGTGGGAGTAAAGATCAATATAGACGGGATAAGCAGCGATACGGAAGGCCAGACCATGCTGCAGTTTTATGACGGCAACGGCAAGGAACTGCCTCTGGACGAACGGGTCCACACAGACGTGGACGAGACCGGAGTGAATTACACGGTCTATGTAAATAAGATCAAAGAAGTTTCCCTGGATTTTGAGGTGGAGGGAACCGCTGCCCCGGGATACCGTTATATCGGTGTGGAATGCCCCAAAAGGAGCGTGCTGGTGACAGGATCCAGATCCGGGCTGGCTTCCTTAAATGTCCTTGTGATCTCGTCTCCCGTTTTGGATATCGATGGCGCCACTCAGGACAAGACGGTCACGGTGGATATCCGGGAATTTCTGCCGGAAGGGGTCCGGATTGCAGATTCGGAGAATCCCAATATAGAAATCCGCATACTGGTGGAACCGCTGGTCAAAAAGTCCGTTGAACTGGACGAGGGGGCGATCGCCGTCACGGGGAAGGAGGAAGGCTGGGAATACCGGTTAGAGCCTTCCAGGATTTCCGTTACGGTCCGGGGCCTGAAAGAGGATCTGGAGGAACTGTCGTCAGAAGATCTCGAGGCGTCAATGAACTTTGCGGGGCTGTCTGAGGGGGTTCACCCCGGGGTTCTCCATTTTGAGGAGAGCGAACGGTTTGACGTGGTGTCCTATGGGGAATTTCAGGTTGAGGTAACGCCCCCCGGCGGTATGGAAGAGACGGGGATTCACACGCACGAGCCGGTCGGGGGAGAAGAAGGAACGGAAGGAAGCCCGGAACAGGCTCTCCAGGCAGATGGCCCGGGCATTACGGATCCGGCCGCGGAGGCGGGAGCGCCGCCGGTTCCGGCGTCCGGAGATGAGGAGAAGGAAACCGCCGCGTCGGAATAGCACTATCATGATAATGAAAAGAGGGGTATAGAGTGGTCAGCAGGAATGTCACAATCAAGAATGCATCCGGTCTTCATCTGCGTCCCACCGGTATGCTTTGTAATGAGGCGATAAAATATAAGTCGTCTGTCAGATTCATCTCCCGGAACACGCCGACCAACGCAAAAAGCGTGTTAAGCGTGCTGGGAGCGTGCATTAAGTGCGGAGATGAGATTGAATTTGTCTGCGAGGGAGAGGACGAGGAGGAGGCCCTTGCCGCTATGGTCCGGCTGGTAGAGAGCGGACTGGGGGAATGAGTTTTTTAAAGAAGGATGGGAGGCGTGCTGATGAATCATGCATGTTTCACATAAATAATTAATGAGGAGGAGTTTTAGCATGTTTAAGGGAACGAATGCTTCTTCCGGTATCGGTATCGGAACTGCAGTGATTGTGGAAGAGGCGGAGCTGGTTATCGAAAAGAGGACCGTTGCAGATGTGGAAGAGGAAGTTCAGCGTTTTAAGGGGGCGCTGGACAAGACCATGAAGGATACAGAGGCATTGGCGGCAGACTTAGCCACCCGGGTAGGGGAGAAGGAGGCGGAGATCCTGCAGGGCCATATGATGCTTTTGATGGATCCCATGCTTACCGGAGAGATCGAAAATACGATTAAAGGCGAGAACATCTGCAGTGAATTTGCCATTGAGATGGTGTGTACCATGTACGCCAACGTGTTTGCGGGCATGGAGGATGAGCTGATGCAGCAGAGGGCCACGGATATGCGGGATATTAAGACCCGTATGCAGCGGGTGCTGCTGGGCGTGGATACGGTGGATATCGCGTCCCTGCCGGCCGGGAGTATTCTGGTGGCAAAGGATCTTACTCCTTCCATGACGGCAGGCATTAACCCCAAAAACGTGACCGGTATTGTGACGGAGCTGGGCGGCAAAACTTCCCACAGCGCGATTTTGGCGCGGGCGCTGGAAATCCCGGCGGTGGTTGCGGTCAGCGATTTTATGGCGGAGGCAAAGAACGGGGACTTTGTGATCCTGGACGGGGATGCAGGCGTGGTGTTTGTGAATCCCAATGACGCCATAAAGACAGAGTACACGGCAAAAAGAGATGCGTTCCTGGCCGAGAAGAAGGAGCTGGAAAAGTACATCGGGCAGCCGACCGTCACCATGGACGGCGTCACAGTGGAGCTGGTGGCCAACATCGGCAAGCCCCAGGATGTGGAAAAGGTACTTCAGTACGATGGCGAAGGCGTAGGGCTGTTCAGGACGGAATTCTTGTTTATGGACCGCAATTCCATGCCGACGGAGGACGAGCAGTTCGAGGCATATAAGAAGGTGGCGGAGGCCCTGGCAGGCAAGCCGGTGATCATCCGCACCCTGGATATCGGCGGTGATAAGGAGATTCCTTATATGGGGCTTGAAAAGGATGAGAATCCTTTCCTGGGATACCGGGCTATCCGCCTTTGCTTAGACCGCAAGGAGGATATCTATAAGCCGCAGCTTCGGGCGCTGCTTCGGGCAAGCGCGTTCGGCAATATAAAGATCATGATCCCCTTAGTTACCTGCATTGACGAGTACCGGGAGGCAAAGACCCTGATTGACGAGCTGAAGATGGAGCTGGACCGTAAGGGAATAGCGTACAACAAGAACATTCAGGTCGGCATCATGGTGGAGACGGCCGCGGCTTCCCTGATCGCGGATATTTTTGCCAAAGAGGTGGATTTCTTCAGCATCGGGACGAACGACCTGACCCAGTACACGATGTCCGTGGACCGTGGGAACGATAAGATTTCTTACCTGTATTCAACCTTTAACCCGGCAGTGCTGCGGAGCATTAAGCGTATTATTACCTGTGCCAGGGAAGCCGGGATTATGGTGGGAATGTGCGGGGAGGCAGCCAGCGATCCGATGATGATCCCGCTGCTTCTGGCCTTTGGGCTGAATGAGTTCAGCATGAGCGCGTCGGCGATTTTGTATTCCAGGAAGCTGATTACCAGTTTGAGCACGAAGGAACTTCAGGAGGTGGCCGACAAGGCCATGAGCTTTGCTACTACAAAAGAAGTGGAAGATTATATGCGTGAATTTGTTGCAGGGCTGTAAACCGGAATTTTAACGTGATGTGAGAGTTACGGCTGCCACACGCTTCGCGTGAGGCAGCCATTTTCTCTCAGGGCCTTTTAGAGCGAAGGATCCGGAAGTAGGGTGAATAGGATATGATAATTTATCTGATCAGTTACGGTTTGAGTTTTTTTCTGGCAAGATGGGGACATTATTATTTGTCGGGGATTATGCTTTTAGGGGCGGCTGTTTGGATGTATGCCCGGGATTATCGTAAGTATAAGAATCTGATCCATCTTCGGGGAATCTTTTCCCTGTTTTGGGTGGGCGGACAAGGTCTGGCATGTTTAAAGCTCAGCCGTCTTCATACGGATTGGGCGCTCATGACCTGGATATGCCTGGCGCTGGCTTATGTGGGTTTCTGGGTGGTTTTTGAGATCTTAAGCCGGCGGTTCGGAACAGGCTATGACAGCCACAGCAGATGGAGAAGCTTTAGAGGAAACCCGAAACCGCTGTTTCACATCATCTGCGGCGTGACAGGATTGTCCCTTGCCGCCTTCTGCATAGAGGCGGCCGTGTTGGGATATGTGCCGCTTTTCCTGAGGGGAGTACCCCATGCTTACTCGGAGTTTCACCTGACAGGGATCCACTATATTACCGTGTCCTGTGTCCTGGTGCCTTCTGTTTCCGTGCTGTATTTTCACACGGAGCGGGGCAGGGGATGCGAGAGGCGCATGCTGGTGGCTTCCGTTATGACGGGTATTTCCCTGATGATACCTATTTTGTGTGTTTCACGGTTCCAGTTTGTGTTTGCCATAATACTGACGGGTTTTACTTACATTTCCCTGCAGAAGCAGTTTAACCCGGTATACCTGACAGGCCTGGCGCTGGTGATACTGCCCGTGTACCTGATCCTGACCATAGCCAGGAGCCATGATGTGGAGTATCTGAACGGGATCTTCGAGATGAAGTATGAGGGGATGCCGATTTTTATCACACAGCCCTATATGTATATTGCCAATAATTATGAGAATTTTAACTGTCTGGTGGAAGTCCTTCCAAGGCATGCTTTCGGGCTTCGGGGGCTGTTTCCCTTGTGGGCGCTTACCGGCCTTAAGTTCGCTTTTCCCAGGCTCATCAATTTCCCGATCTATGTGGATAAGAAGGAGCTGACTACCCTGACGATGTTTTATGATTCTTATTATGATTTTGGCTGGGCGGGCGTGCTGGCCTTTTCCTGCCTGCTGGGGGCGGCCGCGTATCTGCTGACCGTGAAGCTTCGGGAACTGCGCAATCCTGTGGGGTACCTTTTGTATGCCCAGATGGCGGCCTATCTGATGCTTTCTTTCTTTACCACCTGGTTCAGCAATACTACCACCTGGTTTTATCTGATCGTGTCGGGAATGATGGCGGTCTATTACCATTTTAATGAACGAAAGCGATGACAAAACGGCTTCCTGAATGAAAAAGGGCAGGCTGCAAAAAGGAGAAGCCATAAAAAGGGCAGGTTATAAAAGGAAGAAGCCATGAAAAGGGCAGGTTATAAAAAGGAGGAGCAGGAAGGAGGACAAACATATGGTTTCAGGGAAAATGAGGCCGCTGTTGGAAAATAATTCGGTAATCCGGGTAATGTTTGAGGAGGGAAAGCGGCTTGCGGCTGTTTACGGCCCTGAGAATGTCTATGATTTCAGCCTGGGCAACCCCAATGTCCCCGCGCCGGATGAGGTGAAGGAAGCGATTTTAGAAGTCCTGGAAGAGGAGGACCCTGTTTTTGTCCATGGCTATATGAGCAATGCAGGGTATGAAGATGTGCGGGAGACCATAGCCGATTCCCTGAATGAGCGGTTCGGGACTTCATTTGGCGCGGGCAATATCCTGATGACGGTGGGGGCGGCAAGCGGGCTGAACGTGATTTTGAAGACGGTATTAGAGCCCGGGGACGAGGTGGTTGTTTTTGCGCCTTATTTTGTCGAGTACGGGAATTATGTCAGAAACTACGACGGGAACCTGGTGGTCGTGCCTCCTGACACTGTGGATTTTCAGCCGAACCTGGAAGAATTTGCAAAAAGGCTTACGGAGAAGACCAAGGCAGTGATCATCAACACTCCGAACAATCCTACCGGCGTGGTCTATTCGGAAGAAACGCTGAAACGCCTGGCGGGGATCCTGGAAGAAAAGGAGAAGGAATCCGGCAAAGGAATTTTGCTGATTTCGGATGAGCCTTACCGGGAACTGGCCTATGACGGGGTGCAGGTTCCCTATGTGACGAAATACTACAAAGATACGGTGGTATGCTATTCCTACAGCAAGTCTCTTTCACTGCCGGGGGAGAGGATCGGTTATCTGGTGATTCCGGACGAACTGCAGGACAGCGGGCAGGTGTTTACCTCGGCCTCCATCGCCAACCGTGTTTTAGGGAGCGTCAACGCGCCGTCCCTGATGCAGAGAGTGATTAAACGATGCATAAAAAAGGGAGCCTGCGTGAACTTAGCCGCCTATGACCGGAACCGGAACCGGCTGTATGAGGGGCTGAAAGCATGCGGATTCTCTTGTATCCGCCCGGAGGGAGCCTTTTATCTTTTTGTGAAATCTCCGGTTGAAGATGAAAAGGAATTCTGTGACAGGGCGGCAAAGCACAATCTTTTGCTGGTGCCGGGAAGTTCGTTCGCCTGTCCGGGGTATGTGCGCGTCGCTTATTGCGTATCTTATGAACAGATCGAGCGTTCCATGCCGGCATTCCTGGCGCTGGCAAAGGAGTACGGGCTGGGAGGAGAGGAGGGCGAGGCGTGAAAAAGTGGGAAGTCAATATCAGGAGGGTGGTTCCTTATGTGCCGGGGGAACAGCCGAAAGGAGAGAAGATCCTGAAACTGAATACCAACGAGAACCCCTATCCTCCGGCGCCGGGAGTAAGAAGGGCGCTGCAGGAGATGGATTACGGCAGGTTCCGGAAATATCCGGACCCGGCGGCGGAGGAGCTGGTCAACTGCCTGGCGGATTATCATCACGTGGAAAGGAACCGGGTATTCGTGGGAGTCGGGTCGGATGACGTGCTGGCCATGGCGTTTTTGTCATTTTTCAACTCGGAGAAACCTCTTCTCTTTCCGGATGTAAGCTATTCTTTTTATAAGGTCTGGGCGGAGCTTTTTGGGATTCCCTATGAGGCGGTGCCGCTGGACGAGACGTTTCGCATACGGCCCCGGGATTATGACAGGGAAAACGGCGGCGTGATTTTCCCGAATCCCAACGCGCCTACAGGACTCTTGCTCGGCCTGGAACAGGTGGAAGACATGGTCCGGCACAACCAGGACTCGGTCGTGATTGTGGATGAGGCGTACATCGATTTTGGCGGCAGGTCGGCCCTGGAGCTTTTAGGACGTTATGAAAATCTGCTGGTGGTCCGGACCTTCAGCAAGGCGCGTTCCATGGCCGGTATGCGGATCGGTTTTGCCATAGGAAGCCGTGAGCTGATCCGCGCCCTTCATGACGTCAAGTATTCTTTTAACTCTTATACCATGAATATGCCGTCCCTGGCTCTCGGGGCGGAGTCCGTGAAGGATGAAGCATATTTCCGAAAGACCATCGGAAAGATTGTGGATACCAGGGAGAAGGCCAAAAAGCGGTTTGGAAGCCTGGGATTTTCTTTTCCGGATTCCATGGCCAATTTTATTTTAGTAAAGCATGAAAAGGTTCCGGCAGAGGAGCTTTTTGAGGCTTTGCAGAAGGAGGGGATTTATGTAAGGTATTTTAAACAGCCCCGTTTGGAAAATTATTTAAGGATTACGATCGGCACGGATGAGGAGATGGAGCGATTGTTTGCTTTCCTTGAAGACTATCTGAAGGAACACGGAGCGGTGCAGGCCTGGTGACAGCCCACGCGCCAAAACCGGCGGGATGAATATCGGGTAAAGCAGGTGAGCGGATGGAAAGTGTAAAAAAGTATGCAAGGATTCTTCTGAATATTGTGATCCCGGCGGCAGGGATCGTGTTTGCATGTATGGTTGTGCCAAAGCTGCTTGGGTATTTTATGCCGTTTGTGGTGGGATGGGTCATAGCGATGGTCGCCAATCCTCTGGTGCGTTTTCTGGAAAGCCGGGTAAAGATTGTGCGGAAGCACAGCTCGGCGCTGATTATTGTGGTGGCCTTAGGCTTTGTGATCGGGCTTGGATATTTTCTGATATCCCGCCTTCTGGTTCAGGCCTTTCATTTTGCCAGGGACCTGCCGGAGCTGTATGAAGCGGCGTCAAAGGGGCTGGGGACTTTTTCCGGACGCTTTGACGAGCTTTTGCGGTTCCTTCCCCAAAACGTCCAGGACACATGGAAGGATTTTACGGGAAATGTGGGAGAGATGATGGGCGTGCTTGTCCAGAAGATCGCATCGCCCACTGTTGAGGCGGCAGGAAATGTGGCGATGAGGATTCCCAATGTAATGGTCAATGTGGTGGTGACGATTCTGTCTTCTTATTTTTTCCTGGCGGAGCGGGAACACATCCTTGAATTTTGCAGGAAATACCTTCCGGAGGGAGGAAGCCGGTATTATCAGAACCTGAAGGGGGACGTGCAAAAACTGATCGGAGGGTATTTTCTGGCCCAGTTTAAGATTATGTTCATGGTGGCGCTGATTTTGATGGCAGGCTTTGTGGCGCTGGGAATCCGATATGCTTTTTTACTGGCGATTTTGATTGCCATGCTTGATTTTCTTCCGCTTTTTGGGACGGGGACGGTCCTGCTTCCATGGGCGGTGGTAAAGCTTTTGTCCGGGGAGTTTATGCTGGCGGCAGGGCTGGCTCTTCTCTATGTGGTGAGCCAGGTGGCAAGGCAGATGATCCAGCCTAAGATTGTGGGGGATTCCATGGGCCTTCCGCCCCTTATGACCCTCCTCTTTTTATATTTGGGATTCAAGGAAAAGGGGATCTCCGGAATGATCCTGGCAGTTCCTCTGGGAATCCTGGGGATGAAGCTGTATGAGTACGGGATGTTTGACTCGCTGATTGACAATATCCGGCTGTTAGTGAAGGAGATTGAGGCATTCCGGCAGGGAGGGGAATAAAAAGGATGGCGGCGGCTGCCGCGTAAGAAGGATAAGGAGCAGGTCAGATGACAAAGAAGAAACTGGCTTTGGAGATTATTGAGAGACTGAAGAAGGAGTATCCGGATGCAGGATGTACCCTGGATTACGACCAGGCGTGGAAGCTGCTGGTCAGCGTGCGCCTGGCGGCACAGTGTACGGATGCAAGGGTCAATGTGGTGGTAGAGGGGCTGTATGAGAAGTATCCCAGCATTGAGGCCCTGGCAGAGGCCCCGGTGGAGGCGATCGAGGAGATTGTCAGGCCTTGCGGCCTGGGCAACAGCAAGGCCCGGGATATCAGCGCGTGCATGAAAATGCTGAGGGATGAATACGGGGGGAAAATCCCGGAGGATTTTGACAAGATTTTAAAGCTTCCGGGAGTGGGGAGAAAGAGCGCCAACCTGATCATGGGGGATGTGTTTGGCAAGCCTGCCATTGTGACAGACACCCATTGCATCCGGCTGGTGAACCGGATGGGGCTGGTGGACGGGATAAAGGAGCCAAAGAAAGTGGAAATGGCCCTTTGGAAGCTGATTCCACCCAAAGAGGGGAGCGATTTCTGCCATCGGCTGGTGTATCACGGAAGGGAAGTCTGCACGGCCAGGACAAAGCCTTTTTGTGACAAGTGCTGCCTGGCGGATATTTGCAAAAAGGCAGGAGTGTAACGTTTACTTGGCGGAGGAGGGGGCAAAGATGAAATATCGTGTCGCACAATGTCTGGACAGGTTCGTATGTGTGGGGGCGGAATGTGAGGATACCTGCTGCAAGGGATGGAGGATCGGCATTGACAGGGAAAGCTATGAGGCTTACCGGAAGGAAAAAGGGGCCTTTGGCCGCAGGTTGTTTTGGGGGATCGATCATAAAAACAGGTGTTTTAAGCTTAAGGGGAGGGCCTGCGCTTTTTTAAACAGCCAGGGATTCTGTGATATTTATAAGGAGATGGGCAGGGAAGGAATGTGCAGGGAGTGCCGGGACTATCCCAGGCATGTGGAGGATTACGGGAACCTGAAAGAGGCCATGCTGTGCCTGTCGTGTCCGGAGGCGGCCAGGGTCATTGTCAGGGATGAGAGCCAGGGCGCCTGGCGGGAATGGGAGCGGGAAGAGAGAAGAAAAAGGAGGGAAGAAGACGGCCAAAGCGGAGAGATAAGCGAGCGGCAGGAGGGAAGCCGGGAGCTTCTGGAGGCGTTGGAAGAGGTCCGGGACACGCTGTCTGCCCTGCTTAGGAAGCGTTCGGTAAGCTTTGGGCAAAGGCTGGCAATGGCCCTGGCTTTCTGCCATGATTTCCAGCGCCGCTGGAATATGGCGTGCGAGGCAGGGGGCAGGGATAACGGCAAAAAGAGCGGCCTGGGGGGAGTCCGGGAAGCGGCCCGTCAGCTTTCAGAAAGATACCTGGCAGAAAAGGCGGCGGAGAGATTTGCCAGGCGTATCCTTCCCTTCCGGAGGCAGGAGGCGGAGCGGATGATCCGTATGGGAGCCTGGATGCGGCTGACGGAAGGAATGGAGCCCGTGCTGGCGGGATGGGACAAAATCGTGGGACAGATGTGCCGGGAACTTTACCACGAAAAGGGAATCAAAGAATATGAAGGGCTGAGACGAGAGTTTGAAGAAAAAGCCGTAAGCCTGGAACGGGAGTGGGAGAACCTGGCCCTTTATTTTGTGAATACCTATGTGCTGGGAGCGTTTTATGACGGGGATGTGTATGGGAAGGCAAAGCTGGCCGTATTCAGTGTGATGATGATCCGGGAGCGGTGCCTGTTCCTGTATGGGAGGGAAGGGAAGGCGGATGAGAGAGCGCTGGTGAAGGCGGCCTGCCGGTATTCCCGTCAGGTGGAAAATTCAGATCAGAATCTGGAATTTTTGGAAAAGGAGTTAGTGAAAAACCATCTGTTTAGCCTGAAAGGGATGATGGCGGTGGTTTAAAGGCATTTGAAATGAATAGGGCGCCCTTACCATGACTTAATCTGCATGATACAATATGGAATAGTTTTTATATCTGGATTTATTGTGGGAAAGGAGGAATCATGCGAATAGCAGTTTGCGATAACGACGAGCCGGAAGTCTCCTGCATTAAGAAATTGATTGCGGAATACCAGATAAGCCGGAAAGAATCGATAGATTGTCGTTATTTTACAAACAGTACGGATTTTTTATGTGAATTGAAGGGCGGGGAATACGATCTTGTGCTGATGGATGCCCTGATGCCGGGAACAGGCGGAATAGAAACCGCGCAGGAGATGAGAGAAATAGACAAGAATGTCAGGCTCATATTAGTGTCCTCGTCTCCGGAGTTTGCCGTGGACAGTTACCGCGTCGGGGCGTATTATTATCTGCTGAAACCTGTAGAGGCAGATTCGTTTTTTGCACTGTTAGACAAGATAGGGGGAGAGCTGTCTGCACAGGTAGAGCTGGGATTTGTGTTGAAAAGCAAGACCGGCGTTGTCCGGATCACTTTTGCATGGATCGTGTATTTGGAAGTTATGAATAAAACCGTATTTTTTCATCTTGCGGACGGGACCGTCTGTGAGACGACTGCCGCTTTGGCGGATTTTGAGAGAAAATTGCTGTTGAGGCCGGAATTTTTGAAAACACATCGCTCTTATCTGGTCAATCTTAACTACATCCAGGCGATTGACAGCAAAAGCGTCAGAATGAAGAACGGGGACTGCGTTCCGTTATCTCGTCAGCGGCGCGGCCAGGTCCAGGATGCCTACATGAATTTTCTGAACCGGCCGGGGACAGAAGATCCCATGCCTGCAGAGGGCAGCGCGAAACGTCCCGACGGCTCATGGCGGATCCTGTTGGTAGATGACGATTCCGTTGACTGTACTGTATGGGGGGATATCTTAAGGAGCCATGGCTGTATTGTGGATGTGGCGAACAATGGGGAGGAGGCGCTGCGTCTGGCAGCAGAGAATTTTTGCGACTGTGTGCTTCTGGATGTGATGATTTCCGATGAGGACGGATTTTCCATTTGTGAAAAGCTTCACAAGCTGATGGATACGCCGATTATTTTTTTAAGCAACCTCACGGAGTCGGATAAGCAGTTGGAGGGCTTTGCAGTGGGCGGCATAGACTACATCACCAAGGACACGCCGGCGGATCTTTTCTGGGCAAAGGTAGAAACCCGCATCCGAATGGCCAGGTCGGAACTCACTCAGCTCCAGTACGGCCCCCTTCTTCTGGATCTGACAAGACGCAAGGCGATGATAGGCGAAAGGGAACTGTCCTTCACGTCTGTTGAATTTGATATTCTGTGCCGTCTTTCGGAGCGCGCGGGCCATATTTTTACGCCGGAAGAGATTTACGGCATGATATGGGGGAACCGGCCCTGGGACGGGGGGACGCTGGTGCAGATGCATATGTCAAGGCTCCGGAGGAAGCTGGAAAAGGCCTGGGAGGGACACCACTTTATAGAGACGGTATGGGGACAGGGATATCGGTTCGTGCCAGGGAAACTTTGACGGAATGGGAATCATTGGGGAGGCATGGGCATGAAACAGCATAAAGCCTTAAAACAGCAGTTGTCCATACTTGTTTTGACAGTCTTTTTTTTCGTGCTGCTTTACTATTGTGACAACAAATACCGCACGCCGCCTCCCTATGGTGAGTCCGGAGTGATCAATCTGAACGAGAAGGACTTGCAGAAGAGAAATCCCGTCTTTCTCATTGACGGGTGGCTGCTGACAGATGGGCGGGAGACGGAGAGGCCCACCTATATCGGGGAATTTTCCAGCCTGCAGCGCGGGGACTGGGAGGTGTCTCCTCACGGACAGGCCCGCTATCAGATAACACTGCATTACGATGGGGCGGATCAGATCGTGTCGGCGGATTTTCCCCGGCTGTATTCCCGGTATACAATCTGGCTGGACGGGAGGCAGCTTGCCATGGGAACGGGCAGCGGGCGGGTCACGTTTTTGCTGACAGCGGGCGACCACATTCTGGCTGTGGAGACTTCTTCGGGGGCGGGGTATTACAGCGGAATGTACTTTCCGCCTGCGATAGGGAAGGCTGAGACGATTTTTCAGGTGACAAGCGTCCAAAGCTTTGCCTATACCTTTGCCTTTCTGATTCCGCTGGCACTGGCGGTATTCACCCTTTATCTGTGGCGGACGGGAGGAGAGCTTGCCCGATGGTTTGTAGTGCTGTGCTGCAGCTACGCCCTGTATGTGGCACGGCATTTTGTGTTTCTGTTATCGTATTTTATTTCCTCTCCCGCCGTACAGTACTGGTTTGTGGTACAAAGCCTGGCGATGTACGTCCTGTGTTTTTGTGTCGTGCAACTGACGGTTCTGGCGTCCGGAGCTGCGCTTAGTAAGGCGTGGCGGTATCTTCGTGCGGCTCTGCTGGCATTTCCGGCGGTCCTTATGACGTTTGGCCTGCTGATCCCGGTACTGCCATGGGCGGTTTTTGTCCATGGCAGGCTGACCGATCTCTATTATGTCGTTATTTTTTGCGGGGCATTCTCTTTCTTTGTGAGGAACGTGATGACAGAGAGCTGGGAAAGCCGTTATACCATGGCAGGCTGCACTGTGTTCGGGACAGGGCTTCTGGCCAATCTTTTCTTTTCCAACCGCTTTGAGCCGATCCGTTTTTTATGGCAGTTTGAGTGGTGCGGGCTTTTGCTGGCGCTGTTGTTCGGCGCCATGATGGTGTCACGCAGCCGCCGTATTTTAAAGGAAAATGATATGCTGGCCAACCACCTGGAGGAACAGGTAAAGGAGCGGACAAAAGAGGTCACGCAGCTTCTCAACGAGCGCAAGGCGTTCTTTTCCGATATGGCCCATGACTTAAAGGCCCCGGTATTTGCCACCCAGGCTTTTATCGAGGCTATCCGCAAAAGCAGCGTGGGCGTGGATGCGGAATTGATAAATTATCTTGACAAGGCGGAGGCCAAACAGTGGGAGATGGCAAGACGCCTTCAGGGGCTTTCTACGATCAACGCGCTGGATAAGATTGATGAGAAATGGGTTCGGGTGTCTGTTGCAAAGATGCTTTCAGAGATATACGATACCTATAGCGGGGAGGCAGAGGTCCAGTCCGTGCATTTTTTCGTAAATCCGCCGAAGAAAGACGGATTTTTGACGGCACAGCCGGAGAAGCTGAACATCCTTTTTGAAAATCTTATTTATAACGCCATCAGGGCGACGCCCCCTGACGGGAGCATCACCATATCCGCATGGGCGGAGGACGAGAAGATCCGGGTGACGGTGGAAGACACCGGATGCGGTATTCCAAAAGAGGAGCTGCCATTAGTCTTCCGGCGTTTTTATGTGGGCGCCAGGAACCGGGGGACCGGGACGGGGCTGGGCCTGTATATCGTCCATGGCATTGTGACAGAACTGAAAGGGACCATTGATGTCTGTTCCACTGTCGGCAAAGGCACAAAATTTGTCATAGAATTTCCCCGAATTTATTAAAAACGGTTTAGAACGGCCCAGATTTTTGGCGTACTTGCGGTAACGGTATGGGCCGTCCGGGGTCGGCTCGGAGACAGCGATGTGGGAGGAAAACCAGGCCCTGCGCTCTGTCCCTTCAGGAAGAGGCTGCAGTTCGTCTTCTTTTGGACTTGCTGTTGTGGATTCAGAAAAAGACAAATCCTCCTGAAAAACTTCGTCTGGGGGTTCTATCTCCTCCGGCTCCGCTGCCGCGTCTTTTAAAAATGACAGATTCTCCTGAAATTCTTCGTCGGGGAGTTCGTTTTCCTCCGGCTCTGCTATTGCTCTTTCGAAAAATAATAAATCTTTTCCCAACCCTTTTTCATAAACATTTGTATTCCCCTGTTTTGTCGGTTCCTTTTCCGAAATCTGCCCTGCCCTTGCGGGAACCGCCGGAAAACTGCCGGAAAGAATCCCGGATTACCGTTGGCGCAGTTTTAGATACCTTTCACAGTATTTTCGGTTCGGGGGGGGGTAAAATCTGATATAATATCATCGGATTAATGCGTTCATTCATTATTTATAGGAAGGAAAGGAGGTTATGTCAAGGGTCAGGCATTGTTACGCTGCTGTTCTATCGCCGGGCACAGGCGTTGGGGAAAGGGGAAGAAAGGGTAAGGTATTAGATGATAAAGGTGGCATTTTGTGATAATGATATGTCTGTATTGAAACAGCTCAAAGGTCTGCTTGACCAGTATTGTAAAAAAAGCAATAAGGAAATCGAGTATACTGCTTTTTACAGTTCTTTGGAGCTGATGGCTGAAATCGAGAGAAGCGTGCGCTATGATATTTTATTTCTGGATGTTATCCTGCCAAATGAAAACGGGATAGATATTGCGAAAGAAATACGGCAGTATGACAGCGTTGTAAAGATCATTTTCCTGACGTCGTCCTCCGAGTTTGCAGTGCAGTCCTACACGGTCGGTGCATATTTCTATCAGGTCAAACCGATTTTGGACGATGTTTTTTTCAGGCTGATGGATTCCGCCATATCCGGATGCCAAAAAGAGCAGAAACGCAGTCTGATCCTGTCCTGTAAAAGCGGGATCTTGCGGATTGACCTGGAGAGGCTGGAATACTGCGAGGTGATCAAACGCACATTGGTGTTTAACATGGAAAACGGCAAAGTCATAGAAAGCAGCGGAAGTATGGATAAACTATGTGAACAATTGTCCCGGTATGATAATTTTATGCGTCCCCATCGCTCGTTTCTGGTTAATATGGAGTATATCCAGATGATTTCCCACAAGACGATTATCATGGATAACCAGGCGGAGATTCCCATACCACACGGGAAATGCTCCGAGATCAAAAAAATGTATCTCGATTATGTGCTCAGCAAAAACCAGGTGCTTATATCATGATCGGTATCCAGCGTATTAATTTCCTTATTACAGATGTTTTTGTTATGGTCTTATCTGTGGTATTCTGCGATATTTTCTGGACAAAGAAGAAAGTTCTCGCCATGGCGGGAAGCATGATTGGCATTTTACTGTTTCAGGACACAATTTATTTCGGGATTGATCCGGGAATAGCGGAGGAATGTTATCCGCTTATTACCCATATTCTTTTTGCGGCGGCGCTTTGTATCCTGAACAGAAAATATCTCTGGCCTGTGATTTCCGTTCTGATTGCCTGTCTCTGCTGCCAGCTCCGGCGATTCCCGGCGTTTCTGGCCGGGGGTATATTGGCAGGCGGTCTGGCAGTGCAGAATATTGCGGAACTGGCCGTAACCCTTCCGCTTCTGCTGGTGTTAATACGGTTTATCGGGCCGGCTGCGCGTCCTGTTTCGCGTTATCCGGTTCTGATACAGTGTCAGTTTGGGCTGGTGCCGGCATTCTATTATGGTTTCGATTATCTGACGCGCATTTATACGGACCGGTTTGTGCGGGGGGGGGGAATTTGCAGTTATGGAATGTATGATGTTTTTGTGCAGCGTTACCTATCTGTTTTTTGTGGTCCGCATTTTTAAGGAACAGAGGCTTCATAGCCGGCTCGAACAGACCCGGGCCGTCCTGGACCTGCAGGTAAAACAGGCTGTCCGTGAGATTGCCGCCCTGCGCAAGTCCCAGGAAAAAACCAGCATTTACCGTCATGACATGCGGCATCATATGCAGTATCTTTTTTCCTGTATTGAAAACGGGCAGTTCAGGAAGGCCCAGGGATACATCAAGGAAATCTGCTCTGAGATCGAGACGAACAAGGTGACGGCATTTTGTGAAAATGAAGCCGTAAACCTGATTTTCTCGACGTTTGCAAAGCAGGCCGAACGCGGCGGCATTTCCATGGAAGTGAGGGCGAAGATTCCTCGGAATATTCCCGTATCGGAAACGGCTCTCTGTGTGCTGCTGTCCAATGCCTTGGAAAACGCGCTGCGTGCCTGCGGGGAAGAGATGGAAAAAGGGAACCCGGGGAGAATAGAGGTCCTCATAGACGAAAAAAAAGGAACGCTCTTTTTACAGATTGCAAATTCCTGCGGCGATGACGTATCGTTTGACAACGGAATTCCGGTTACAGACAGGCCAGGGCATGGGGTTGGGGTGAAAAGCATATGCACAATTGTACAACAATATGACGGCGTATACACTTTTTCTGTAGAAAACGGACAGTTTATTCTGCGTATTCTGATATGAATGTAGTTTCACGTACATGATTTACAGATATTGCCAAAAAAAGTGAAATTTGGCAAGAATCGTCGAAGTGGGGCAGTTGGAGGTCGTTTCGTGTCGAAAGTCTCATTTTCAAAAAAGAATACGCTACAATATATCCAGCCGTCGGCAGTGTGATGCCCAAGATGTATGGCGGAAAGATATAAGGAGTAAGCGGATGAAGTATACAAAGTTGGGTGATTTGCTCGTAAACAACGGGACCATCTCGGAAGAACAGCTAAAGGACGCCCTGAAGCTGCAGGCCGGTACGGGGGAAAGGCTGGGAACGGTTCTGAAAGAGCACGGATTTATCACGGAAGAACAGCTGATTGACGCATTAATCTCTCAATTGGGCGTGGAGTACATTGACCTGAATTCCTATGCTCTCTCCTCGGAGATGGCCCAGGTGATTCCGAAAGGAATTGCCAAAAAATACATGGTGGTGCCTGTGAAGGCTACCAGGACAGACGTCTACCTGGCTATGGCGGACCCCCTGAATTTTGTGGCCATCGAGGAAGTGCGGGCCGTTACCCGGAAACGGGTGATTCCCATGATTGCATCCCAAGAGGCCGCTAAGCGGGCCGTGATGAACCTGTACAGCAACCAGGGGGCAATGAAAGCCATCGAAGATATGCAGAAGGATATGCTGGGAGGGCCGTATGGCTCAGGACTTTCCAGCCAGGGGATCTCCCAGATAGCCTTGGACGAGGAGCAGACCGATGCGGCGCCGGCCATCCGCCTGGTAAATTCCATCATAGACAGGGCCTATACGGAGAAGGCCAGCGACATCCATGTGGAACCAAAAGAGGGAACCCTGGCCATCCGCATGAGAATCGACGGAATTCTGCGTCCTGTCCTGACGGTTCCCAGGGAACTTCAAAGTTCCGTCATATCCCGTCTGAAAATCATGGCCCGCATGGATATTGCCAAACGGAATATGCCCCAGGACGGAAGAGCTACTGCGACGGTGCGGCAGGAGACTCTGGATCTGCGTATCTCCACGCTGCCAAACATCTACGGAGAGAAGATCGTGATCCGGCTTCTTCAGAAAGCGCCGGAACTGATCTCCCCGAAGGGAATCGGAATCCACGGAGACAACCTGACCCGTTTCCAAAGCCTGCTCAGCGATAACAAGGAAGGCATGATTCTGATGGTAGGGCCTACGGGTTCCGGAAAGACATCTACCATGTATACCATCATTGACCTCTTGAAAAGCGATGAGGTAAACCTGATTTCTTTGGAGGATCCGGTAGAATACCACATAGACAATGTGTGTCAGGTGCCGATCAACGAAAAGACGGGGCTGTCTTTTGCCAACGCGCTGCGGGCGGTGCTGCGCCAGGACCCGGACATTATCGCCGTGGGAGAAATCCGTGACGGGGAGACGGCGGAGATCGCCATGCGCTCTGCCATGACAGGCCATCTGGTATTATCCACCATACATACAAACGATGCCGTGTCATCGATTGACAGGCTGATGGATATCGGGGTGGAACCGTACCTGATTGCCGGCGCGGTGAAGGGGATCATTTCCCAGCGGCTTTTACGGTGTATATGTCCTGCGTGCAAGAAGCCATACAAGGCATCCGTGGAGGAGAAGGCCCTTATGGGCTTTCCGGAGGAAGAGGACCGGGTCCTGTACCGGGGAGAAGGATGCGCAGAATGCTTTAAGACAGGATACAGGGGGAGGACGGGGGCTTTTGAGATCTTAAAGATCACCTATCCTGTCAGGAGGGCGATACACAACAGGTCGCACCAACAGATGGAGGATGCCATAAAAGAGGCGGATTTCGTCCCCATTATGGAAAACTGCCGCCAACTGGTGGCGGACGGCATCACCACGGTGGAAGAGGTGGAACGGATGGTAGGAAGGGAGATGTAAGATGATAACAGATTATGTAAAAAAGGCATATGAGGACAAAGCTTCGGATATCCATCTGGTGTCCAACCTGACCCCGCGTTACCGGATAGACGGCTCTGTCAGAGAGATGTCAGATCAGGTGATTACCCCGTCCCAGTGCGAGGAGATGGTGAAAAATCTTGCCGGTTCCCGGTTTGAAGAAGGGAATAGGGTAGGGGAACTTGACATGTGCGCGACTATCGCGGGCGTCAGATGCCGCCTGAACCTGTTTTTGCAGCAGGGCGGCTGGTCCATGGCAATCCGTCTGTTAAGTGACAAAATCCCAGACATAAAAAGCTTAGGCCTCCCTCCCGTGGCGCAGGAACTTCCCTTTTATAACCAGGGACTGGTGCTGATAACCGGGGAGACCGGTTCCGGCAAATCCACCACCCTGGCTTCTATCCTAAACCAGATTAATCTTACCCAGGCCAAGCATATCCTGACTCTTGAGGATCCGGTAGAGTACGTGTACAAGCCGGAAAAATGTGTGATTAACCAGAGGGAAATCGGCAAAGACACCAAGAGCTTTGCCACCGGCTTAAGGGCCGCCCTGCGGGAAGACCCGGATGTGATCCTGGTAGGGGAGATGAGGGATCTGGAGACGATTGAAACTGCCCTGATAGCGGCCGAGACAGGCCATCTGGTGTTCGGGACCGTACACACCAACTCGGCGGCCGACTCGGTAGACCGTATTGTGGACGTGTTCCCGGGAGAACGGCAGCAGCAGATCCGGCTCCAGCTTTCCATGACATTGAAGGCCGTCCTGTCCCAGCAGCTTCTTCCGAAGAAAAGCGGTTCCGGTCGGGCGCTGGCCTGCGAGGTCATGAAAACAGACGGCGCTATCCGCAACCTGATCCGGGAAGGGAAGACTCCCCAGATCTACAACAGTATCCAGACCACAGGGAACATCGGAAATATTCTCATGGACAAGGCGCTTTTGAACCTGTATGAGGGGGGCGTCATCTCCAGGGAGACTTATGAGGGCGCCCTGTCAGATTCCGGGCAGAAACAAAAGCTTCCGGGAGGCGCGATGCCCGGCAGGGGAAGAGGGTTCTGTTAGGCAGGGACGAGTGAAAACCAGAGGAGGAGATTATGCCTGTATTTCAGTACGAAGGAGCCTACCGGGAAGGCCAGCGGGTTACCGGAGTGGTGGAAGCGGTCAGCAGAAATGAGGCGGCAGCCCAGATCCGTCAGAAATGTGACATGGTGATCAGCCTGACGGAGATAAAGGAAAAAAAAGATTTTCTGGAACGGTTCCAGAAAATTGATTCCAAGGGCCTGTCCCTTACCTGCGGGCAGTTTGCCATTATCCTAAAGGCCGGCCTTCCGTTAGTTCAGGCCGTGGACCTGGCCGCGGGGCAGACCGGGGATAAGGCCATGGAAAAGCTGCTGAGACAGGTGGCCCAGGACATTTCAGGCGGCTGGAGCATGTCCTACAGCTTTTCCCAGAGAGGGAAGGGGCTTCCCGTCACCTTTAAGGAAACCGTCCGGGCCGGGGAGGAATCTGGAGATCTGATCCGTTCTTTTGAAAGAATGCGCGACTATTATGACAGGATGTACAAGACAAAGCAAAAGGCGTCCAGCGCGCTTTTGTACCCGTCCTTTGTCATAGGAGTGGCGGTCATAGTCATTGGGATTATCATGGTCTATGCGGTTCCTTCCTTTACTTCCATGTTCGGTTCCCTGGGTGTGGAATTGCCGATGGTGACAAAAGTCCTCATCGGCATGTCGGAATTTTTGTCCCGGTATGTGTGGGCGATTGTGGCTTTTGTGGCGGTGATTGCCCTGGGGGTGAGGCTTTACGGCCATACGGGGGATGGCGCGGTGCGCCTTGCCAGATGGAAACTCTCCATCCCCTTGGCGGGGAAGATCAACCAGATGGCCGGGGCGAGCCAGTTTGCCCATACCATGTCGACTATGCTGGCGGCGGGGATGCCGATTATCCAGGCCATCGAAGTGTCGGGGCGTGCCATGAGCAATCCGTGTATGTCACAGGATATCCTGGGCGCGGTATCCGGAGTGGAGTCCGGGAGGTCTCTGGGGGAATGTATGGAGAAGGCGTTGAGCCTTCCTCCGATGCTGGTACAGATGACGGCGATTGGGGAGGCTTCGGGGGCGCTGGAATCTACCCTGGAGGTGTTGGGGGAGTATTATGATAACGAGGTGGAGACTCGGACGGCGAAGGCGCTGTCTTTGTTGGAACCGGCGATTATCTGTGTGCTGGCGGGGTTTGTGGCGTTTATTTTGATGGCGGTGTATTTGCCTATGTTTAGTATGTATAGTTCGATTTGATGTGGTGTTGAGTGGGGGCGCGAGGGGTCCGCCTGTGTAGCTGCCCGTACCCCGGAAAACGCGCTCCCGCTCCGTGAAGAACGTAGCGGACGCTAAATTCGCCGGGAGAACCGTCCCGGCTCATTAAGCGCCGACGTTCTTCGAGGGTTTCCCGGGGTACGGGCAGCTACACAGGCTGGGTTGCCGGCTGACGTATGGAGTACCGTCGCCTTGTTAAGCGGTGTCGGTAATGGGGAGGGGATCCGTAGTTTGACAATATTGATTTTTGGATCGTAATGACGGAAAAAGTATTATAGAAAAAATATTAAGAGAAAAGAGAGAAATATATTATGAGAAAGTTCAGAAGTAAAATGAAAAAACAGGGAGGCTTTACCCTGATTGAAATGTTGATCGTTGTCGCTATTATTGCCATACTGATCGCCGTGTCTATTCCTTTGGTGGGGACCGCGCTGGAAAGGGCCAGAAAAGCGACGGATGCGGCTAATGAAAGGTCGGCGAAGGCGGAGGCGCTTATTATGTATATGACAAATGCTACCGATTTTACTCCTGGGGATTATTACTGGTATGATGCAACTAATGGATGTTTGGAGGAAACCTCAAGTGGTGATGGATATGGGAAATGTACTGACCATAAAGGGCTGGATCTCTGGGTTGCTATCGGAGACGGGGATACCAAAGGCGATGCAGATGTTGTTTATTTAAAGTGGTCAGAAGATCAACCTACTAGTTATGATATTCCTACAGAAGATGATTTAGACAGCTTAGAACTGGTAACAGAATAAACCATGTCAACGCAAACCCTGGCCATTTATTTTACGTTTTGGTCAGCCATACTGGGCAGTGTAATTGGTAGTTTTTTGTGTTGTGTGGTTTCCAGGCGGCAGTCGGGGGAGAGCGTCTTAAGGGGACGCTCTCATTGTGAAGCCTGCGGCCATGTCCTGCGTGTTTTGGATTTGATGCCTGTCGTGAGTTATATAGTGTGCAGAGGGCGGTGCCGTTATTGTGGGGTGAAAATTCCGCCGGCCTGCCTTATGGCGGAACTTGGCGGGGCTGTCGTGTATGCGGGGGTGGTTTTTCGGTTCGGGCTGTCGTGGGATGTGCTGATGTGGCTGGCTGCCGGGACGTTGCTTTTGGCTCTTTCTCTGATTGACGGTGCGGAGCGGATTATTCCGGACGGGCTGCTGTTGTCGCTGGCCGTCAATCGTTTGTTGTTTTTTGTCTTGTTTCATGGCTCGCTGGGGAAGGAGCTGTTGTCAATGCTGGGAGGGGTTCTGATCATTCCCCCGGCAATGCTGGGCCTGACCCTGGCCATGGACAAGGTTATGGGGAAGGAGACCATGGGAGGCGGCGACATCAAACTGATGTTTGTGTTAGGCATGTATATGGATTGGAAAAAAATGTTTTTGACGATCTTTATATCGTGTCTTCTGGGATTAGCCTGGGCCGTGGCCGGAAAAATTTTCCATAAGGACGGACATCCTGACGGCGCCATTGCCTTCGGCCCTTTTTTGTGTATGGGGTGCCTGGCGGCGGTGAGCTTTGGGGATCCGTTTATCGAGTGGTATTTAAATTTGTTTTAAATGTTTGAGATTACCATCAGGCAAAGGAGAGTCAGCATGGCAAAGATAAAGATGGGGTTCGATATTGGGAGCAACCGCATGAAGATTGCGGTAAACAGGGCCGGAAGGCTGGAATTCCATGATATCCGCCTGCCGGAAAACATGATAGAAAACGGGGAAATCGCCATGCCCAACACATTTGCCGATTTCCTGAAAAATACCAGAAAAAGCCTGAGACTTCCGAAAGGGGATGCGGCTTTGGCGCTTTCTTTGGACCAGGCGATCTGCCGTCTGGTGACGATGCCCAGGATGACCGTGGAGCAGCTTTTGCTTAATCTTCCCTATGAATTTTCCGATCTGATCCATGGGGATGCGGACCGGTATTTCTGTGATTACGCTGTTTGCACCGAACTTTTCCCGGAGAAAGAAGGGACGGCGCAATTTCCGGAGTCATCCGCTTCCGGGGAGGAGCTTTTGGACGAAGAGGGGGAAATGCAGCAGGATATAACCATGATGGCGGCGGTGGCCTCAAAGGAGCAGATTTACCAGTATATCCGGATATTTGCCCGGGCGGGAATCCGCTTAAAAGTGCTCCTGCCTCAGGAGATGGCTCTGATCTCCCTGATGAAAGGGTATTTCAGACGGAAGGGGGACGAGAACCTAGATTACTGTTTTGTGGATCTGGGACATCTGTCCACCACGATTATGGTGACGTACCGGGACCGGATCCAGGCCACGAGGCAGATCGCCATCGGAGGGCGTAACCTGGATGCCGCCATTGCGGACCATCTGGGAGTGGATGAATTCCTTGCCAATTCTTATAAGCTTAAGAATTACCAGAATGTGCTGGAAAACCCGGTATGCCAGGATATCTATAACAGGATCTCGGTGGAAATCTTAAAGGTTATCAATTTTTATCAGTTTACCTACCCTGACAGCCGGCTTGACGGCATCTATCTGGTAGGAGGGGGAGCCAATATAAAACCTCTGCGCCATATGATCCGCGACACCCTGACAACGGAACTTTTGTCTGTAAAAGATCTTCTCCCGCAGACGGCGGACGAGACGCCTGACTGGCTGTCCGGCATTTATGCCGCAGGGGTGTCCATGGCTGAGAAAGGGGGATGACAAAAGGATGGAAGGGAATATGTCCAACAAGAAGCAGGCCAGGGGGAGGGGAGGCGCCTATCCCTGCAAACAGCATATGAACCTATATTATAAGCCGGACAGGACTACCTTTCCGGCTACCGTTGCGCTATATATCCTGTTTGTCCTGGCGCTTATGCTGGGATTTTCGAAATTTATGATATATGATATTTTTGTGCACTGCCATGATCTGGAAAATCAGGTGATCGTAAAAGAAAGACAGCTTGAAAATATACAGGAGCAGCTTTCGGACTACAGAGAGGTGAAAGAGCGGTATGAACGGTACTCGGCCACAGAGGAGGAAGAGGCCCATATTGACTGTATCGAGATCCTGGATCTTGTCAGAAGGGCGGTATGGATAGAGGCCGATATAAGCAGTATCTCCATAAAAGATAAGAATGCGGTCATTAAATTTTCAGGAGTAAACCTGGCTCAGACGTCGGCCATTGTCAGCCTTTTAGAGAAGGATCCTTCGGTGGTAAAAATCACGGTGGATACCGCTTCCTCCACCATAAGCGGAGGGGAGGACATCGAGGTCAGCATGCTGCTGGAACTGGCTAAGGAGCCGCAAAAGAAAGAGGAGGAGCCACGATGAGAAGACGGTTATCAGCCAGGGAAATCGTGCTGCTTTTGATTTTGCTGGTTCTTTCCCTGTCCAGCGGTTATATTCTCCTGTTTTACACGCCGATGACGGAAAAAATCCGCCAGGCGGAAGCCCGGCTTGCCGGCACGCAGGAACAGATCCAGCAGGCCTCAGGAAAACTGGACGAGAAAAAACGGATGGAAAAAGAAATAGAGGAACTGTTTTCCGGCGCCGCTGCCCCGGTGGGGATTGCGCCTTATGACAATCTGACCCAGGTAATGCTGGAGCTGAACAGCATTTTGGAAGGCACACAAGAGTATTCTTTAAGCTTCGGCACGGTGGACGCAAAGGAATCCATTGTGCGCAGGCAGATTTCGCTGCGTTTTACAAGCCTTGATTACGGGGAGGCCAGAAAGGTTCTGCAGGCTCTGAAAGACAGTAAGTACCGCTGCATGATCGACGATCTGAATATCAGCATTAACAGCGGTCAGGACTTTGGGGTATCGGTGAGGACCACATTGGTATTTTTCGAATATCAGGTTTCAGATTAATATTCATCAGGAAGGCGGTAGATGCATGGCAGGCAAAAATAAAGGCTTTACATTGGTGGAAATGTTGGTGGTTGTAAACATTTTGACTATTTTGCTGGCTGTGTCGTCAGCAGGAGTCGCTTACTATATGCGCTGGCTTCAGATTACGGAGCTTGACAATGCTGCCCGGGAAATCTATATGGCGGCGGAAAACAGGGCGCTTCTCCTCCACGGCGAGGGGAGCCTAAAAGGGCTGGTCGTGGAAGAGTCCCAGGGAAACGCCGTAACGTTTTCTTCCGTGGATGCGGAGGGAGGCAGTAAGGAGGAGGTTTTTTATTATAAAGAATACCGTCCCGGCTATCAGGCCATGGAAGACCTGCTGCCGGCAGGGAGTGTGGACCCCTCTCTGCTCGACGGATATTTTTATGCGGTGTACGAACCTGAGGGCGGGAACGTCACGGATGTGTTTTTTTCCTACAAGGACATGGCCGTGGATGATTTTCAGGCCTTTTATACTATGTGGAGAGGCGTTCCAAGAAATAAGAGGATGAAGAACAAACCCATGATCGGTTATTATGGGAGCCAGACAGCGGAAAGCGGCAACATCGGCGCTTTGTTTACCCCTGTCATTGAGATTGTCAACCGGGAAAGGCTTCTCCTGAATGTCAGTTACCGTGTGCCGAATTCCCTGGCAGACGCCACCTCCCTTCAGGTGGAACTGGCCTGCGGCGGCTGTTCGGTTCCTCTGGAACCGGAGGGTTCCCCGGCATTCAGCGGCAATTACAGAGTCTATTCCTATTCCTGGGTCCTGGACTCCTTAGAAGAGGGAAAGCATTTTTATAATCTTTTTGACGGGGCGATTGACGCGCCGGATGAGTTCGGCGGGGATTTTACGGTTACGGCTGTCGTGTCCCATATGGGAGCCAGCGCAAGCACGGCCGTGGCGGAGGACAACAGCCTTTTTGCCAAGGGCAGCGCGGGAGATACAGCGTATGTGGAATATCTGCGCCATCTCCAGAACTTAGAACCTTCCGTCTCAAAAACAGGAGAGAAGAAGAAAGCCGTACAGAAGACCAATATCAACTGTGCTTCTTACGAGTCCGCGTCTTACGAATTTGTGCCGATTGAGCATACGGGGCTGAAAAGCTATGAAGGAAACGGGTTTGTCATCCGCAATCTGGCAGTCACGCAGGCAAGCAGCGGCACAAAAACGGCCGCGGCCTTGTTTGCCGAGACAAAAGATATGAAAATTTCAGACGTCCGCATGGTAAATGCCTCCGTCCGGGCTTCTGGGGGGAAACCTGTGGCTGTGCTGGCAGGCAGGGCCGAAAACACGGTTTTTGAGGGCTGCCAGGTATATTGGGAATCCATTGCAGGAAGCTTTAACCTGCGGGGGCTTTTGGGAGACAGCAGCAGAGGATACCGTTATCAGGTACAGGGGGACGGGGAGGCAGGAGGGCTTGCCGGGATATTGGACGGAGAAAACAACGAGATAAAGAACTGCCTGGCTTCCACCCTGATCGAGGGGATGACCGTGGGAGGACTCATAGGAAAGAACCTGGGGAACGTGACAATGGAGCGTTCTTACGCCGACTGTTATCTGTCTGGGCCGGCGTCAGGCTCCGCCGCCAAAGGTTCTGCGGCGGGGCTGATCGGCCGGTCCGAAGGCAGCGCGGATATCCGGTACTGTTACAGCGCCGGATTTGCCGATATGGAAAGGACGGCCGAAGGAGCCGGCCTGTGCCTGGGAAACGGCGCGTTTTTGGTGAGCCATACTTATTCCGCCATGCGGTATCCGGGAATGGAAAACGGGAGCCCGGACAATATCGTGCCTTTGTGTCCTAATATGGCGAAAGAGGGAAGCAATTCTTCTAAAATTTATTACCTGCGTTTCCGCAGCATGCTGTCGGAGGAGAATGAGGATATTTATGTCAAGGATTATTATGACATGACGAATGCTTCCGGTTCGGACGATGATTTTGCCGTGGTGATGGGCGGGGCGGCCTTTGGATGGAAGTCTTACAGAGAAAGCCATCCCTATAACCTGAAGACGGATTTTGATATGGATATCTACAGTTTCCCCGGTTTAAAGGACCTTCCTCATTACGGAGACTGGGGAGTGCAGTTCCACAATTTCAGCCTGGCCTACTATGAGCAATACACGGATGGCGGCCATGGCTTTGAAGGAGGCAATGTGAGCCTGCTTCTCGATGATTCCCGCGTGGTGAAAGACGGGTATGCCGTGGTCATAAGCGAAGAAGACATGGGTACTCTCGGGGACAGCCTGAAACTGTTGTTTACCTATGACAGCATGGGGGAGGAAGGAGAGGAGGGCGCCGGGCCGCAAAAAAGCCTGGAATGGGAGTATACCCTTTCCGAGCTTCCCGGTGTGGCGGATGGCGACAAGATGTATTACCTGGCCTGCCTGCCCGGGGAGATTGTGAACCAGCCTTATACGGAAGAAAATTTTTACCAGTATATTCAATTCAGTTACGTTTTATCCGGGGAGACGATGAGCGGGGAATATTATTACTGCCCCCATTTTGCCAGAAGCGTGCTCCCATACGACGAGAACCTGGACACAGAGGCGGCAGTAAAGAGACTGCCGGTATCCGTCAGGACTCCCAGGCATCTGTATATGCTTAGCTGCCATGGGGATTATTACCACAACAGCCATGATTATATATACAACCAGGAGTTGGAGCTGGATTACGGCCTTTATACGGGATACGACCTGTTTGCGGAGGGGTTTGTCCAGGAGCCGGTAGGCAGCTATGCCCTGCCTTTTGCAGGAACGTATGACGGAGGCTGCCATATCATCCGGAATGTCACTTTTGATACGAGAAGAGGACGCGAGCGGCTCTATGCCGGCCTGTTCGGGTATTCCAGCGGAAGGATAAAAAATGTGGTTTATATTCTGGACGCGGAAAAGTCCTTTTCCGTTTCCATGGGAAATTCTTCAGACAATCTGTATGTGGGAGGATTGGCCGGGGGAAATTCCGGCGCCATCGAAAACTGTGCCGTGGCAGGCATCAACCTGGTCGGGCAGGCATTCGGAAGCACCATTTATGTAGGAGGCCTTGCCGGGCAGAACCAGGGCCAGATCAAAAACTGCGCTGCCGAGTGCGCGTCTCTTTCCGCGGATAACTCCAGCTACGGGACCGCTTATGTGGGAGGCTTTGTGGGAGAAAATACGGAGAGCGGCATGGTTTCGGCCTGTTATGCCACAGGCAGGGTCATGGCGGAAGTAGATTCCACCTCAGAGGCGCGGGTCTGCGGGTTTGCAGGATATAACAGGGGGACTATCGAGGACAGTTATGGAGCGGTGGACCTGGAATCCAGCGGCATGAATGTGGAGACCTATGGTTTCTGCGGCGTGACGGAGGGAAAACAAAAGGGGACGTATTACCTGAATATCGGCAACTTTACTTACCGGGGCGTTTCTTATAATGCCGATTATACCCCGAGAAAGGCGGCCCAGGCCACCTACCAGCAGATGACGGAAGGGGACGTTTCATTAGTGGCCGGAATGGGAAAAGGGGCAGAAGTGTTAGAATGGAACGGCGGCGTCTATCCTTATCCGGCCGTGGTGGTAAACGGACGGGGGGAGTATGTCCATTACGGCCAGTTCCCGGTTCCCATGGAGCTGGGGGTGATGGGGGTGTATTATTGGGAACGGCTGGAGACAGAAGGGAGAAGCTCTTACCATATCAGCCTTCTGGCGGCAGACCTGAACAAGCGGAGCATTACCAAGAATACGACCCTTTCCACGGCCCACAGCGATGGGGGCGTGGTGACGGACTATGGATACGGGTATTACGGGCAGGAGGGGAGCTTAGTACGGATCTCTGCGGAAGATATCTATTACTCGCCGGACGGAGGAGTGGGAGAAACCTTCCACGGCGGATACCCCTCTGACGAGGCTGTGGATCAGGCTTTAAAAGATTTAATGCCTAAATATGATTTCCATTCCTATCACACTTACGGAATGGAAGAGGATGGAGGCGGGCTGTATCCGGCCGGAGAGTATGAAGACAAAAACCACGTCACTTATACAAATCCTTATGGCTACACGGATGCAAGCGGCAGCCTGGTCCGGATCAAGAACTACAGGAGAAAGCCCAATGGCAGTTTTACTCTGGAACAGGCAGGGATCCGCGTTGCCTTTATCCTGAATCCCCATTTTGCGGACTCCATGTCCGTGGCAGACTCTGCCGGATGGAAACTGAATTCGGATGCCCTGAAAAAAGCTCCCGGGATGACAGAGGAAAATCCCTACGGAATCAGGGCTTTGTATCAGCTTCAATGTATGAACTGGCATTTGGTTACGGATAATGACAGCTCAGGCGGCGATGTGAGGGGATACAGCGTAAACCGAATCGTATATAATAACGCAAACGGATATTATGGGGGAAATCAGTACGGATTCCTGTACTTAAGCCATGACGTAAGGTATAGCACGGACGGGGTGACAATGGGAAATTATAATTATTCCTGGACGGAGCCTTACGACTATTATTGGGTGCAAAGCCATGATCTGGACGGAAAAAAGAAAGACGGAAAGGACACAGACGTTACCCCGATTGCGGCTTTCAGGGATAAGAAAGCCGGGGAAGACGGCGCTTCCACCCCAGATACGGCGATTTTGACCGCATGGTTCGGAGGCAGCTATGACGGAAACGAATATACCGTCAAAAATATCAATATCCAGGCAGAAGGCGCCAACTGCGTGGGTCTGTTCGGCGTCACCCTGGACGCCACCCTGAAGAACATTGTCCTGTATTCGGAAAGCGGGGAAAACACAGTAACCGTCACAGGAAGCTCTTCCTTTAGCAAGTATTATAGCTGGTACGCGGCAGGAGGGTTGGTGGGCCTGGCAGGAGTTTCTTCGGAGAACACGGACGCCAGTAAGACCATTTCCAACTGCTGTGTGGCAGGATATACGATTATAGACAAGACAACCTATATCAACAGCGATTTCTATGGCGGCGGGGCGGTGGGCGGCCTGGTGGGAGTATGCAACCTGTCCCTGGAAGGGTGTACGGCCGTGACCACCATTGACCTTACGGCAGCGCATAATGACTGGAATATTGAAAATGGTTCGCCTCTGCGGGCCGGAGGCCTGGCCGGGGCCTGTGTGGCGGATATCAATTATTGTTATGCAGGCGGAAAAATAAAGGTTTCGGGAAAGAACGTCATCCGTTCCGGCCGCTATATAGGAGGAATCATCGGCGGCGCAGGCATGCGGCCTATGTATGTGCCCTATTACAGCGTCACTGCCACAGGGGGGAGTGTGCCGGTGAATAACAGTTACAGCTATATGGATCTTCCTGACAAGAGCGCGGGAAATATCAAAAATCTTTATGCGATCGGCGGAACAGGAGGATCGGACGATTTTTACGTGCCTCTTTCCAACGATTATTATCTGGGGATGGAGCTGGACGATGCAGTTTCTGTCATTATAGAAGGGGTACCCTCCACAGATAAATGGGTGGTAGACAAAACATATGACAGCAGGAATTTGAACGGCATATCATTCGGCACAATCCAGGTGAATGGAACCGATTACTATTATACGAACCAGGGACCGGATTCTTCCGGAGGCGGGAATTCGCAAATTACAGGCAGTGCATTGTTTGAGAGGAAGTGGCAGGGAGGAAACCGATATACATATACGTTTAAAGGATGGCTGATCGTTGAGAACGGAGCAAACAAAGTTTCCACAAACTGGGAGGATGTGCTGAGGCTATACACCAGGACGGAACAAAACGACATCCATTCCCTGACCTACCCCCAGTTAGCCGGCCAGCAGGACATTCCTATCAAGGGACAGACAAAAAACATCTATGCCCTTTTGCCTGCCTTTTCCCCTGTCACCAGCGAGAATGACGATGGTTATTCCATGGCAGGCAGATACAGCTATGCCCCGGACAGCGAACCGGACCTGGCCGGATTAAACTATCCTTTCCCCACTATCCTTACCAGGGGAAAACGCAGCATCCACGTCCATTATGGAAGCTGGCCCCAGAACGGGATTGTCAGGCCCAATGGCGGCAGGTCAATGGAACTGGATCTGTTTACAAAGAATTCTCTCACAGAGATGCTGGGCTTGTCAGAGGACGTAAGCTTTGGGGGAACATGGGAGGTGACAAGCGCCAACCCGGCTATTGCCGCAGGCGCGGGGAATGTCGTCATGGCCGGGCCGGGACAGGAGGCAGGATTTCAGTTGACAGTGACGGGAAACGGCGTGGGGACTACGGTGCTGACCGTGACTTACAGGCTGGGTTCCGATGTCTATACTTTGGATATTACGGTCAATGTAACGGCCAGGCTGGAACTCAGGCCAAAGGAAGGCAAGGCGGAGGTGTTTACCAATGGCGCGGTGGAAATCCAACTTCTGCCTTATGGAAGAAGGTGGAACCTGGAAGAGGCGCAGCCTGTCCTGGATCTGGCCGCGCAGAATATCATCGTCTCTTTCCAGCCGGACAGCGTCAATCATGACGAACATAAGACAGCTGCCATAGAGCAGAGGGCGGAAGGGATTTTCCTGAAACTGGCTTCCGACGGCACGGCCGGGGTTTCCTCCGTAAGCCTGGGATACCAGTACAGCTATGGTGACAGGACGTATACGGCCATCAGCGCTGTCCCGGTCACGGCAACGGCGCCCGGGATCCTTCCGGCGGAGCCGGTTATCAAAGCGGGCAATTCCGAAAATATTACAGTAACCTTTGCGAATTCCGAAGGAAAAACAGCGGTTATTGACGTCGTGTTATCTGTGGAGAGCAAAGAGCCGTCCGTTGCAGCGGCGGCGGTGGCAGGGGACGCGGGCCAGACGGGAGGCAGTGTTTCCTTGGCAGTGACAGGAGTGGCGGCAGGAGAGACCAGTATTGTGCTGAAAGTTTCCCTGACCATGGATGAACGGAAACATGACGTGGAAGTGACGGTCCCGGTAAAGGTCACGGACTAACCAGGTACGGCATTGCCTGAATTTCGGCAATGCCGTGCCGGCAGGCCGGAAAGTAGGAGGAGGGGATGGAGTTGAGAAAAAAATGGAAAAGCCAGGAAGGAGCCTCCATTTTGATGGCCCTTCTGTTTTTGCTGGTTGCGGTTATGGTTTCTTCTTCCGTCCTGGCGGCGGCAGTTTCCAATGCAGGCAAATATAGCAGCAACCGGCAGGCGCAGCAGAGATATCTGGCGTTGTCGTCCGCCGTCCGGCTAATCTGCGATGAGCTGGCCAAGGCAGAATATTATGGAAAATATGAGTATGAAGAAATCATACTATACGGAGAGGACGAGGAAGACGGCTCAGAGGGGCCGATAGAGGAAGTGGAATATTGCTATACACAGACAGAAGGGGAGTATCGATGCGGTCTGAAAGAGGTGCTTCCCTTACGGGAGGATTTTGATTACATGTTTGCCCGGACGTTCCCTTCCGACCAGGAGTGGGAGGAGGAAAGCGGGGACGAGACTGTTTTTTTCAGGAAAACATATGAAACTTTGCCCGGGCTTTTGCCGGAGCCTCACGGGGAGAACAATCCTCATAAGATGATTTTAAAAGTGGATGCCCCGGAGGAGGAAGAATGGGGCCGGGTTCCGGCCTTAAAGGAAGAGGTCCTGATCGAAATCTGGCTGTCCCATGTATCTGAAAACGGATATACGTTACGGTTAAGGGCTTCTCTGGGAGACGAGGATGACAGAGGGCATGTGTACAAAATGGAGGCGGAACTGACCCAGACAGGAACGGTTCCCATGGTCAATGACAATCCGGGGGGAGGCGACGGGGAGTACAGCGCCGGCCCCATGACCTGGACATTGGGCTGGATTGCCAAGGAGGAGGCGGACGGGGATGGAGCGTAAGCAGAGAAACTATGGGAAACTACGGGGAAAGCTGCATGGAAACAGGGGAGAAACCCTGGTGGAGATGATGGCGTCCATCGGAATCGCGTCACTGTCTGCAGCTCTTTTGTTTTCCGCTTTAATGGCGGCTGCCAGGATTGACAAGAGAGCGCTAAAAGCAGATGAGGCATACTATCAGGCCTTGTCCGCGGCGGAGGCCGGAAAGAATATCCCGGAGGAAGAGGCGCAGGAGCCAGACGGCAGCGGCGGGCCGGAAGAAGCTGTCCGGACGGGAACCGTAAAGATCACCGGGGAGGGCGTCTCCTGGAAGGAAATGGACATCGTATTTTACGGCGGGGAGGGGATATACTCCTATGCACCTGCGGAGGAAAATACAGAGGCGGGATCACCCGATGACGGCGATGAGGAGGTTCTGCCATGAGACGGAAACTTCGGGAAAACAGGGGTGTGACCCTGGTGGAGATGCTGTGCTGCGTCCTGATCCTGATCCTGCTGGGGCTGATGCTCCATACCGGGATTGTGATGGCGGCAAAAAGCTATCGCAAGATGATTGCAGAATCGGAAACCCAGCTTTTATTGTCTACCATTGTGGACGCCCTGGCCGATGATTTGCGCTATGCCCGTGAAATTGTGACAGAGGAGGAAGAGGACAGCGAGACGGGCGGCAAAAGGCTGGTCAGCTATAACAGTGATTCTTACGGCCTGGCGGCCAGGCTGGAAATCGATGAGGAGGGACAGATTGCGGCGGGGGGAAGGAAGCTTCTTCCCGCGGGGGTTTATGCAAACGGCGCTTATGAAGTGCGGGGAATGGAGATTTTTTATGACGGAACATGCTTTATCATGGATTTGGAGGCGGGGGAAAAAGACGGCGTTATTTCCGCAAAGACACGGATAGCGGTGCGATGCCTGAACAGGAAGAAGTGAGGCGGGGCGAGACGAATATCTGTCTTTCAAAGTGAAACGGTAAAAAAAGTGCTAAGCCCTGATTAGAACTTGTGGCTTAGCACTTTTTATCGTCTCACTCTTATCTTAAGCGCCACTGTTATTCATGTAATTTAACAAAAACGGTTTATAAAGTAACTATGATTCCTTCCGTGAAAATTTGGAAACCGTTCTCGAAGAATTTGAAGGAGAACTTGATGACCGGGGAATCAGCTATAACGATAGTTTGCTATGGAGATTTGGTGTGATCATGGTACCGCAGCAGATTGAGAACAAAAAAGAAGACCGGATTCAAATGATCCAGTCTTCCGGTCTAAGGCCTGGCACACGGCTGAACTCGTCGATGTTGTGTGTAATTACGGTAATCCCTCTTGATACGCCTTGAGCAGCAATCTGAATGTCATATGGCCCAATCGGTGTACCCCGCCGTTCAAGATAACCACGTATCCTTCCGGCGGTAACTGCATCGTCGGAGTTGAAGGGAAGGATGTTGAAGGGAGAAAGGAACATTGTCAGTTTGTGTCTGGTCTTTTCGTCTCAATTACTTTTCTCTGCGCCGTATTCGAGTTCAAACACTGTGATGGATGAGATCAGCAGGTTGGCAGGGTCGCAGGAGAGAAGCCTTTCTGTTAGAATAGGAGATGTGTTTTTCATAAAATAAATGCATACATTCGTATCCAGAAGGTACATTTACAGTTCCTCCCGTTCGGTGATATCCTCCCAAGAGGGCTGTTTTCTGTCATCCATGAAATCAGAAGGAAAGGTGCCAATTACCTGACGGGCAGCGGCCCACGGGTCATCGGCAGGGAAAGCGACGAAAATATCTCCGATTTTGTTAATGCAGTAGTCCTTTTTATCGGTTTTCATTTCTTGTGGGATACGAAGAGCCTGGTTGTTTCCATTCTGGAAAACCCGTGTAGTAGTCATGTTGAAAGCCTCCTTTCTGTATGTACATATTGTGTGTATACATTTGTATTATATGCGCTGGGATGGAAAAAAGCGAGTTAATATAATCGTTTGCTATAGAATATCGTAACCGTTCAGACGGGCTATTGATACTGGTCATATCATTCTGAAAAGTGTCCATGTCGATCAGGCAGTGCGCTCCTACGGATTTGGCTTTGTTGAAGGAACATCCGGCCGTACCATCGCTTTGGCTCGCTAAAATCCATATGGGCTTTTGGCAGTTACATTAACTTTTGCCTTGCCGCAGCGCCTGGTACAGCTGCAAAAGATATTTCTTATTCTGGAACAGGTCGGAGAACACACTGTCCCTCACGGTCCATTTTGCCGCTTCCATCCAATCCCTCCTCCGGGTGTTGCCTTTTTGCTTTTATTATATCCAAAACGTGCCGGAAAAACAATCTGTTTTTCACCGGATCGTGCAGATTTGGTAAACGTATAGAATTGAAAAGCAGGAACAAGTGAGACGGGAAATTTTTTGCGTTGACATATTTTTCTGTTGTGGATATAATTAAAAAAGCAAAAAATATTATTTGACAACAGAGGATAGTAAAGGCAGATATGAGAAAAAAATATACAAGGATTGGCATCCTTTTTGCAGCAGGGCTTTTTTCAGCCATGGCCTTCCCGGCTTTTGCGGCTCCCGGCGGCCCCGGGGAGGCGGGCAGGTGGAGGCAGGACGAGAAGGGATGGTGGCTTTTGAACTGGAACGGGACTTATCCCGCAGACGAGTGGCAGAAGGTCAATGGCAAATGGTATTATTTTGATTCCGATGGCTATATGATGGAGGACTGCTGGCTGGAAAAAGACGGGAAATATTATCGTCTTGGACAGGACGGCGCCATGTTCAGTTCCGGGGAGACAGAGATTGACGGCATCGTCTATCGGTTTGACGAGAGCGGCCAGGTGGTGGAAGGGGAGCCGTCCCAGATGCCGGAGGAAGAGCGGGAGGCCAGGTCCTTTGCCGGGAGGATTGTTTCGCAGATTACAGATGATACTATGACAAAGCCGGAGAAGGCAGCCGCCATCTATAACTGGGTGCAGGGCAATATGACTTACACTACCACCGGCCCCAAAAGCGGGGAGGCAGAGTCCGCCCTGTATGGGTTCCGCAGGCATTCCGGATGCTGTTACGAGTATTATGCCATGTCCCATTACCTTTTGGAGGCGGCAGGGATGCCGAACATTCCGGTGGTGCGGGCCAGTGATGGAGACCATTTCTGGAATCTTGTAGATGTGGACGGAATCTGGTATCATTTTGACGCCACGCCCCGGAGGCTGGGCGGAAGATGGTGCCTGGTGACTACGGGGGAACTTAGAAAGTCCTGGATTTCCCACAACTATGACGTGGAAGCCTATCCTAAGACGCCATGAAAACATGGAGGATGAGAAGGAAGGGAACGGTTTTATGGGCATTGGCTGTTTTTCTCTGCGCTGCCTTTCTGGCCCAGAGGGTGCTGGAACCGAAATATATGGGGGCGGTAGTGGAGGGGAATTTCACAGAGGAATATTATCGTGACCCCGCCGGCCATGAACTGCTGATTATCGGAAATTGCGAGTCTTACGAGAATATTTCTCCGATGAAGCTGTGGGAGGAATACGGAATTACCAGTTACATCCGGGGAAATGCCAACCAGCTTATCCCCCAATCGTATTATCTTTTAAAAGAGGCGCTGAAATACGAAAAGCCCAAGGTCGTGCTTTTAAATATTCAGGCCATGACGGTGGCGGAGCAAAGCTCGGAGGAGTATAACCGGATGGTTTTTGACGGCATGAAATGGTCAAAGGATAAGCTGGAGGGGATTTTAAGCAGCAGGACAGAGGAAGAATCTTTAACGGAGTATATATTTCCGGTGCTTCGGTATCACAGCCGCTGGCAGGAGCTGGAGCCGGAGGATTTTTTATATGCCTTTGGAGAGAAGCCTTTAAAGAGTTACAACGGATATTATCTCAGGGCCGATATCCGCCCTTATACGGAATTTCCCGGGCAGCGCAGGCAGAGCGATTACTCTTTTTCCAGGAAGAATGTGGAGTATCTGGAGCGGATCGCGGCGCTGTGCAGGGAGAGCGGGACAGAGCTGGTACTGATGAAGGCGCCCAGCATGTATCCGGAATGGCCGGAGCCTTACGAGGAACAGATCCGGGAATTTGCTGACAGGCAGGGGCTGTTTTATGTGAATACCCTGCTTTATATGGATGAAATCGGACTGGATATGTCTGTGGACACCTATGACGAGGGGCTTCATCTCAATGTCTACGGAGCGGAAAAGATGTCGGTATGGCTGGGAAGAGAGTTAAAGAAGCGGTATGATCTTGGGGATTTCCGCAGCCAGAAGGATCTGGCCGAGGTTTATGACAAGCGGCTTCTGGAGTATCAGCAGGAGAAGGAGGCCCAGAGGGAGGAATTTGAAAGGCTTGGGTATATCAGTAAGTATAAGGCCCAGGCAGAGTAAAATGTAAATCATGAAGAATGAAGGAGGCACAAAAGATGAGGACACAGAAGCGGGCAGGAAGGAAACGGATGGCGACAGGGGCATTGGCGGCGTTTATGGCGTTGGCTATGGTATTCGGCGCGGCGGCAGCGGAGAAGAAGGCACATTATGCTTTCCCCTTCAAAGAACAGAAGGTGGAGGTGGGGATGAACGCCGACGCCGCAAAGAAGATACTCGGACAGGAAAAAGAGGTAAAGGCATTGTCCAACTGCGCGGAAGAAGGCGGCAAGGACAAAGCATATATTTATGACGGAATCGAGATGGTAACGACTAAGGAAGGCAAGAAGGAGGTCGTAAAAGAGATTACCTTAAAGGCCGCCACAGCCGGTACGGAAGAGGGCGTCAAAGTGGGAGACCTGCCTGGGGCGGTGAAGAAGGCATATCCGGACGCCAAGGCGGAGTCAGGGCTTTATACCGCGGTGCTGGGGGATACCCAGATCGTGGTTGACTGTGGTTTTAAAGACGATAAGGTGGTTTCCATCACCTACATGGCAGCAGAGAAAAAATGATGGGGTATATGTCATATGGGTTCGTCCTGCTTATCGCGGCAGGGCTGCTCGTCAAAAAGATCGTTCCTTCCGGATGGAGCAGGTGGGTCCTGCTGGCCATGAGCCTTGTGTTTTTGGCGGCGGCAGGCGGATACCAGAGTTTCCTGTTCTGGGGGATAAGCACGGCGGCGGGGTATGCCGCCGCTCTTTTGATTGAAAAATATCCGTCAGGATGTCCAGACGGCACATTGTCCCGGAATGGGGACTATCCTGCAGGACAGGAGAGGGATAAGGCGGGAACTCTCAGAAAACGGCGTCTGGTTTTGATTCTGGCAGTCGCGTTCCAGCTCGGACTGCTTGCTTATTTTAAATATGCAAACCTGCCCTTTTATACGCTGGAAGCGATCGGCGAGATTACCGGAAGGGTTTTTGAATATGAGCCGAAGGAGCGGCTTGCTCTTTTTGGGATTTCTTTTTATACGCTGATGGTGATCGGGTATGACGCGGATGTATACCGGGGAGAGATAAGGGCGGTCCGGCATTTTCCGGTATTTTCTTTGTTTACCGGGTATTTCGGCCATCTGGCCCAGGGTCCTGTGGATTCTTATAAGGAGACGGGGGAAAGCCTTGCATGGCCTGCCAGTCCTTCCTTTGAGGATATGCAGGACGGATGCCTGGAGATATTAACCGGGCTTTTTAAAAAGCTTATTCTTTCGGAGCGTCTTGCCCTTATGGCCGACACGGTCTACGGAGACTATGCTTCTTATGGGGGATGGTATCTGATGCTGGCGGCAGCGGCGTTTTCCCTGCAGCTCTATACGGATTTTTCCGGATGTATGGATCTGGTATTCGGGGTTTCACGGCTGTTTGGAGTGAAAATTGCCGAGAATTTCCGGCAGCCTTTTTTTTCGGAATCCATATCGGAATTCTGGCGGAGATGGCACATCACCCTGGGGGCGTTTTTAAGAAAAAATGTTTATATACCCCTGGGAGGAAACAGGAAAGGAGTTTTCCGGAAATACGTCAATGTGATGGCCGTGTTTTTCCTCAGCGGGCTGTGGCACGGGGGAAAGTGGACATTTATCATCGGCACGGGGATACTTCAGGGAGCGTATATGATCGGAGAAGAGACAGTAAGGCCGCTGGCCCTTTCAGGATGCAGGGCGGCAGGGGTGGACCCGGGGGCGCCGGTTCTTAGGTGGCTCAGAAGGATCCGCACTTTTGTCCTGGTCTCCGCGGGCTTTGTGCTGTTCCGTTCCGACTCCCTGTCCATGGCGGGACAGGTGCTAATAGGGATGGTGCAGAAGAGCCGGTATCCGGAATGGGAAAGCGGGGTGTTTTATACCGGAATCAACGTGGCGGATTTTACGGTGCTGGCAGTGGGCCTTGTAATCCTGTTTTTGATGTCTTTGTGGCGGGAAAAGCATGGGGACGAGAAGATCATAAGGGGAGAGAGGCTCCGCACCTGGTCTTGTTTTGGAATCCTGTTTTTGATCATGGTGTTTGGATGGTATGGGAAAGGGTATGATATGGGGGCCTTTATTTATTCGCAGTTTTAACTATCATATTGGGGGTATGAGGGGTGCGTATCCGTATCGGGTCCATAGTTAGCTGATGATGACAGGGGAAAGAAGGGACAGGGCGGCTTGTGCCGGGTAGCAGGTGCATATTGTGAAAAACGGAGGGTGCAGAATGTTATATCAGATTCACGATGGGAGCGTTTCGGCAGGCGGGAACCTGGTATTGTCCCATTTTGATTTTCAGATCAGGGGAAATGAGAAAGTGGCGGTGGCGGGCCAAAACGGAGCGGGAAAGACCACTCTTTTGCGGCTGATTGCCGGGGATATCGGCCTGGACCGGGATGACAGGCGGGACGGGCCGGGTGTCCGGCTCTCCCGCCCGGCCACGGTGGGGATGCTCGGGCAGCAGGTATTTAAAGACGGGGAAAGAACCGTGGAGGAGGAGATTTTAGAGGGATGCCCGGACGGGGATGAGTTCGGCCAGGAACGTTTTCAATATGAATGCGGGTACGAGACGCTGTTTACAGGTTTTGGATTCCGCAAGGAGGACAAGAAAAGAAAGCTTTCGGAATTTTCCGGCGGGGAGCAGACCAGGATCGCCCTTATCCGCCTGCTTCTGCAGAAACCGGATATTCTGCTGTTGGACGAACCGACGAACCACCTGGACACGGAAATGACAGAATGGCTGGAGGAGTATCTTAAGAAGTACGAAAAGGCAGTGGTGATGGTGTCCCATGACCGCTTTTTTCTTGACCAGACGGCGGAGGCCGTGTGGGAGCTGGAGGGCGGGAAGGCAACCCGCTATCCGGGCAATTACAGTGCGTACCGCATGGAAAAGAGAAAGCGTTTGGAAATACAGCAGAAGGCCTGGGAGCAGCAGCAAAGGGAGATCGCCCGGCTCAGCCAGGTGATCGAGCGGTTTAAACATAAGCCTTCCAAGGCTTCTTTTGCCCGGGCGAAGAAAAAACAGCTTGAGCGGATGGAAAAGGCGGAGGCCCCGGTGAGGGAAGAACCCGGCCTGTTTACTACAAAGATTCATCCAAAGAACGTGGGGGGAAGGCTGGTATTTGAGGCGGAACATTTAAAGATCGGATATGAAAAACCTCTTCTGGAGCTTTCCCTGCGGATCCGCAGGGGTCAGAAAATCGGGGTCATAGGCGCCAACGGCGCAGGGAAAAGCACGTTTTTGAAGACCGTGGCGGGGGTGATCCCGGCCCTTGGGGGGAAGGCTGGCCTGGGGCGGTATGTGACAGTGGGATATTTTGGTCAGGATTCGGCGGATATCCGGTCGGACAAAAGCGTCCTGGAGCATTTTTGTGAGCTTTTTCCCATACTCACGGAAAAAGAGGCGAGGGGGATTCTGGGGTCGTACCTTTTTAAGGGGAGGGATGCGTCAAAAAGGGTCAGTGATTTGTCCGGAGGGGAGAAAGCCCGGCTGGTACTGGCGGAGATTTTGCAGGCAGGGCCGAATTTCCTGATACTGGACGAGCCGACCAACCATATGGACATTCCTGCCAGGGAGACGCTGGAGTCGGCTTTCCGGGCGTATACGGGGACGGTTCTGTTTGTATCCCATGACCGGTATTTTATCCGTCAGGTGGCGGAGTCCGTGCTGATCTTTGAGGGCGGGCAGGCATTTTACCATCCTTTTGGATATGAGCATTATCTGGAAAAGGTGAAAAAGAGCCGGCGGGAAGGGATGTCTGTTAAAAGGGGAATGATGCCTGGCGGGACGGGAGAAAGGAAAGAGCTTTCTTCCTGTATCCTTGCGGAGGACCAGGCCCTTCTTGAGTCTTTGAGGAGCGTGCCAAAGGCGGAGCGTGGCCGGATGAGGGAGTTTTCAGAGAAAGAAATGTATGAGGACTGGCTTATGGGGCCGGCCAGGGAGAAGATGGAAGAGGCTGGGAGAAGGTATGAGGAGAAGATAAAGGAAGCGGGGGAGTTTCTGCGGCGGTGGCAGGAGTCGGAGGAGTTCTGGGAAAACGAGGAGGAACCTGATGAGAGGGTGAAGGAGTATGAAAAGCTGGTAAGGGAAGCGGGGGACGCTTGGGCAGAGTGGCATGAGGGGTGTATGGAGTGGTATGATTCTTATTTACAGGGAAGCTGATAAAAAATAACGCTGTATCATTGTCGATCCAAGGCATATTTCAGGCGATTCATGTTAAAAAGGCAGTATGGGATCATTATTGTTGTATAATGGGCCGGAAAAGAGATGGTATTTCACACTTGAGATTAGGAGGATTTTAACATGAAACGAAGAGGATTGGCAAAAGGATTGCTGGCAACCGCTGCATTAGCGTTTACAATTGCAGCAGCGCCTGTATCATCGGTCAGGGCGGAGGCGGCTCAGGGAACTTATACCGTTGAGAAGGGGGATTGTCTCTGGAAAATCGCTAAAAAGGTATACGGCAATGAAAGATTATGGAAGGTAATTTATGATGCCAATACAGGTATTGTAAGGAGCAATTATATGATCTACCAGGGGCAGACGCTTGTCATTCCTGAAGTGAACGGAAATTCAGCGCCGGCTCCGGCCGCAGGAACGCCGGCGCCGCAGACCCCGGCGCCGCAGACCCCGGCTCCACAGACCCCGGCTCCACAGACACCGGCCCCACAGACGCCGGCTCCGCAGACGCCGGCTCCGGAAGCATCGGCTTCTGCCCAGGATCAGGAATTTACGCTGGATTATAATCAGCTTGCCTCATGGATTTACAGCGGATTTGTGGGAACGAGCACAACGGGCGAAAAGGTCATCTTGGCATTGGATGCGGAAAGCGATTACGGGATCCTTATCTTTGCCGATGACAGCAATATGACGGCTGCCAGTTTTGTAGGGCCGGTTACTTATAATAAAGAGTATATGACAATTTCTGACGAGACAAACGGGCTGGCAATGACCTTTGCGGTTAAGGAGATCGGCGATGGCACATTGTCACTGGATATGGGCGATCTCGGAACCGCGACAGTCAATGTTCAGGTCCGGGAAGTTGTGTTGGATTCTGTTAAAAAAGTAATCGAGGGATATAAGCATGTAGCATAAAACAAAAGATGGTTATACCGCGAAAAGACTGCGGGGAAACGGAATATTTTCCATTTTCCCCGCAGTCTTTTGCATGTCAGGGAGGGAGAGAAAGAACACTTTCCGGGAGAAGAGGCAAGGAAGGCCTGAATTGTCGTTTTAATGCAATTTTATGTCGATTCATGATAGCAGTCTCCTTTTTACGAAGGGATACGGTATATTATCCCCTGTAACAATTGTGGCAGAATTGCGGCTGTATCCCTTATTGTGTCCTGGCAAGCCATGCGCGATGAGGGATATTCCGGAGCATTATCCCACAATCCATGCTTTCGGGCGGGCGTGTTCCTGCAGGTTTTGCCGGATATGGGATAAAATGACAGATGATAGGATGTGCTATGGGCAGGATAAAAGTAAAACAGCTATGGGCGGCAGCCATCGCGATTGTTCTGGCCGGGGTTCTGTACGGATGCGGCTCCGGGGAGGAGGCAGGTTCATGCTATGACGGCCGCGGCGTGCCATCGCCGTATGAGGGAAACGGCCGGGACAGCCATGAACGTCGGGCCGAACCGGCGAAGCCCGGACCTGTACGGCGCCCGAAACGGACGGAAATCAACGGCAGTGACGACCAGTTTACGGTTATGGTATATTTGTGCGGCACGGACCTGGAATCCAATTATGGCGCGGCTACCAACGATATTCTTGAGATGTGCGCGGCGAATATCAACGACAGGGTGAATGTCCTATTGTATACCGGCGGGACAAGTGTGTGGCAGAATGACCGGATCCGTCCCGACACCAATCAAATTTGGCAGGTCGTACATGAGGATCTTGTCTGTATCGAGGAGGATATGGGGGCAAGGCCGATGACGGATCCTGGGACTCTTTCCGATTTTGTGAGCTATTGCGGGGAACATTATCCTGCCAACAGAAACGTGCTGATTGTGTGGGACCACGGCGGCGGGGCGCTTTACGGTTTTGGTATTGACGAAAATTTTGGCGGCGATTCCATGCAGCTTGATGAGATCGACAGCGCCCTTGAGAGTGCCGGTGTAAAATTTGACTTTATCGGTTTTGACGCTTGCCTGATGGCCACAGTGGAGACGGCCTGTATGGCAGAGCGTCATGGGGACTATATGATCGGCTCGGAGGAGGTGGAACCTGGAAGCGGATGGTTTTATACAAACTGGCTGAATTTGATCTGCAGCGATCCTTCCGTTCCCACAGAGGAGATAGGGAAGGTGATTGTGGATGATTTTATCCAGACGTGCCAGGATGAAAACGCCAGGGATGAGTGTACCCTCAGCATGGTGGATTTGACAAAGATGGGTGATGTATACGATGCCCTGTGTATCTTTGCTGCCAACGCCAAAGACCGGCTTGACGGGAACTATTTTAAGGTGGTGTCCCGCTCGATCAGCAATACGAAGTCTTTTGGGGATGACAGCTACGACACCATAGACCTGATGCATTTCGCGCAGAATTGTGACATAGAAGGTTCGAAAGAGCTGGCAGATGCAGTGAAGGCTGCAGTATCCTATGCGGCGGCCTCAGGAAATATTTCAAACGCCAACGGGATGACGATTTATGTCCCGTACCACGACATGGATTCTTTTGAAAATATGCTGGATGTCTACAGGGAGATCGGCCTTGAGGGAGAGTACACGGAATTTATCAGGACATTTGCCAACATTGTGGTGGGCGGCCAGGAGTATATCGGTTCCAACACGCCTTTGGAGGCGCTGGATGGCGGATATGACTCCGATTCGGATTTCAGCTCGGGCGGTGTTCCCGATTTCAGCGGCTGGTCTGAATGCAGTTGGTTTGATGAGGATTATGTAAACGGGTATGCAGGCCGCTATGAGGAAACCGCATACGATGGCGGGGAGCTGGCCGTTGAGGACAGGGGGGATTATTTTGCCCTTGCCCTGTCTGACGAGGACTGGGAGATTATAAACGATATCCAGATGCAGCTCTTTTACGATGACGGCGAGGGCTACATAGACCTGGGAACGGATAATTATTTCCAGGCAGATGATGACGGCGCGCTGATGATAGATTATGACGGGCTTTGGTTTACGATGGGGGACAAGGTTCTTCCGGTGTATGTTTCTGCCACAGAGGATTTCGTGGAAGGTTATATTCCCTGTGAGCTTAACGGAGAGTATGTGAATCTTTTGGTCCGGTGGAATGAGGAAGGGACAGGCATAGTGGAAGGAGCGGTCCGGTTTTACGAAAACGGCATGAGCATGAAAGGGCTCATTCCGGTAAAGGATGGGGACGAGATACAGCTTTTGTGTGATTACTACACTTATGACGGGGAGTATGACGATGCCTACGGCCTGGATGATCCGTTTATGTATGACAGCTCCGTGGGGATCGAGTACGATTCATCAGGGGATGGCGAGTATCTGCTCTATTATTGTCTGACGGATATTTATAACAATACCTATTATGTTGAGCCGGTGACACTGGTCTTTGGCGAATAACAGGAGCAGGGTTGTTACAAATATATTATACCTGCGGGTATATGAATCATTGTTGAAAGAATTTTCAACCTGCAGGCCTGTATGCACACGCCCGGGCTTGCGAGACAAAATGGCGTGTGAGAATGGAGAAAAATATGAAAAAAAGATTTGGAGCAATTGTATTGGCGGCATTGATGACAGCATCGCTGGCAACAGCCTGCGGAGGGAAGTCGGACACAAAAGCGGCGGCTTCCACGGCGGCTGCGGAGACAAAGAAGGAAACGACAACCTCCGCGGCAGCAGAGACAAAGAAGGAAACAAAGGCGGAAGCGGAAAGCAAGGCCGAGCCTGCCGGCAACGGCGCGTCAGAGGAATTTACTCTTCTTGACGTTTCCACGGACATGATTGAGGCCGGGGTTTACGCCGTCAGCGATGAGGGAACGGAGCTTGTATTTTCATTATTTACTGAGCCTGCAGGTTCGTCCATGGCTTCTTTATTCATATTTCCGGCTGACAGTGAAGGCGATGTAATCTGCGGTAACTATACGTCCGAGAGCGAGACGGATGAAGACGGGATTTCATGGACCTTGCTGACTGTTACGGACGCATACACGGGCGGGGAATTCCAGATCGGCTTCGGCGAATCAGAAGGGGGAGAGGTTTATATTTTTGACGCAAACGGGACTCCTCATGAAGGAAAGTATCTCTCCGAAGACGAGACAATCAACTATATGGGCGTAGCCGCGGCGCTGTTAGAGGAAGGCGCGGCCGGAGGAGAGGCGGCACAGAACAGTGAATCGGGAGATTTTACTCTTCTTGATGTTACTACGGACATGATACAGACAGGAGTTTACGCTGTGGGCGATGATGGGACGGAGCTTGTATTCTCCATGTTTACCGAGCCTTCCGGAACGTCCATGGCTTCCCTGTTCGTATTTACAGCGGATGGAAAGGGCGATGTGATCTGCGGTACTTACTCGGCGGAAAGTGAGACGGATGAGGACGGGATCAGTTGGACACTGCTTACCGTTTCTGACGTTTACACAGGTAATGAGATTGGGATTGGTTTTGGCGAGTTAGACGATGCGGTTTATATCTTTGACAGCGAGACTTCCTATGAGGGGAAATATCTGACTGCGGATGAGACGATTACCTACATGGGTACGGCCGCGGCTTTGATGGAATAACAATAATTTAGGGGGGATGGGGTTTTTCGTCTTAAAAAAACGGGCTGGAACAGCCCGTTTTTGTGTATGTTTTTTGTTTTATCTGTGCAGGAGATCCCGGATTTTTCCGGTAATCCGGTGAAGTACGCGGCCGTGTCCTCCCGCCATCCGGACGGACACGCCGATACAGCCGCCTGCGCTTAAGACTGCTGCCGCCAGGAAAAAAGGCAGGAGGCCGCTCTTTTTTGCGGCAGGTTCAATGACGGATTTCTCTCCGGACAAAGCCGGAAGGCCTTTCTCCTCTTTTATGTCTGCTGCAGCCCGGGCCACAGGATCGGGTTTGGGGCCGCCTTCCTGGCCGGCAGAGGGTGTATTGGCCGTATCCGGCGCTGTCTGAGGCAGATCCGGGCGTCGCCCGGAGACGGCCGTATCCTTCTGAGATCCCGAAGGGGAATCAGGGACGGGGATGTTCGGGGAGGCCGGGGCCTGGTTCCCGGGCGATACAGAAGCGGATTCCGGCGTATGGGCCGGGGGAGCTGTTGCGGCCTGCTGTTCTTCCTGGATGTTGTCCGGGGAGGGAGCCGCACCGGCCTGACGATGCTCGTGGCTGCCGTCCCGGCGTGAAACCGTACCGCCCTGCTGCTGTCCGTGGCTGCCGTCCGGATGCGGAACCGTATCCTGCGGTTGTTTTTCCTGGCTGTCATTTGATATTTGAGGCAGGTTCGGGCGCTGTCCGCTTTCCGTGCCGTCGCCCTTGTTGCCGGCTCCGGCGTTGCCTTCATTTCCTTCAGTCAGACCGACCTTCGGCAGGTCGGGAAGCTCTTCATAGATATCCGGCCATGGAAGGATAAGCTGCCTGTCGTCATAGACACCGCCTTTGAACTTCAGGCCGATGAAGAAAGGTGTGGGCTCCGTCTCTGCTTCTACGGCTGCCAGATAAGACTGATATGGCTCCTGGTTATTGCGCAGCACGAGCGAAAAACCGCTGCTTTCGGTAGAGAGCTGGGCGTTCATATCTTTTAACAGTGAGAGACCGGGAAGCGCGGACCATTTTGATTCCCCTTCTGTCAATACATAGGCGTCAATGGAGGTTGCGCCGGTGGGTTTTTGGTTAAGCGCTATTTTCAATCCATCGATATCCTTTTTCAACACCCCTGTAAGATTCCTGTCGTTTTGGCTGACATTTAGGATCAGCCTGACTTCATCTGTGAAGGGAGGAGAATCCAAACTCAGCGGTTCCTTTAACTCAAAGACGCCGAGCGGCGTGGAAACCAGAGTGCCGGCCGGAACCAGGATCTCTTCGGCGGCATCGGGAATCGTTATGCTTTCACCGGCCGAGAGCCGGGGGAGGGATAGCGGTTTCCACGTTACAGGGCAGTTGATGACACCCTGCTCCCTGAAATTCTGCCCGTGCGTGAGTTCGATTTCAACAGGAAGCGTATCCGGCAAAAGCGCGGATATATCTTCGGCTTTGGCATCAGGGGGTACGGTGAGCTGGTATTTTCCGTACATTCGAAAGCGGTATGGCAATGAAGGAACCGATTCACGGACAAGAATGGAGGAGGAAAAATATGCGTAACTTTTTGTTCCCTCCGGAACCGGCTGCAGGCCGCCGCGGACGATAGAGGCAGGCTGCGTTTCATAGGAAACCCCGTTTTTTTTGGTGATGCAAAGTTTCAGGTAAAAATAATCGATTTCCCCTGTTGTAAAACTTTTCATTGGTTCATAGGCATTATAGACGCAATATTGGTTCTGAAGATTGTATAACCAGTCTTTGTTATCTGTACCCAGAGCGGACAGATTCCAATCTCCGCCAATGACAGGCTGCCAGTTTTCTCCATCCAATGAGTACAATGTATCGATCCGGACGATGTCAGGCGTAAAGTCGGTAAAAGTGCCTACCACGGTATAACCCATATAAGGGTGTTCTATGTGGGCGTGAAACGCAGGTGCTTCGTCAGGAACCGGAAAATCGGGTTCGGTTTCTTTTTCGGGTATGGCGGCTGTTTCTGGCTGCGGCTGTTCTTTTGCGATATCTTCGACCGGGATTTCGGCTTCTTCCTCCGGTTTTGTGGAAGCTTCAGGGATGGAGGTATCTTCCGTTGTATTATCTTCCTCCGGTTTATCTGTTTCGGATTTATCTGTTTCGGATTTATCTGTTTCGGATTTATCTGTTTCGGATTCATCTGTTTCGGATTCATCTGTTTCGGATTCATCTGTTTCGGATTCATCTGTTTCGGATTCATCTGTTTCGGATTCATCTGTTTCGGATTCATCTGTTTCGGATTCGTCTGTTTCGGATTCGTCTGTTTCGGATTCATCTTTTTTGGATTCGTTTATTTCGGATTCATCTTTTTTGGATTCATCTATTTCGGATTCGTCTATTTTGGATTCATCTGTTTCAGATTTATCTATTTCAGATTCATCTTTTTCGAATTCATCTTCCTCCGATTCGTTTTCCTCCGGTATTGCTGCCAACTCTGATAGTGTGTGTTCTTCCACGGTCTCTTTTTCCTGGATTTCGGTTTTTTCCTTCGATTCCATGGAAGTTTCAGGAAAAAAGGTATCTTCCGGAGATTCTTCTGTTATTTCAGATCTCGTTTCGGATGGCGCTATCGGATCTGCTTTTACCGCAAAAGCAGGAAGGCTGCCAAAAAGAATAAATGCCGCCGCAAGCATCGCTGTAAGTCTTTGGTCTGTTTTCATAGGTACGCTCTCATTTTTCATACTTTTTTAGCAGACAAATCCCGTTTACCGTTCACGCAGTTTCGGTTACATTTCGCATCGTCGGCGATTTTTGAGTTGGATTGTCTGTTATATTTTATATGGTAACTCTTTATTATATCTTAGTAGGGAAAGGACGTTATGTCAAGTTCTGACATTATTTGAAAGGATAAAGATGTTCTATGATAAAGGTTGCATTTTGTGATGATGAAAGTTCCGTATTGGAGGAACTGAAAGGCCTGCTCGGCCGGTATCGCGCAAAACAAAATCGGGAGATCAGGTGCGATGCTTTTTTTAGTTCCCTGGAATTGATGGCTGAAATTGAGAAAGGCGTGCATTATGATATCCTGTTTCTGGATATTATCCTGCAAAATGAAAATGGAATCCGTATTGCAAAAGAGATCCGGCAGTGTGACAGCGTGGTCAAAATTATTTTTTTGACATCGTCATCCGAGTTTGCGGTGCAGTCTTATGCGGTCGGCGCGTATTTTTACCAGATGAAGCCGATCTGGGAGGAGAATTTTTTCAGCCTGATGAATTCCGCCATATCCCAATGCCAAAGAGAACGGCAGCACAGCCTGATTCTGCGCTGCAAAAACGGGATCACCCGGATTGACTTAGACAGGCTGGAATACTGCGAAGTGCTTGGGCGCACCCTGCTGTTCCATATGGAAAACGGCGAAGTCCTGGAAGCGGCCGGGAGTATGGATAAGTTATATGGGCAATTGTCCAGGTATGAAAATTTTATGCGTCCCCATCGAGCATTTTTGGTCAATATGGAGTACATACGGAACATTTCCTACAAGGCGGTCACTATGGAGAGCCTGGCAGAGATCCCCATTCCTCATGGAAAGTGTTCCGAGATCAAAAATATGTATTTTGAATATGCTTTCGACAGGAATCAGGTATTTATATGATGACTCATATCCAGTTCATTAACCTCGTTTTGGTAGGTATTTTCGGCATGGTCTTATCTGCGGCATTCTGTGATATTTTCTGGACAAGGGAGAAGGTTTTCGCCATGTGGGGCGGAGCGGCCGCAATTTTGCTGTTTCAGGGTATTATTTATTTTGGCGGGATTGATTTCGGTATGATGGGGAAGCTTTACCCGCTCATTACCCATGTTCCCCTGGCCGCGCTGCTCTGTGTACTGAACCGTAAATGTCTCTGGCCGGTTATTTCCGTTTTGACTGCTTATCTTTGCTGCCAGCTTCGAAGATGGCTGGGATTGTTGATTACGGCTGCATTTTCAGGCGGTCTTGTAATGAACAACATTGCCGAGCTGGCTGTGACTCTTCCGATTTTATTGATTTTAATACGGTTTATCGCCCCGAATGTGCGTTTCATCTCACATTATCCGATCTCGCTGCAGCTTCAGTTCGGCCTGGTACCGGCTTTCTATTATGGTTTCGATTATCTGACCCGTATCTATACGGACCTGCTTTTAAAGGGGAATCTGGTCGCCGTGGAATTTATGCCATTTGTGTGCAGCGCGGCATATTTGTTCTTTTTGGTCCGCATTTCAAAGGAGGGAAGGGTTCGCAGCCAGTTGGAGCAGACCCGGGAAATCCTGAACCTGCAGGTCGGGCAGGCTGTCCGTGAGATTGCCGCACTGCGGGATTCCCAGGAAAAAACCACCACTTACCGCCATGACATGCGCCATCATATGCAGTATCTTTCTTCCTGCATGGAAAACGGGCAGATCCGGAAGGCGCAGGATTATATTCAGGAAATTTATTCTAAGATTGAATCGAATAAGGTGATGCTATTTTGTGAAAACGAGGCGGCAAACCTGATTTTTTCTGCCTTTTCAAGGCGGGCGGGCGGCAGTGGTATCCTGATGCAGGTTAAGGCAAGGGTTCCTCAGCTTATTCGTGTGTCGGAAACGGATTTGTGCGTGCTTCTGTCCAACGGGTTGGAAAATGCGCTGCATGCCTGTCAGGAACAAAGAAAAAAGGGGCGGGCGGGAGTGATTGAAGTATCGATATATGAAAAAAACGGAAAGCTTTTTTTGCAGATCACCAATTCCTGCGATAAGGATATCGTTTTTGACAATAAGATTCCTGTCGCAAACAGAGCCGGACATGGGATTGGCATTCGGAGCATCTGTGCGATCGTGGAGCAGTATGGCGGCATCTATAGTTTTTCGGCGGGAGAAGGGCAGTTTATCCTGCGCGTTTCCATATAAATGAAACAGGTTTCTGCAATAAAAGTCGATCTGACGCAATTTTATGTCGTTTCATGACACAATATCCATTTTTATAAACGAATAGGCTACACTATGTCCATGTGCCGGCGGCGTGCTGCCGGAAGTGCAGAAAGGGGATCTTATTATGGGATTGATAAAAGCCGGAATGGGCGCGATAGGAGGGACACTTGCAGATCAGTGGAAAGAATTTTTTTACTGCGAGTCCATGAATAAAGACGTCATGGTTACAAAAGGCAAGAAACGTACAAGCCGGCGTTCTTCCAACACAAAGGGAAATGATAACATTATTTCAAACGGCAGCGTGATTGCCGTGGCGGACGGCCAGTGCATGATCATTGTGGAGCAGGGGAAAATTGTGGAGGTTTGTGCGGAACCGGGAGAATTCAAATATGACACCTCTACGGAGCCAAGTATTTTTACAGGAAGCCTTGGGGCAGGTATCAAGGAGACTTTCAAGACGATCGGCAAACGTTTTACTTTCGGAGGCGACACGGGTAAGGACCAGAGGGTGTATTATTTTAATATCAAGGAACTGGTGGACAATAAGTTCGGAACCCCTAATCCCATTCCTTTCCGTGTGGTGGATTCCAAGATTGGCCTGGATGTGGATGTCTCGATCCGATGCTCTGGTGTTTACTCTTATAAAATAGCGGATCCGTTGTTGTTTTACACCAATGTCTGCGGCAATGTGGAGCGGGATTATGAGCGCGGCGAATTGGACAGCCAGTTAAAAACAGAGTTTATCAGCGCGCTTCAGCCGGCATTCGGCAGACTTTCGGACCTGGAACTGCGTCCGAATCAGATTGTATCTCATAATGCGGACTTAGAGGCCGCGATGAATACGGCCCTTTCGGCAAAGTGGGGCGAACTGCGAGGGTTAAAAGTAGTGAGTATCGCGCTTGGTTCCGTCACCCTGCCCCAGGAGGACGCGGACATGATCAAGCAGCTACAGCGCGCGGCAGCCCTGCAGAATCCCAATATGGCAGGGGCGGCGCTGGCAGGAGCCCAGGCGGATGCCATGAAGGCGGCAGCATCCAATTCCGCCGGGGCGATGGCCGGTTTTATGGGGATGGGGATGGCCATGAATGCCGGAGGCGGCATGAACGCCCAGAACTTGTTTGCAATGGGGCGGCAGCAGGCGGCGCAGCAGCAAGAAACCCGGCAGCAGACGGCACAGCAGCAAGAAACCCGGCAGCAGCGGCAGCAGACACAGGCAGGTGGCTGGGTATGTTCCTGCGGGGCGGTCAACAAGGGGAAGTTCTGTCCTGAATGCGGGGCAAAGAAGCCGGTGGGCGTACCCCTTTACCGTTGTGATAAGTGTGGATGGGAACCGGAAGATCCGGCACACCCGCCGAGATTCTGCCCGGAGTGCGGCGATCCGTTTGATGAAAACGACCTTCAGTAACAGGCGGGGCTGAAAGGTAAAAAGGAATTTTTAAAAGAATAAGGAGGCAAGTGAAAATGACAAAGACAAAGGCAATTTTGATCACATTATTTCTTGGGGGACTCGGCGTCCATCGGTTTATGACAGGAAGGCCTGTCAGCGGTATTATCTGGCTGCTCACAGGCGGCTGCTTTGGAATCGGCTGGCTGATTGACCTGATCAAGGTATGCACGGGGACTTTTACTGATAAAAACGGTATGGTGTGGGGAGAAGGATGACGGCAATACAAGAATACAAATGCCCGTGCTGCGGCGGCGCCATTGCCTTTGACAGTATGATACAAAAAATGAAATGCCCGTTTTGCGATACGGAATTTGAGATGGAGACTTTGGCAAGCTATGACAGTGAGCTGAAAAGCGACCAGGAAGATGATATGAGCTGGCAGATGGCTTCGGGAAATGAGTGGCAGGCAGATGAGATTGGCAGGATGAATGCTTATGTCTGTAAGTCCTGCGGCGGCGAGATCGCCTGTGATGAGAATACGGCCTCCGTTTCCTGCCCGTTCTGCGGGAACCCGGTAGTCATGATGGGGCAGTTTTCGGGCGCGCTGAAACCGGATTTTGTGATTCCTTTTAAAGTGGATAAAGAGGCCGCAAAGGCGGCTCTCAGGAAGCATTATGAAGGAAAGCGTCTGCTTCCCAAAATATTTAAAGACGAGAACCACATTGATGAAGTGAAAGGGGTCTATGTCCCGTTCTGGCTGTTTGACACCGGAGCGGATGTCAATATGCGGTATAAAGCAACGAAAATCCGCACATGGAGCGACAGCGAATACGATTACACGGAGACAAAGTTTTATGCGGTAAGCCGTGGCGGAAAGCTTGGATTTGAAAGGGTTCCCGTGGACGGTTCTTCCAAGATGCCGGATGACCTGATGGAATCCATCGAACCTTTTGATTTCTCGGAGATGGTGGATTTTCAAACGGCATATCTGGCAGGCTATCTGGCAGACAGATATGATGTAGGCCCGGATCAGAGCGTGGGGCGCGCCAATGAGCGCATCAAAAAAAGCGCGGAAGATGCCATCAGTGAGACGGTCCAAGGTTATGCGGCGGTTACAAAGGAGGCAGGCAGTATTCGGCTCCAGAACGGTAAAGTGACGTATGCCTTTCTTCCGGTATGGCTTTTGAACACGACATGGAATGGCCAGAATTATCTTTTTGCCATGAACGGCCAGACGGGCAAGATGGTGGGGGACCTGCCGTTCGATAAGGCGGAATATAATAAATATCTGTTCCGGCTGACAGGGAGCATAAGCATGGTATTGTTTGCCATTTTTTACCTCGCCTGGCTGCTGTAGGGGGAAAAATAATGAGATTATGGAACAAGAGACCGGCCGGCAGATTTTTAGCGCCGTTTATCATTATTGTGATCCTGTCTGTAATCCGGGCGTTTTCCGTTTTTGCGGCGGACGGCCTGCCCAGGCTTGCGGACATGGCGGGAATACTTTCGGACAGCGAATGGGCCGAGTTGTCAGAGAAGCTGGATGAGATCAGTGAACGGCAGCAGGTGGATGTCGTGGTGGTTACGGCCCAAACAACGGACGGGGAACCGGCCGGGGCATACGCGGATGACTTTTATGATTATAACGGCTATGGCTTCGGAGACGGGAGGGACGGGATCCTTCTCCTGGTCAGCATGGACGAAAGAGACTGGTACATATCGACAACCGGTTTCGGCATCACGGCGTTCACGGACGCGGGGCGGGAATATATCGCGGAAAAGATTTTGGAAGATTTGAGCATGGACGATTATGCCGCAGCGTTCACAAATTTTGCGGATCTGTGCGATGATTTCATAACACAGGCAAGGACCGGGGAGCCATATGACGAGGATCATCTTCCCAAGGAATCTTTTGGAGTTGTGGGAAGCCTTGCGGCGGCCTTTGTGATCGCATTCATAGTGTCGCTGATTGTGACAGGAGTCATGAAAGGGCAGCTGAAAACCGTACACAGCCAATCAAAAGCGGACAGCTATATGATACAAGGAAGCCTTCAGCTCACAAAGAAAAATGATCTGTTTCTTTACCGGAATGTTGACCGCAGAAAGAAGGAGGAAAAAAAGGAATCGGACAATCCGGGGGGTTCCAGGACCCATACATCTTCTTCCGGCACAACCCATGGAGGCGGAGGAGGAAAATTTTAGGAACTATAGGGAAATAACCTGTGGCAGCCGGCATAGGTTATTTCCCTGTAGTTTCTTTGGTAAGAAGCGGTAAAAGGCGGCAGTAAGAAGTGGCACGAAAAAACAGTTGAAAAAAAAACGCCCATGTGGTATTATTTGAACATTAAAGCAAAGTTCCAGCGATATAGATAGAATGAGAAATGCGCGATGGTGCAACCCCCAGGTGGAATTGCACCGTTTTTTTGAGGAGGAGAGGATTATGAAAAGAAAACTGAGTTTGGCCCTTGCCGGTGTTATGGCCCTGGGGCTGGTGATGACAGGCTGCGGAGGCGGCACTTCGGGAAGCGGGGCAGGCGGTGAGAGCCCTGCTGCGGAATCGGGCAGCGGGAACACGGAGAGCAGCAAAAGCGCGGATTCCGGTTCCGGGACGGATACGGCAGGATTTATGATGGATGTGCTGAACGCGGATATCCAGACGGCGGACGTGCAGAAGACTTCCAAGGATTATACGATACCGAACAATATTTATGACCGGCTGGCGGAGATCGAGGTAGATGACAAAGGCGTTTCCAAGATCGTGCCCAGCCTGGCGGAGGACTGGGATATCTCCGGGGACGGGCTGGAGTACACCTTCCACCTGCGGCGGGACGTGAAGTTCCAGAACGGGAATGACTTTACGGCAGAGGATGTGGCCTATACCTTTAACCGGCTGCTGACCGTGGAAGGCGGCGTCAATACGGAGCTTTTAGACCAGGTGAAGGGGGCTGCGGAAGTGATTGACGGCAGCGCCGATACCTTAGAAGGCGTGGAAGTGGTGGACGACTATACGGTGAAGATCACCCTGAAGGAGCCTTTTGCGGCGTTCCTCTCCTGCCTGACGGCGCCGGGGCTTTCCATCTATGACAGTGAGGCCACAGAGGCGGCAGGCGACCAGTTTGGCATGGACCCGGCTGTCACCGTAGGGACAGGGCCGTTCCGGTTTACAGGGTGGACGTTCAATGACCAGCTTGTGCTGGAGAGAAATGAGGATTACTGGCGCGGCGCACCGGAACTTCCGGGCGTGGTGATTAAGATCATCCCGGATACGGAGACTCAGACCATGATGTTTGAAAGCGGGGAGCTTGACCTGCTTGACTTGGACTTTGTGACCGATGCGGCGGACCGGTTTTTAGAGACTTATCCGGACCAGATCGTACAGGGACCCAGGGTGGGGATCACATACCTTACCATGAATTTTAATATCGAGCCTTTCCAGGATGTGAAGGTGCGTAAGGCGGTGCAGATGGCCATTGACCGTCAGGCGATCCTGGACGCGCTGTATGGCGGGCGCGGGCAGGTGGAGCACGGGATCTACCCATACGGGCTGATCGGGTTCCATGAAGGCCAGACAAAGATCAGCTATGACCCGGAAGGGGCTAAGGCTTTGCTTTCGGAGGCCGGCTACGGTTCCGGGTTCCAGATGGAGCTGGCGGCGGACGCCTCGGCCTCGGACACGGTGACGATGGCATTGGAGATCATCAAGGAGCAGCTTGCCGCGGTGGGAATAGACGCGCAGATCAAAAATTATGACGAGTCCACCTGGCTGGAGACCAGAAAGGCCGGGGAGCTGGGATCCTTTATGTCGACCTGGACGGCAGATTTTAACGATCCGGAGAATTTTATCTATACCTTTTTCGGAAACGAGGAAAAGACCAGGATCCGTTCGATCAATTATCCGGATTCGGCTGTCATGAGCCGTGTCAGCGGTGCAAGAGGGATTGTCAATGAGGACGAGAGACTGGCTGAATATCAAGAACTGGAAGAGAAGCTGATCCATGAGGATGCAGCGTGGGTTCCCATGTATTCCCGGATGCATCTGTGGGCAGTGAGCAGACGGGTACAGAATTTTAAGCCGGTTTGGAGCGGAGTCAGCGACCGGATGTACTATGGAGTTTCATTGAGCGAATAGTACTTTTTTGTGTAGCGTTCAGAGGATGCCGCAGAATGGAGTGATCTGTTTTGCGGCATATTTTGTTATGGATGGGAGAATGCAGAGGGGAGGTCATTTTCGTGTTGAACAGAGTGCTGAAGCGTATTGCGATTTCGATCCCGGTGCTGGTCGGCGTGGTGCTTGCCATATTTATCATGCTGCGGATCGTTCCGGGGAATCCGGTCACTACTATGATGGGAGAGCATGTGAATCGGGCGGTGATCGATAAGATCAGCGGGGAGATGGGGTTGGACCAGCCGATGGCTGTCCAGTTTTTTAAATATGTGGCCAACGGGCTCCGGGGAGATTTTGGGACTTCCTACCGCCTGAACCGGAATGTAACCCAGATCATTTTGGACGCTTTTCCCAATACGGTGAAGCTGTCTCTTATGGCGGCGGCGGTAGCGTGGCTGATCGGGATCGTGGCAGGAATCGTGGCGGCTATCCGGCAGAATAAGCTGCTTGACCGGCTGTTTATGGGCTGTGCCCTGATGGGAGTGTCCATGCCGGTGTTCATGACGGCGCTGGTTCTCCAGTATGTATTTGCATTTAAGCTGAAATGGTTTCCGGTGTCCGGATACGACTCCTGGCAGGCTATGGTGCTGCCCGCCATAGCGCTGGGGTGGAACTCGGCGGGCAGCATTGCCCGGATGACCCGGTCCAACCTGGTAGAGACCATGCAGAATGATTTTATCCGGACGGCCCGGGCAAAGGGGCTTCGGGAAAACGGGGTTATCGTGGGACACGCGCTGAAAAATGCCATGCTTCCGGTAGTTACCATGATGGCGCTGCAGTTTTCCAGTATGCTTTCCGGAGCGGTGCTGACAGAAAGCGTTTTTGGCGTGCCGGGTATCGGGAGGCTGGCGGTGAACAGCATTGAGACCCGGGACATGCCTCTTTTGCAGGGGACGGTAGTGTTCACTACCATATTGATCATTTTGGGAAATCTGATTGCGGATCTGCTCTATAATGTGCTGGATCCCAGGATCCGGGAAGGGGCGTAGGATGATGGAAGATAAGAGCCGGTCTGCGGCGCGCGGGGAGATTTTGAAGGGGGCCGGGACGCCTGGGGAAAAGGAGAGGCCCGGGGAGATTATGGCTGACATCGGGGAGCCGGATTCGTGGAAGGATAAGCTGAAGACCCTGGCCAGGCAGAACAAGCTGGCGGCATTTTCTGCAATCGTGCTGATCCTGGTCATTCTGGCGGCGGTGTTTGCCCCGGTAGTGGCTCCTTATGACCATCTGGAGCAGAGCCTGGTCAACCGGCTGCAGGATCCGAGCGCGGCCCATCTGCTGGGAACGGACGAGCTGGGGAGAGACGTGCTCAGCCGTATTATCTTCGGGGCCAGGATCTCTCTGACCATTGGGCTGGTGCCGACCCTGATTTCCATGGCAATCGGGACGGTACTGGGACTTTGCGCCGGATTTTACGGGGGAAAGACGGATTTTATTATCATGCGCCTGGCTGACGTGATGCTGGCGTTTCCGTCGCTCTTGCTGGCTATGGTGGTCATGTACACAATGGGCGGCGGGCTGATTAACATTTTTATTGCCCTGAGCCTGGTGAACTGGGCCGGCACGGCGCGGATCGTCCGGTCACAGACCTTATCATTGAAGGAAAAGGAGTTTGTAGAGGCGGCTAAGTCTATCGGCGTGAAGAAATGGACGATCATGTTCCGTCATATCCTGCCTAACTGTATTCCGTCATTGATCGTGCTGTTTACCTTGAATATCCCTTCCGCAATTTTGTCGGAGGCATCCCTCAGCTTTTTGGGGATCGGGGCCCAGCCGCCTTCGGCAAGCTGGGGGCTGATGGCGGTGCGGGGGAAAAAGTACCTGTTTTCAGAGCCATGGCTGTCCATTGCGCCCGGAGCGGCGATCATGATTGTGGTACTGGCATTTAATTTTTTGGGAGACGGCCTGCGGGACGTGCTGGATCCGTACCTGAAAGAACAGTAGGAGGGGAAGGGATGAGTGAACCGGTTGTATTGGATATAAGGAACCTGCAGTCTTATTTCTTTACGGCAAAGGGCCAGGTCCCGGCGGTGGACGGGGTGAGCATCCAGGTCCCGGCGGGAAAGATTATCGGGATCGTGGGGGAGTCCGGGTGTGGAAAGAGCATGACTGCCATGTCCGTCATGGGGCTTTTGCGGTATCCCGGCAGAGTGGTGGGCGGTACAATCACTTTAGACGGGCGTGATATCACCCACCTGAAACCAAAAGAGCTTTCCAAGGTGCGGGGAAATGAGATTTCCATGATTTTCCAGGAGCCGATGACTTCCTTAAATCCGGTGTACCCGGTGGGGAAGCAGGTGCGGGAGGCGATTCTGCTGCACCAGAAGGTATCGAAGGAAGAAGCCAAGAAACGGGTGCTGGAGATATTCCGTGACGTGGGGATCCCGGAACCGGAGAAGCGGTATTTTTGCTATCCCCACCAGCTTTCCGGAGGGCTGCGCCAGCGGGTGATGATCGGTATGGCCATGGTGTGCCGGCCTAAGGTGATGATCGCCGACGAGCCCACCACAGCCCTGGATGTGACGATTGAGGCGCAGATTTTGCGGCTGATGAAAAAGCTGTGCGAGGAGCAGAACACATCGATCATCCTCATTACCCACAATATGGGAGTGGTGGCGGAGATCTGCGATTATGTGTATGTGATGTACGCGGGGAAAGTGATGGAGCAGGCAGAGACTTTTGAGTTGTTTGAGCAGACCAGCCATCCTTATACCCAGGGGCTCTTAAAATCAATCCCAAAACTGGACGAGAAGGCGGAGAGGCTCTATACCATAGAAGGAGTGGTGCCGAACCTGCTCCATCTGCCGGAAGGGTGCAGCTTTTGTACCCGGTGCGGGCAGGCAGAAAAGAGATGCTTTGTGGAGAAGCCGGAGTTATATAAAAAGGGAGACGGCCACGGAGTACGGTGTTTTGCATATGAAGGGGGAGGAAGACTGGAAACGCAGGAGAGCCTGCCAGGCGGGGCGTGAGACGGAAGATGGATGGGCCGGGGTGAGACGGAAGAAGGGTGAGCCGGGGTGGAAAACGGGGAGACCAGACAGGAGGAGCGGGCATATGGGATTTGGGGTTTGCGGCGGCGCGGTGCTGACTTGTTCTTTCGGGCTGGCGCCTTCGGTTTTTCAGGTACTTCCTGCGGGGAGGGTGGTGTCATCCATGCCCCTTGGCTGTATTATGGACCAGGTGCCAATGGTGAATATTATGCCATTCGGGATGTGCCAGTCTCTGGCAAATCCTGTGGTGGCATCGGCCACGGCGGCGGCTTTCGGGGTTTTGACCCCGATGCCCTGTATTCCTATGATACCCGGTCCATGGACTCCGGGTTCGCCGACAGTTCTCATCGGAGGGAAGCCGGCCCTGACCAATAGCTGCAAGCTTATCTGTGCATATGGAGGCATGATACAGATTACCAACCCGAATTGTATCAATATACAGGCAAAATAAGGAGGAAGCGGACAATGGGGAGAAGGGCTGCGCCGGCGGGGGTTTTTGCGGTTATGCTTATAGCCGGCTTCCTTTTTTCCTGGCTGTGGGTGCGGCGGTTTTCGGTGGAAGACCTGGAACATGTAAGGCAGGCAGATTACCGGGACGGCATCTTATATGGGATCGATATGCAGGAGCAGGATTATTTTGTTTTCCGTATCGGCCTTGAGAGCGGGGAAGGGGAAGGTGTGCGGGTCCCCATGAGCGATGGGGGAAGAGGGACGGAACTGACCTGCATGGCTGCGGCCGGATCAGGAACGCTTTATGTGCTTGCCTCCTATTCCGACGGGAAAGACATCCACAGGGATATTATGGTATGTGATTTTGAGAGGAGACGGCTGGAGCCGGCGGCTCATCTGGAACAGTTTGCGGATAGGGATGTCCGCGCCATACTGCCGTATCAGGACGGGATCCAGATCGTATGCAGGAATTCCCACGGGGAAATGGAATTGTGGGCATTGGAGGGAGATAAATTTTGTCTGCTGGGGCGATATCCGAAGATATCTGACGGCAATGTGCTGTATTTTGTGACGGAAACGTCAGAGGTGTTTGTGGCTCTGGAGGACGGCCGGATCTGCCGGGTGGACGAAGAAGGAAACACGGAAAGGATATTTCAGAATCAGGGCAGCAGGGAGGACGGCTGGAACCAAAACATTCGGTTCTGCCAGGACGAGGTCTTTTTTGAAAACAGCCTTTCTCATCAGAGATACCGGATTGACCTGAGCAAACGGCCTTACAGGGCGGTTTCCTGGGAAAATCCGTACTGGCCGGTGAAGAGTTTTCAGGCTGAACGGTTCCAGGCCGGGATGCAGGACAGAGACGGCATACGGTACGGAATCCTTTCTCTGGAAGACGGGCGCAGCGTGGCGGCGGTCTGCGGCGCCGTGGAATATGTGGCAGAGCAGGTTTGCTGGCCGGCCGAGAAGAAGCTTATGGCGCAGGTTTTTCTGTTTCTGGGATTTGTGGGAACAGAACTGCTTTTATGGGGAATCTGGCGGTACTTAAAGAGAAAAGAAATCGCCGTTCCCCTGGTTGTGGAGACAGCGGTCTTAGCGGCGGTGGTGATGGCGGCAGGGACAGAATGGATTGAGGGCCGGGTGTTTTCAGCCGTGAGGGAAAATATCGAAGAAAGCAGCAGGGAGGCATGTATCCGGGCAGGCACCGAATACATGGATACTTATTTGCCGGAAAATGTCAGGATCATGAGCAATTTTCATAAGATTACCGATAAAAACCGTATTCCTCTCCGGTATGATTATGCAAAATACGGCCGGATAGAGGATTCTGTTTTTTCGGATCTTCGCTTTGAACTGCTTGTGAAAAAGGAGGACGGGATATATGCCATGGAATCTTTTCAATATATGCCGGGTATTCCTTTGCCGTATAATTATGGCCTGTGCAGCTATGAGGTTTTTGATTCCGTCCGGAAGGCGGCAGATGAGGGAGCAGCCGTTTTTCTGAAAAATGAAATGGTGGATCAGCAGGCCTGCCTTCTGTTTCTTCCTTTTTCTCTCTCAGAATGCAGATATCCCCTGGTGCTGGGGGTGGAACTGTCCCTGTCTCAGATGAACCAGATGATTGCCAGGCAGAGCATGGAAATCCGAAGAATTTTGTATGGAGTCTCTGGCGTTTTTATGGTATCCGTGCTGTTTTTGATCTGGCTTGGAATGAGGCCGCTGAAAGCCTTAAAGCAGGCGGCCCTGCAGGTGGCGGAGGGAAAGCCGGGGGTGCAGGTGAAGGTATGGGGGAGAAGCGAGGCGGCTGTTACCGCCCGGTATTTTAATCACATGTCGGAACAGATCGGGGTACAGATCCAGGGAATCCGCCAATACCAAAAGAAATACGCCGCCTTTTTTCCTTTTTGGTTTTTGCCGGGGGAGGAGAACAGAGACGAATCCCATGGTTATGTGGGTGATTTTGAATCCGGAAAGGAATATCCAGTAATGGCCCTGGGGTTTTTGCAGGAAAAATTTTCCGGGCGTCCCGGGGCAAACCCGGACACGGGCAGGATCATCCGTCTGATTCACCAGGGGAGAGGAGACGTGATCGGGTTTGAAGAATACGGGCTTCGATGTATGTTTTTGGAGGAGCCTCAGGCTGCCCTTAATTCTGCCATGAAGATCATTAAGTTTGCCGAAGAACAGGGGTATAAGCTCTGTATTGGAATCGGGACGGAAAAGCTAAGCCTGGGGATCACCGGGAATTCTTCCCGGAGCAGGGTTACGGCCTGCCATATGGACGGGGATATCTCCTGGTTTTTGAAAAATTGGGGAGAAGAGAGGGGAATACCGCTTTTGATGACAGGAAAGGCTGCGGGCAGGATACCAGGATTTTTTGCAGAGTACCATTACCGCCTTCTCGGAAGGATCCGGATGAATCACGGCATGCACACAGAACCGGTTTACGAGGTGCTGGACGGGGAGGACGGCTGGCAGCAGAGGAAAAAACTCCTGACGGAAGGAACCTTTGCAGCAGGGCGGGAAGCCTTCCAGAACGGGGATTTTACGGCAGCGAGGATGGCGTTTATCCAGGTGTATTCTGAGAACCCGCAGGACGGCGCGGCTCTTCATTATATCCGTCTGTGTGAGAAGAACAATGTCCTTCCTGACGGAGAAAAGCAGTGTGATATGGAGGTCTGGAAGCTGTGAAAGGAAGCGGGGCAAGAGCATTTTTGTGTAGTAAACGGAGCTGTAAAGTGGTATAATGGTATCCGTTAAAAGGGTGTCAGAACCATCGGGAAAAAATGATAAAGGAGATTTTGTCATGGGGATTCAGGCAGCATTCGTAGTTCCTCATCCGCCGGTGATCGTGCCGGAGATCGGAAAGGGACAGGAGCGGGCAATCAAAAAAACAACGGACGCATACCGGGAAGTTGCCCGCAGGATTGGTGAGATTCAGCCGGAGACGGTTATCTTGATTTCTTCTCATCAGGTTATGTATGCCAATTATTTTCACATATCGCCGGGAGAAGAGGCAAGGGGGAATTTTGGCAGATTCCAGGCCGGCCAGGTCAGGTTCGAAGTCTCTTATGACGAGGAGTTTGTAAGAGAGACGGAAAGCCTGGCAGCAGAGCGGAAGCTTCCGGCAGGGACACAGGGAGAGGTGGATAAGAGGCTGGATCACGGCACCATGGTTCCTTTGTATTTTGTAAACCAGTTTTGGAAGAATTACCGTCTGGTGAGAGTCGGGCTTTCCGGGCTGTCTCTTATGAAGCATTATGAACTGGGACAGTGCATCCAGGAGGTGGCGCGGCGCCTGGGCAGAAAAGCAGTGGTGATTGCCAGCGGGGATTTGTCCCATAAGCTGAAGGAAGACGGGCCTTATGGATTTCAGAAGGAAGGGCCGGAGTATGACAGCAGGGTTATGGCTGCGTTGGAGAAGGGGGCTTTCGGGGAGCTTTTGGAGTTTCCGGAGGAACTGTGCAATAAGGCGGGAGAGTGCGGCCACAGGGCTATTGTCATGATGGCAGGAACCCTGGACCGGCTGGGGGTGGCTGCCAGGCGCCTTTCCTATGAGGGAATCTTTGGCGTGGGATATGGGATATGCGAATACCTGGTCCGGGGAGACGGATCGGAGAGGAATTTTAAGGAAAGGCATGAGGAGAAAGAGAGAGGGCGGGTCAAAAAGCAGATAGAAAAGCAGGATGCTTATGTGGGGCTTGCCCGTTGGACCATTGAGCATTATGTCCGCACGGGAGAAGTGCCGGAGGCGCCGGAAGGCCTTCCGGAGGAGATGTACGGGACAAGGGCGGGGGTTTTCGTGTCCATCAAGGAGAACGGAAGCCTAAGAGGATGTATTGGGACCATTTACCCTGCAGAAAGCTCGCTGGCCAGGGAGATCATCTATAATGCAGTCAGCGCGTCATCCCGGGATCCCAGGTTTGATCCCATCGGGCCGGACGAGGTGGACCGGCTGACCATAACGGTGGACGTGCTTGGGGATGTGGAGAAGATTGATTCGCCGGATAAGCTGGATGTAAAACGGTACGGGGTCATCGTGTCCAACGAGAACAGCAGGGGGCTTTTGCTGCCTAACTTAGCCGGGGTGGACACGGTACAGGAACAGATCGCCATAGCCAGGCAGAAGGCCGGGATTGGGGAGAAGGAAGAGGTGGAGCTGGAGAGGTTTGAGGTTGTGAGGCATTTTTGACGGGGAGCGAGTTTAGGATTCCCTGGTTTAAGAGTTGAAAATAAAAAGATTCATTTACAAAGCATACCGGATCGATAGATGTCCGGTATGCTTTTTGTGATTTGAGGTTCTGTTTTGTGCATTATAACTTTATTTGTAAGAAATATTTATGTATAATAAAATCAGCATACATGAATGATGGGGAGAGCAGCTATGGAAAAGATAAAGGGAGCAATGGCTATAGGAAAGTTTGTTTTCAGTGAATTGATGTCTAATATTATAAATGAGGGTGTTGATACAGAAAAAGAAAAGATAAAAAGAGATATTTATGACAGACATAGCCAGAGTTTTTCTGAGAAAATATATTGTGCTATCGAAAAAAGCCTGAATCAAGTGACCGGTAATAAATATAAAGATTCAGATATTTTATATGAAGCAATGGAAAAAATTTTTATTGAGTTTAGGAATGACAAAAATGAAATTGAGGCAGTGAAAGCAGGACTGAGTTATCTTAATTGTGATGCAGGAAATAATATGTACGAGTATTTTTTAGAAAAATTTGATGAAGCAGTCTGTCAGGATGAGGAACTATGCAGGAGAAGAATTGTTTGTTTGCAGAAAAAGGAAATCAGAATTGCTGAAAATGGTTTTCAGAGGATGGATTTTTGCAATGCAGAAACACATAAGAAATTAGATTTTTTAATTGAAAGGGGGAATGTTAGAAGTTCTAATAATGGAAATGCAATTATAAGGGATGGGAAATTTAAGAATAATAAAAAAGAAAACTACATTAAAATTTGGAATAATAACTTATTTCTTCACAGTAAAGAAAATCCAAAAACATTATCTGAGGCTTTTATTACGCCGGATTATAGACGAACTGTGATGGATGATTTGGCTGCAAAAGATTTAATTAGTATAATAAAAAAATATATTGATTATAATAATTCGTCAAATATGCTTATTACCGGTGTGCCAGGGATAGGAAAGACAAGCTTGGTGGCAAAAATTGCAAAAGAATATGAATATGATGACAGAGTTATAATTTTAAGATTTCGTGATTGGGATAGAGAAGAATTAAAAGAAGGATTGTTAAAAGCAGTTTTAAAAACTTTAGAATGTAAAAAAGCAGATTTGGAAAATAAAACATTAATATTAGACGGATACGATGAAATTAAGGTATTAGACGATGAGGATCAAAAAATAATCGGCAGGTTTAGATTTGATATAAAAGATCTTGACAGTTTTAAATATATAGTAACATCAAGGTTGACTTACATTAAGCCAGAGCTTTTTGATAATGTTATTCAGCTTAAAGAATTTGATATGAAAAAAGTTTGTAAATTTTATAAAATAATAACAGGAGACGCTTTAAACGATGAAAAAGAGATACAACCTAATTTAGAAGTTTTAGGAATCCCCGTGATTTTATATATGGCTATCATGTCAAAGGTTGATATAAGCAACAATCATACCAAACCAGAATTATACAATCTTATTTTTGCAGAAAAAGGAGGGATATTTGATAAATTTTATAATGGAAGGACAGAGTATAGTAAAGGGATACAAATATTACGAGATCTCCATAATATAAAAAAATATTTAAAATTTTTGAGGGATACTGCTTTTGAGATGTTTAAGTATGACACATTGTCTTTATTAAAAGAAAAATGTGAGATTCCCAAACTGGAATTTGAAGATAAAAAAATAAGCATATTGGATTTTCCTATTAAACATTTATTTGAAGGTATAAAATCAGGCAGTATAGAATTTATTCATAAATCTATTTATGAATATTTTGCTGCGGAATATTTTTTTTCAATAATGAATGATCATATTAATGAATCTAAGGAAGATTTGGCTGCCGCTTTCGGTAAGGAGTTTATTAAAAGAAGAATAACGAATGAAATTTTGGAGTTTTTGAAATACAGAGTAGAAAAAAGCGTTTTGAGCAAAAAATTTGACATTATGAAAGAGACGTTTAATGTAATGATACAGGACGGAATGACTTACCATGCCAGCATAAATCAAAAAATTGCTTTTAAACATGTAATGGAATGCGAAATGAATGTGTTTGCAAATATGCTTGAGATTTTACATTTATGGGAGATTGACTGCTTAGAATTAGATTCGGCAATATGTTTTTATTTAAAATATAATAAATATGATCATCTAAACTTAAGAAATATGTCTTTAAAGAACGCAAATTTAATGGGAGCAAGTTTAGTCAGGGCAGATTTAAGAGAATCAGATTTAAGCGGAGCATATTTAAGCAGAGCAGATTTAAGCAGAGCAGATTTAAGCAGAGCAGATTTAAGAAAAGCTAATTTAAACGAAGCATATTTAAACGGAGCAGATTTAAGCGAATCAGATTTAAGCGGAGCAGTTTTATTCGGAGCAAATTTAAGAAAAGTAGATTTAAGAAAAGCAAATTTAAACGAATCAGATTTAAGCGAATCAGATTTAAGCGAATCAGGTTTATTCGAAGCAAATTTAAGCGGGGCAAATATTAGCGAAGTAAATTTAAATAGGGCAAATTTGATTGACACAATATTCGATGCCCATCAAATTGAAATTTTAAATGATAAATATAATCTAAACAACACAAGGGTTCTTTTTGAATCTGAATTGATAACCTATCATGAGTATAAAAAAAGAATGAGCTGATGCATCAAAAGCCAGGAGGCGGCTCTTACTAAGGAAATATTTTTCAAATCCGGAAATTTCTGCAAATCTGTCATATATCCAGAAAATACACTTTTCTGAAAAGTATAGAGACATGAAAAATGGTTAAAGTAAGGAAAAACCGGAATGAAAAGAGGAGTTTGGAAGATGCAGAAAGGAAAAGCAAGCATATTGTTTGAACGCCCGGCCTATATTACAGGGATGGCCTCTGTGGCCGGAAAAAAGGAAGGGGAGGGGCCTTTGGGAAAGGCTATCGATGTGGTAGAGCAGGACCCCATGTTTGGTTCGGAAAACTGGGAGCAGGCGGAGTCCGCCATGCAGAAGCAGGCTGCGGATCTGGCTCTGGAGAAAGGGGATATCCACCGGAAAGACATCCGTTATCTGTTTGCCGGGGATCTTTTAGGGCAGCTTATCGCCACGTCTTTCGGCACCGTGGACCTGGAGATTCCCCTGTTCGGGCTTTACGGCGCCTGCTCCACCATCGGGGAGGCCTTAAGCCTTGGGGCGATGTGCATTGACGCAGGCCATGGAGATAAGGTGATGGCCATGGCTTCCAGCCATTATGCGACCGCGGAAAAACAATTCCGTTTTCCGCTGGGATACGGAAACCAGAGGCCACAATGCACCACATGGACCGTGACAGGATGCGGGGCATTTGTATTGTCTGTAAAGGGAACGGACGACCAGGTTAAGATTACGGGGATTACCACCGGGAGGATGGTAGATCTGGGGGCAAAAGATTCCATGAATATGGGGGCAGCCATGGCCCCTGCAGCCTGGGATACCATTATGCAGAACTTTAAGGATTTCGGCGTGGATGAGGGCTGGTATGATAAGATCATCACCGGAGACTTGGGAGAGGTGGGAAGGAAGATTCTTCTGGACTTTATGAAGAATGAAGGCCATGATCTTTCCGAAAAACATATGGACTGCGGCCTGGAGATTTTTGACAACAAGACTCAGGATACCCATTCCGGCGGAAGCGGATGTGGATGTGCGGCAGTGACTCTGTGTGCCGGGATCATTCCCCGGATGGCGGAAGGGGCCTGGAAGCGTGTACTGTTCGTGCCGACAGGCGCCCTTTTGTCCACGGTCAGTTATAATGAAGGACAGAGTATTCCGGGCATTGCCCATGCGGTTATCTTAGAACGGATCGGAGGGAAAAAGTAAGAATGATGGAATTATTGAAGGCATTTTTAGTAGGAGGGGTGATCTGTGCATTGGTACAGATTTTGCTCAGCAAGACGAAACTGATGCCAGGCCGGGTCATGGTGCTTCTGGTGGTGTCAGGGGCGATTTTAGGATGGCTTGGGCTCTACGAGCCTTTTGCAAAGTGGGCCGGGGCAGGAGCGTCGGTGCCTCTTCTGGGATTTGGAAATACTTTGTGGAAAGGAGTCGCTAAGAGCCTGGGGGAAGAAGGCTTTTTGGGGATATTTAAAGGCGGCCTTACAGCCGCCTCAGCAGGGATCGCAGGCGCGATCATATTTGGTTATCTGGGTTCCGTTGTTTTTAAGCCGAAAATGAAAAGCTGAATTTTGAGTTACGGTTCTGTTTAGTCTGACCCGGGTCCGTTGGATATGGCGGGCCCGGTATATTCGGATTCCGGGGATACATATCCGGGGCCAATGGGCTTTGATTCGCTGCTTTCCGTGCTTTCCGGAGGAGGTGTTTCGCCTTCCGGCTCGATGATCACCGCCTCGTGTCCCGGGCAGTACCGGGAAGGCATGGCAAAGGCCGAGTCGTCCGTGCTTCCCTGGGTGTTGGCAGGCAAGGTAATGCAGACACGGCCGGACCGCGGACACAAAGCCCCGGGAAGCAGGCCGGAGGCTGCGCATACCGTGGCCCTTACATGGGTGTCACAGACTTCGGAAGGAGCGGTGCCTTTGGCAAAATATTCCGTATAGGTGGCGTTTCCCCTTGGGTCTGCAGAGCAGACTCCGGGGATGGCAAGTTTGCCGGATTTACGGCAGATCGCCGCGGTCTCCACACTGTCCGGAACTTCAAAGCCAGGGTCGGCCATTCCTTCGTGAAGGCGTGTCATGATCTTTCTCCAGATTGCCTTGTGGAAGGAGGTATTGCCGTTGCGTCCTCCCAACCGCTGGTTGCTGTCACAGCCTGCCCAGATTCCGGCCGTATAGTAGGGGGTGAAGCCTACAAACCAGATATCCACGTTGTTGGAGGTGGTGCCGCTTTTTCCTGCATTGGACATGCCGGGAATGTTGGCGGCCACGCTGGTGGCGTTGACGCTGACGCCGGAGCGGGAAAACTTGCGGTTGCTCTCCATGGAGTCGGAGAGGGCGTCTGTTAAAAGAAACGCCGTGGAATCCTTCAATACCCGGTGCGTTTCCGGTTCGTTGTCGATGAGGATCTTGCCGTTGTGGTCTAAGATTCTTGTAAAAAAGATCGGTTTTGTATATACGCCGCCATTGGCGATGGAGGCATATGCCGCCGTCAGTTCTAAGTTGGTGACGCCTTTGGTGACGCCTCCTAAGGCGGTGGCGGCATTTAAGTCCGTGTCTGTGAGGGTGGTAATGCCGAAGTTTTTGGCATATTCCACACCAAGCTGGGGAGTGACAGTCTCTACCAGGCACCGTACCGCTACAATGTTCATGGAATAGATAATGCCGTCCCGGATGCTGGAGTAGCCCAAGTAACCCTGGCTGTACCAGTTGGAGAAGGTCTTGCTGCCAACGGTGAAAGGTTCGTCATAGTAGACCGTGCCCAGCGTCGCGCCGCAGGTGTCAATGGCAGGGGCAAAGGCCGTAATAACCTTGAAGGTGGAGCCGGGCTGGCGTGTGGAGCCTGTGGCCCGGTTCAGGGTAAGGCTGTCCAGCTTCTGGCCCCGCCCGCCGCTGATCGCCTTGACTTGTCCGGTTCTTTGGTCCATAAGCACAAAGGAAACCTGGGGCTGCAGGATCGTGGTGAATTTTTCCCCGATGATGGTATCACCTTCTGCAAGCTGGTATGCCTTGTAGGCATCTACGTCTGCCTGGGCGGCGTCTTCGGAATTGTATAACCCGTCAAAACTGTCGTGAAGCACATTTTTGTGCCAGGACTGAATGTTTTTCTCGGAAAAATGTTCGGTCTCTCCGTCCGTGTGGGTCACGGAAAGCCGATATTCTACGGAATAGCGGGTGGCCGCGTAGTTGGCGGGATTGTTGATCTCCTCATCTACAATGGCCTGGATGTCAGGATCCAGGGTGGTGTGGATCTGCAGGCCGCCGCCGTAGAGCAGGTTGTGGGCCTGGGTCTCCGAGTAGCCCAGTTTCTCCATCAAAGAATCTTTTACCTGCTGGGTCAGCTCATCGGTAAAGTAGCTGTAGGGGGTGGCCGCCGCCTCCCTGGCCACAATATTGACATTCTGGATCCGGGAGTAGACATCGTCCGCAAGGGCTTCTTTCTGCTGCTCCTCATTGATAAAGCCTTGGTCCACCATATACTGCAGGATGATCTCACGTTTCTCCGCATTGTTCTCCGGGTGGGAGATGGGATTAAAACGGGACGGGCTCTGGGTGATGCCGGCAAGGACCGTGGCCTCGGATAAGGTCAGGTCAGACACTTCCTTGTCAAAATACCGGCGGGCGGCTACTTTGACGCCCAGGGCATTGTTGCCTAAGTTGATCGTGTTCAGGTAGTTGGTCAGAATCAGCTCCTTATCCATGGATTTGCTGAGCTGAAGGGCCAGATATTGTTCCTGGAGCTTTCGTTCCAGCTTTGCCCCGAAACTGGACTCCATGCCTCCGTTGAATACATTGTTCTTGATAAGCTGCTGGGTGATGGTGCTGCCTCCGCCTAAGTTCTCTCCTTTCAGGACGCCGTAGGCGGCGCGGGAGATGGAACGCAGGTCAATGCCGTTGTGGCTCCAGAAACGGGAGTCCTCTATGGCGATGAAGGCGTTGATTAAGTCTTTGGGAAGCTCATCGTAAGTGGCTTCCTCCCGGTTGGCTCCTGCCATGACCAGGGTGTCGGTCAGGTTGCCGGCGCTGTCGTAGATGGTGGTGGCATAGCCCATGGGGACGATGCTTTCCACATCGATGTCAGGGGCGCTGTCGATAATTCCCATGAACATGCCAAGGCCGGCGCTGAAGGTCACAAGAGCCACAAAAAGGCACAGGACGAAGCAGGTTTTAAAAATCGTCAGGAATATACGGGAGGTATATTTCTCGGCATTGGATGTGGCCGCTTTTATCTTCTTTTCAGTTGAAATTTTTCCGTAGTTCATGATATTCCTCCTTACATGAGGGGCGGTTGGAAAACCCCGGATATTATTATAGCAAAGATTGGGGGACAATTCAACTTGAGAGTTTGATTAGGTGAGGAATTGTTACTTAAAAGGTTATTGTTCACTCGCAATGTCAGAAGAGCTGGAGTTCATTGCAGGCGAGATCAATGGCATTATGCCATTGGTAGAGAGATCCCGGTCAGGGAATAGAAAATATGCCTGCCGGACTATAATTATAAGGGGTGGAGGAAATATAAGAGAAGGAAGCAAAGGACTGCCAGAAGAAAACTCAAGCAAATAGAGAGAGGATTCGTTCGATTTGCCCATATTGTGAAAAATGATAGAATAACTTCTATATAACGTTTGAAATAAGGAGAGTTTTGCAACAAAATGTGCCTTACATCCTATATTCATCTATGATATTGTATAGGAAAAGGAATTAAGAATAAGGGATAGATGATAGGGTGAAGTGAGACTGTGCAGAAAGTGCAGGATCGAAATGAGCAGGGGGTTAAGTGAGCAGTAGGAGTTCTATGTAAAAGAGCTATAGCGGCAAAAATCAGGGGCAAAAATTATCTACTGCCGGTAGATTTACAAACCGGGAGGGATGCGCTATAATGTTGACATCAGGAAAGAAAGGAAGAAAAGACGATGACAGCCATGGTCATGACCAGCAAATGCAAAAAGCAGCAGAAACGCGCTTGTGGGAAGCGTGCATTTGTGATGGGCGCATGGATAAGCAGGAAAACAGGGCAGGCAGATCTGGATTCCGGGGCCAGACATACCGGAATTTGAATTTTATGGAACTGTAGACCGCTTATCCGTGATGGCTAGGCGGTTTTTTCGTGCGGAAAAATACACCAGAAAGGGTTTAGTTCCGATACGCGCATATAGCTTAACTGGCAGAGCAGCCGGCTCTTAACCGGCAGGTTCAGGGTTCGATTCCCTGTATGCGCACTGGGCGTGTGTAACTCAGTCGGAAGAGTAACCGGCTTTTAACCGGTAAGCCGTGGGTTCGAGCCCCACCACACGCACGCACCGATGTGCGGCTGGACGGAGGTGTCCTGGATATGAAACTTAAGAATGCGGATTGGCGTAGAGGGAGCGCGGCCGGCTCTGACCCGGCAGGCAGAGGTTCGATTCCTTTATCCGCAGTTTCTAAGGAAGCCGGTATATGTGGCAGATTATAGGGATTGGAGTTCGGGGACAGTCACCAAGGTCAGGCAGTTTGGCCTTAGCTCATTGTCCTTAGATGGATAGAGGGGATATAGCGTAGATGGCAGCGCACGGGAATTTGACTCCCGCTGGAACCGTTCGAGCCGGTTTATCCCTGCTTTAAGTGGTTATGATTAATTTAAAGAAATGACAGGGGGAAGGAAAGATGTCCGGAACACATAGGCGAAAACACCAAAGGAAGCTGAAGCAGAAAAGCGCTTATCAGAAGCGTTTATTTGCGTTGTCCTTATGGTGCCTGAGCCCCGGAATATAAAGCCCTTAAATGGCCTCCGTCTGAGTATCCGCCCATAAGGAAGGGGATGTTTTATTCAGAAAGGAGAGCATGACATGAGTTACCCTGTGATAGACCCGGTGGCTACCGGCGACAGGATCAATACATTGAGGAAGGAGCTGGGATTCAGCGTGGCTTACCTGAAGGAATATTTTGGGTTTGCCACCACCAATGCCATTTATAAGTGGCTCCATGGGGAGTCCCTGCCATCTCTTGACAATATGGTGGCAATGAGTGTGCTATTCGGCGTTCCAATGAATGATATTGTTGTGTATCATTAAAAGCGGAATTGGGAATATAAAATTTGTAATTATTGAGGCTGTGAAAAAGTCATTATTTTCTGCAGCCCTTTATTTTTGTGCTGAGATATTAGGCAGGCTTAAAATACCTGACGAAGTGGGTTAGTATAAGATCATGGAGACAGATTCTTTGATAAAATATGAAATTGTGGCTATCTATCCTGCTCCATAGTTATCACAAAACAAATTCAAAAGCAAGATATTGACAGCCTGCTTTTGATATGCTATAATTCCTCTTGAAAGGGAAAGGAGGTGCCAAATTGAACGATAACCCTACCAGCGGGCAACTCATAAAACAGCTTAATGACGCAATTGAAAGACAGGCAAATAATTCCTTGCGTCAGAACGACTTGACTATGGTTCAGGTATGGGTGCTGCTGTCACTGAACGAAAAAGACGAAAAGACCTATTCATTTAAAGAACTGGAACGCATTTTAGGGGTAGCGCAATCCACTTGCGCCGGAATCGTAAACCGGCTTGCATTAAAGAAACTGGTGGACTGTTTTACCGACCCATACGACAAGAGAATGAAGCTTGTCCGGATCACCCCGGCGGGTGAAAAATGCTGCCAGGACGCTGCGGAGAATATTGAAAAACTGGAACAAACCATGTTTCGCGGTTTATCTGAAGAAGAACAGACCATGTTTCACAATCTGCTCCAACGGATATACGAAAACATGAAATAAATGCCCGTCAAGCCTGCGGGCATTTATCCCAGACAAATCGATAGCTTGCTTTTGATAAGCGTGTAAGGAGGAAAATTTATGGAACAGAAATCACTGGAAGTATTTGAATCAATGCCCGTACCCAAAGCGGTATTTAAGAACGCCCTGCCCGCTATGGCGGCCATGCTCATGGTATTAGTCTACAATCTAGCTGATACCTTCTTTATCGGCCAGACCCATGACGCATTGCAGGTTGCCGCGGTTTCCCTTGCAACGCCTGTATTTCTGATGTTTATGGCAGTGGGGACAGCGTTTGGAATCGGAGGTACTTCCGTTATCTCCCGCGCGTTGGGAGAGGGAAGAATGGACTATGCAAAGAAAGTATGCTCTTTCTGTATGTGGGGCTGTGTGATTGTGGGTGTGGTTATGGCGGCGCTGTTTCTGATCTTTATGGAACCCATACTTTCTCTGATCGGGGCAAGCTCCGATACATGGGATTTAGCCAAAACCTATCTGGTCATTGTTGTGTGCAGCGGGCCTTTTGTGCTGATCTCCAACTGTTACGCCAATGTGATCCGTACAGAGGGAGAATCCGGAAAGGCCATGATGGGTCAGCTTTTAGGAAATTTGCTGAACGTAATCCTTGACCCGATTATGATTCTGGGTTTTGGGTGGAACATCGCCGGAGCTGCTATCGCCACCGTAATCGGGAACGTGATCGGGGCAGGATATTACATTTCCTATTTTCTCTGTGGAAAATCAAGCCTTAGTATCCGGCTGAAAGATTTTACCCTGAAAGAAAAAGTATGCAGCAGCGTTCTTGTCATCGGCGTACCCGCCGCGTTAGGCTCTATGCTGATGAGCGTCTCCCAGATCATTATCAACAGCCAGATGGCGGAATACGGCGATATGGCGATTGCCGGAATGGGCGTTGCCATGAAGGTGGTAACGATCACAGGCATGGTATGTATGGGGCTGGGGCAGGGCATACAGCCTTTGCTGGGATATTGCGTAGGCGCAAAGCTGTGGAAACGGTTCAGGGATGTGTTTCGGTTTTCTATGATGTTTTCCCTGATCTTAGGCGTGGTATTGACCGTGATCTGCTATCTTTTTACAAATCAGATTGTCAGCGCATTTTTAACCGATGCCACAGCCTTTGATTATGCCGTCCGGTTTGCGAAAATCTTACTTACGACCAGCTTTATGTTCGGCGTGTTCTATGTCCTTACCAACGCTTTGCAGGCTATGGGAGCCGCCACGGCTTCATTGGTTATCAATCTGAGCAGACAGGGAATCATTTTCATCCCCGCCCTGTTCGTTCTGAAAGCGGTTTTAGGACTTACCGGGTTAATTTGGGCGCAGCCGGTGGCTGACATTCTTTCGATATTGCTTGCTGCTGTTTTGTATGCCGGCACATACAAAAAGTTAAGCACACAGAAAACTGAAACGCCAAGTGAAGCATAGGGAATCAAGAAAACATAGCAATTGGGAATAAAAAGAAATGCCATAAATGGCACAGTTCAGAAAGAACTCAGTTTTTGTACCGGCCCAGCTTTCCAATTCGGAATTGATTCGGATGAAAAAAGAGGCGGATATTGTCTGTGAAAGTGTGGAAGAGGATGGGGTTTACTACGAATTTCAGCGGCGGCGCCGTATTACGGGATGACTGTGAAAATGGTGCTTGACAAGTTATGTGTTGTCCTGTAGAATCTATTTTCAACTGGAATTTGTACTGTAGGTTTGAGTTAGGAGAACATTATGAATATTGAATATTTGAAGGATAACGGGATTGATCTTGCAGTCGTTTCCGGTGACGAGATGGTAATTGTTGATACGCAGTCGGCTCTGGACCTGGCAATGACTGTGAAGTATGAGACGGGCGCGGAGCGGATTGTCATTGATAAAGATGTGATATGCGGAGATTTTTTCATCCTTAGTACGGGTATGGCGGGTGAGATTCTCCAGAAGTTTATGAATTATCATATAAAGGTGGCTGTTTACGGGGATTATTCGCATTATACCAGCAAGCCGCTGAAAGATTTTATTTATGAGTCGAACCATGGGAAGGACTTTTTCTTTGTGTCAACGAAGGAAGAGGCGGTGCAGAAGCTGACAGGGACACAATAACAGACGGGTACAGATTCCAGTTTTTCCGTGGATTGATTCTGTATGGGAAGGCATCTCTTGGAGGTGCCTTTTGGCGGGTTGCCCTGCAGGCTGCGAATAGGGAAAATAATTATCTGCTGTGATCGTGAAGGAGATAATAGGCGATGCAGTTGCAGAGGGAAGAGAGGAAGACGGAACGCGGGCAGGCCGGCAGGGAGCAGAAGGAAGACGAGAAGCGGCGGATGTTTGATTGAAACAGCAGAAGCGGGAGGAGAAGCACAGGAACATGTTGGTTTTCTGTCTGTGGAAGATATGGCTGAATGGAGGGCAGGAAAAAATGAAGATAGTTGAGGTGAAAGAAAGAACGCCGCTTATGGTACGGCAGTTGCTGGAAATTTGGGAAGGATCTGTGCGGGCGACGCATTTGTTTTTATCGGACAGTGAGATAGAGAAGATCAAGGGGTATGTTCCGCAGGCAATAAGGGAGATACCGCATTTGGTTGTTGGAGAGAATAACGGAGGGGTTCCTGCCGCTTTTATGGGGATTGACGGGAGAAAATTGGAAATGCTGTTTGTTTCCGGCGAAGAGAGGGGCAGGGGATTTGGAAAGACGCTGCTTGGATATGGGATGGATGCTTATGGCGTCAATGAGCTGGCGGTGAATGAGCAGAACCCACAGGCAAAAGGGTTTTATGAGCGTATGGGGTTTCGGGTGTTTAAACGGACGGATTGTGATGAGCAGGGGAACCCGTATCCTCTTTTATACATGAAGCTGGAGGAATAGCGTCGGTTTTGGGAAGGTTTGTTGTTAGATTCAGGGAAGGCATCAGTCTGGAAGGGCTGGTGCTTTTTGCGGGGAAGGGTGAAAGTACACGCCACGTTTGACGGGGAGCCGTATGATGGAAGTGTTGTGAATATGGGCGTGAAGAATGCTGACGGGAGTGTGTGTTATATTATCGGCGTTCGTAAGGATATCCGTTCCCGGATAGGGAAGCGGCCGGGGGACAGGATTCTGGTGACGGTCAGGGAATGGGAATGAGGCAGGAGCAGAGCCATTACTGCGGGAAAGCGCCCGAAACGGTGGATGAATATATTGCGTAAATAAAGAGGAGGCATATTTTCTGCCTCCAAAGCCAGGACTTCAGGTTTGGCAGAGGGCTTGTCAAGACGGGAGTTTTGCTGTACAATTAGTTTCAATTACTTGGTCTCGCTTTCCTGCATCTGGATATAGGCAGGTTCAACAGACTGATTGTAAATTGATTTTATAAACGGGAGGAATAGCGCAGGTGTTTTGCGCGAAGTCAGAAGTCAAATGAGACAAAACATCAAAACACGGCAGCTTATCATATATGCATTCCTGATTTTGATTGCCGTACTTATCCTATTTTTTAACTACACAACACAGAACAGGGCCCGTATTCAGGAACAGAACAAAAACTATGCGGCAGACAGCGCGAGGCAGACGGTTGAACGCATAGAAAGCGAATTTGACAACGCGCTGCAGCGGCTCCACAACAGCGCCTATCTGATCGCTGAGGGGTCAAGCGATTTGAAGATTGATACATATACCTTGAAAAAGATGAAGGAAAATACATCGTTCGACACGGTAAGTTTTACGAATGCGGACGGCATTAATTTGGCGTCTGACGGGGAGGAGAGCAACAGTTCGGACAGAGAGTATTTTGCCCGAGGTATGAAGGGAGAGAGCGGCCTTGCAAGCGTGGAAAAATCCAGGATCACCGGGAAACCCATGATGATATTTTATGCCCCTGTATATATGAAGGGAGAACCGGCGGGCGTGTTTCTCGGAATGTACTTTGCGGAGGAGTACCTGCGGGACATGCTGACGGTCAGCTATTTTGGCGAGAAAGCCGATGTATTTCTCTGTACCCAGGAGGGAAGGGTGATTGCCAGCTCAAATGGCAAAATCTATGAGGAAGATTTGCTGGATTCCCTGACAGAGGAGGGGATCATCGATTCAGAGACCGCTAAAGCGGCGCGGAGCGTGTTTACGGACGGAGGCGAAGCGACTCTCTTGTGTGAAGAGAGCTGCCAGACAGACAATATTTGTGTAGTTGATCTGCCAGACCATCAGTATGTTCTCGTACAGGCATTCCCCAAAAATATCACGCAGGAGATGGTGGCAAAGGCGAACATGGCAGGCGTGATGCTGGAATGCGGCTTGCTGGGCCTGTTTTTGATATATATTGCTTTTCTGCTGGTGAATGCCAGAAATCAGCAGAAGAAGCTGGAGACGGAGAACACGTTTGTCAACGATGTGCTGCGGGGAGTGAATATCCTGTTTTCTTCCCGATATTTGGTTGTGGATCTGGATGAGAACCATTATTCCTATCTGGCCGGGGCAGGCCCGATCAATACCAATATCCCGGTGGAGGGCGTCTACAGCGAGCTGATGAAGATCCATGAGACGGATGTGATAGAAGAGGAGGGAAAAAAGGCGTTCCGCGAGTTCACCCAGGCTGACACCCTCAGGGAAAATCTGAAGACAGAGGATTTCCTTGTCCACGAATGCCATGTCTCCCGCAAAGGCAGGGAAGAATGGGAACACATGATTGTAGTGTGTCTGGAGCGGAGGAACGGCGTACCCGTCAGGATATTGTTTGTCCGCCAGAACGTCACGGAACAGGTGGAGAAGCAGCAGGAACAGACGCAGATCCTACAGGATGCCCTGTTCCAGGCACAACATGCTAATCAGGCAAAAACCACTTTCTTATCCAACATGAGCCACGACATCCGCACGCCTATGAACGCGATCATCGGTTTTGCCACGATTGCGGCAAGCCATATGGACCGTACCGATCAGGTGAGGGATTGTCTTCAAAAGATTCTCTCATCCAGCAATCATTTGCTTGGGCTGATCAACGATATTCTGGATATGAGCCGTATTGAGAGCGGAAAGCTGCAAATTCATAATCAGGAGTGCAATATTCCTGAACTGATGCATAATCTGGTCAATATTATTCAGCCGCAGATGAAAGCCAAACAGCTTGAGATGTTTATCGACACGTTTGATGTGGTCAACGAAGATGTGATCGCCGATCCGCTGAAGCTGAACCAGATTTTTATCAATTTGATGGGAAACGCTGTCAAATATACTCCGGCCGGCGGAACCGTGAGCTTTCGCATTTACCAGCACACCACCTTCAAGCATGGCTGGGGTGACTATGTATTTGTCGTGAAGGATACGGGTATCGGCATGTCGCAGGAGTTTGTGAAGCACATTTTTGAGCCCTTTGAACGGGAATCGACCGCCACAAAAAGCGGCATACAGGGGGCCGGGCTTGGTATGGCAATCACGAAAAGCATCGTTGACATGATGGGCGGGGAGATTGCCGTGGAGAGCGAGATTGGGAAGGGAAGTACCTTCACGGTCAGACTTTCGCTTCAGCTTCAGGATGTGGAAAAAAGTGCAGCGCAGATCAAAGAGCTGAACGGGCTTCGATCTTTGGTTGTGGACGACGACCTCAATGTCTGCGACAGTGTGAGCAAAATGTTAAAGAGTATCGGTATGCGTTCTGAATGGACGGCATCCGGCAGGGAAGCGATTTACCGCGCCAAATCCGCCCGCATGGAGGGGGATCCCTACCATACCTATATCATTGACTGGCAGATGCCGGAGACCAGCGGAATTGAGACCGCGAGGAAAATCCGTAATGCAGTCGGGGCGGATACGCCCATCATCATTCTTACCGCCTACGACTGGACGGACATCGAGGAGGAGGCGAAGGAGGCAGGCGTTACGGCGTTCTGCGCCAAGCCGTTGTTTATGTCCGATCTGAAAGCGGCGCTCCTCGCAGCAAACCGCATCGGTGATACAAGCCCACAGGAAAAGAAAGCCGTGTGGACGGAAGCCGATTTTGGCGGCAGGAGGATTCTTTTGGTGGAGGATAATGAGCTGAACCGGGAGATCGCAGAAGTCATCCTTGAGGAAGCGGGTTTTGTGGTGGAATCGGCGCCGGACGGGACCGATGCGGTGGATATGATGGAGAGAGCTGCTGAGGACTACTACGATGCGGTGCTGATGGATGTGCAGATGCCTGTCATGAACGGGTATGAGGCAACAAAGGCGATCCGGGCGATGAGCCGCAGGGATGCGAAAAAGATTCCCATCATCGCGATGACGGCGAACGCCATGGAAGAAGATAAGCAGAGAGCGCTCAAGAGCGGTATGAACGCTCACATCGCTAAGCCGATAGATATGGATTTATTGATGAAAGTGCTACGCCAGTTTTTGAGTTGAGCATTTTGGAGGAAGGTCAGGAAAAATGTGCTGACTTCACCTTGTCAAAATGTTGTGGTAAACTTGAGCCGACCCATCAGACGCCGCCAGGCTTGCTGACGGGTCTTTTTTGTAGTGTCACAAGTTATATCAGTTGAATGATATCAGCAGAGAAAACAGATGAAAATATTGACATAATGTCAGAATGCATCTATAATAATGATGCTGACACAATGTCAGAATATGTCCATAATAAAGACAATGATACAATGTCAGAATATATCTATAAGAGTGGATGGCAAAGTGCCAAAATAAAAAGGAAAGAAGATTCATGAAACAGGAAAGGATATCAGAGGACGGAGGATGTGGCAAAACATTACTGTCACGGAAAAGCAGGAGAACCATGTAAGGGAAATCCATACCGGAAAGGAGTAAAAGAACAAGATGCCAAAGGGATCGAAGGAATTGACAGAGGCGAGAAAGGATGAGATTATCTCAGCTTGTGCCGAATTATACAAGACAAGGAGTTTTAAAGATATTACCATAAAAGAGATTGGAAACGCGACTTCTTTTACCCGGACTTCCATTTACAATTACTTTCAGACAAAAGAGGAGATTTTTCTTGCACTGCTGCAAAAGGAGTATGAGCTGTGGAATGACAGGCTGAGACAGATTCAAAAGGAACATGAAAACATGAATGTATCAGAGTTTGCGGATGCCTTAGCCCATTCTTTGGAGGAGCGGAAAAACCTGCTTAAGCTCCTGTCAATGAATCACTATGATATGGAAGAGAACAGCCGCATGGAACGTCTGACCGATTTTAAGGTAGCTTACGGCCAGTCGCTGGAAGAAGTGAAAAACTGTCTGGATCAGTTTTTTGGGGAAATGACATCCCAGGACAAAGAGAATTTTATCTATTCATTTTTTCCGTTTATGTTTGGGATCTATCCTTATACCACGGTAACGGAAAAACAGCAGGAAGCCATGAGACAGGCGGGGGTTTCTTTTGTGTATCGGTCTATTTATGAAATCATCTATACTGAAGTGAAAAAGCTGCTCACATAACAAAAATAAGAAGTCCAATCTTGAAAAACATCATTGTTATAGGTATTCAGCGTGTAACCTTCGGCGTAAATCCGGCAGCGAAGGTTATGCGCTGTTTTTGCATGAAAGGAGACGGATATTGGCAGGGATTGCCCTGAGGTAAAGACAACCTGGCGGCGCCATCGGGAAAAGCAACTGTTGGGGCGGCATTTGAACAGTTGTGAAAAGATAAAAAAACAAGGGCATTTCAAGGCAAAAAACTCTGGTATTTTTCTTCCTGGCAGTATGATAGAGTGGGCGTAAATGAAGCGTTGAGAGTAAATAGCGTCATAAGGAAAATAAGGACCGATTGTCTAAGAAAGGAAGATTGTACAATGAAGTTTCATAATGGATGCTGGCTGTTTAAGGAAGGATTCGGGAGTTTTTCTCCCCAGGAAATTTATGAGGTAAAAAAGACCGGAAGCGCGCTGGAACTCTGTGCTCCCGCAAGAAAGATTGTGAAAAAGGGAGACACTCTGGACGGAGTCAATCTCAGTATCCGCATTACGGTTCCGGCGCCGGAAACCTTTCGGGTGCAGGTGGTGCATCACAAGGGAGTGAGAAAAAAGGGGCCGGCGTTTGAGCTGAACATGGATCCGGACCGTCCGATTACCATAGAGGAGGACGGAGAGCTTTTGCGGGTTGTGGACGGGCGCATGAGCCTGAGCATTGACAAAAACAGTTGCGGGATGGTGTTTATGCGGGACGGGAAGGTGCTGACCCGGTGTGAGGGAAAGGATCTGGCCTACATCCGGGGACATTGGACGGGGCTGGCCTATGATGTCCACGGGCAGAAGGAGGCCTGGATGAATCAGAGCCTGGGGCTTTCCGTGGGAGAGCTGATCTATGGGCTGGGAGAGCGCTTTACGCCTCTGGTGAAGAACGGCCAGTCCGTGTCCGTCTGGAATGAGGACGGAGGAACCAGCACGGAGCAGTCCTATAAAAACATTCCTTTTTATCTGTCTGACCGGGGGTACGGGGTTTTTGTCAATCACCCGGAGCGGGTGGAGTTTGAGGTGGGGACGGAGCAGGTGTCCAAGCTGGGATTTTCCGTGGAGGGAGAGAGCCTGGATTATTTCCTGATCGGGGGAGCATCCATGAAGGATGTACTGGTGCGTTACACGGATTTGACCGGAAAGCCGGCCATGCCTCCGGCCTGGAGCTTCGGGCTGTGGCTGTCCACCTCCTTTACCACCAATTATGACGAAAAGACGGTTATGAGCTTTATCGATGGCATGGAGGAGCGGGGGATTCCTTTAAGTGTGTTCCACTTTGACTGCTGCTGGATGCGGGAATTCCACTGGACGGATTTTATCTGGGACGAGCGGGTATTTCCGGATCCGGAGGGGATGCTGGCCAGGATTAAGGCCAGAGGAATCCGAATCTGTGTGTGGATCAACCCGTATATTGGCCAGGAGTCGGCACTGTTTGACGAGGGCGCCGAGAAAGGGTATCTGCTTCGGCGTCCAAACGGGGATGTGTGGCAGTGGGATATGTGGCAGCCGGGACTGGCCATTGTGGACTTTACCAACCCCGAGGCAGTGAAATGGTATCAGCAGGGCCTTGGGAAGCTTCTGGATATGGGAGTGGATTGCTTTAAAACGGATTTCGGGGAGAGGATTCCCACGGATGTGGTGTATGCCGATGGGTCGGATCCAAGGAAGATGCACAATTATTATACATATCTCTACAATCAGGCGGTGTATGAGGTGCTGGCGGAGAAAAAAGGCCGGGAGGAAGCGCTGGTGTTTGCCCGGTCGGCCACGGCAGGGGGGCAGAAATTCCCTGTTCACTGGGGCGGGGACTGCTGGTCCAACTATGAATCCATGGCGGAGAGCCTGCGGGGCGGACTGTCTCTGACGTGTAGCGGCTTTGGGTATTGGAGTCATGATATGGGCGGCTTTGAGCAGCAGTCCACGGCGGATGTGTATAAACGGTGGGCGGCCTTCGGACTTTTGTCCACCCACAGCAGGCTTCACGGCAGCACGTCTTACCGGGTGCCGTGGGTGTATGATGAGGAGGCGGTGGATGTGCTTAGGTTCTTTACCCGGCTGAAGCTGGAGTTGGTGCCTTATCTGTATGAGCAGGCCCAGAAGACCAGCCGGACGGGGATTCCCATGATGCGCAGCATGGCCCTGGAATTTGAGGGGGATCCCAACTGCCGTTATCTGGACCGGCAGTATATGCTGGGGGACAGCCTTTTGGTGGCGCCGATTTTCAATGATGAGGGAATTGCGGAGTATTATCTGCCCCAGGGAGAGTGGGTCAATTACCTGACCGGGGAGCGGGTTTTTGGAGGCGTGTGGAGGAAGGAGAAGCATGGGTATCTGTCCATTCCCCTGTGGGTGCGGGCGGGAAGTGTGATTTCGGTGGCGCCGGGGTGTATGGACGCGGCGAAGGCGCTGGACGGAGAGATTGAGAGAAGACAGTTTTAAGGGATTGTGATAGGTAAGCCTTGGAGGACAGAAATGGAGATGAATTTGAGGAGCAGGGCAGAGGAGCTGGCGGCGCAGCTGACTCTGGAGGAAAAGATCGGTATGATTCACGGGGCGGAGCTGTTTGCCACGAAGGGGGTGGAGCGGCTGGGTATTTTGCCCTTGCGGATGTCGGACAGTACCATGGGAGTGCGGCAGGATTTTGAGCCGGATTCCTGGCAGCCTATGGCAGACAGCGGGGATTTTGTCACTTATCTGCCCTGCTGTAGCGGGCTGGCTGCAACCTGGAACCGGGATCTGGCCTATGAGACAGGCAGCGTGCTGGGAGCGGAGGCCAGAGGCCGGGGAAAGGATGTGATCTTAGGTCCTGGCATTAATATTAAGAGGAGTCCTCTGTGCGGGAGGAATTTTGAGTATTTCAGTGAGGACCCCTATCTGACCGGAGAGCTGGCGGCGCCCTTTATCCGGGGTGTGCAGCAGTGGGACGTGGCGGCGTGTGTGAAGCATTTCGCGGCCAACAATCAGGAGACGGAGAGGCTCTGGGTGGACGTGGATGTGGATGAGGATGTGCTGCGCAGGGTGTATCTGCCGGCGTTTTATAAGGCGGTCAGGGCCGGCGGGGCTTTGACGGTCATGGGAGCCTACAATCGGATCTACGGGGAGCACTGCTGCCAGAGTGATTTTCTTCTGAGGAAGATATTGCGGGAGGAATGGGGCTATGACGGAGTTGTGATCTCGGACTGGGGCGGGGTACATGACACAGAGCTGGCGGCCAAATCCCAGCTGGATATTGAGATGTCGGTGACCAGTGATTTTGATGAGTATAAGATGGCGGAGCCTTTGCGGAAGCTGATTGACAAAGGAGAGATTCCCGAGCGTGTTGTAGATGAAAAGGTGGTCCGGATCCTGATGCTGATGATGCGGCTGCATATGATGGACGGCAGGAGAAAGCGGGGGTGCTATGACACTGAGGGGCACCGGCAGACCGTGCTGCGGGCTGCCAGGGAATCGGTGGTGCTTTTAAAAAATGACAAGGGGATTCTGCCTCTGGACCCGGAAAAATGCAAAAGAATTCTGGTGGTAGGGGAGAACGGTGACTGTACCCATGCCGGCGGCGGTGGAAGCGGGGAGATCAAGGCATTGTATGAGATCACGCCGCTTTTGGGGATACGAAAGCTGCTGGGCGGCAACTGCCGGGTGGATTATGCGGCCGGGTATTGCAGGGACGGCGGCATAGAATCCAAAGACAGGGAAGCCGTTTCCGGCGGGACGGACTTTTCAGGCGGGGATAATGACGGCAAAAAAACGGATGGAACGGCAGGAGGTGTGAAGCAGCCTGTCAACTGGCAGGCAGCCAGTTTAGAAAACGGCGGCGGCTCCGTAAAACATGTGGAAGTGGACGAGGCGGCAAGGCGGCGGCGCCGGAGACTGAGAAAGGAGGCAGTGGAGCTGGCAGGTTCCTCTGTCTATGACCAGGTGATCTTTGTGGGAGGATTGAACCACGATCAGGACAGCGAAGGAAACGACAGGCCGGACATGAAGCTTCCCTATGAGCAGGATGAGCTGATCTGCGAGCTTTTGAAGGCGCGGCCGGATATGGTGACTGTTTTGCTGGGGGGAAGCCCGGTGGAGATGGGAAGGTGGATTGACCGGGCGGACAGCCTGATATGGTGCTGGTACGGCGGCATGGAGGGAGGCACGGCTCTGGCGGAGGTGCTGTTTGGAGAGGTGAATCCTTCGGGAAAGCTGCCGGAGAGCTTTTATAAGACCCACATGGACTGCTCTGCTCATTGCATGGGAGAATTTCCGGGGACGGACCGGGTCCGTTATGGAGAAGGCATGTTTGTGGGATACCGTTATCTGGATACCTTTGAGGTGGAGCCGCGGTTCTGCTTTGGGCATGGTCTGTCCTATACAGAATTTGCCTATGGGAAGGCAGAGCTGGAGGTGGAAAAAAACCAGGAAACAGATATGGAAGCCGGCACATATGCAGAAAGAAGAAATATTTTTGCCGTCTGTGAGATCACCAATATCGGGAATCGCACGGGAAAGGAGACCGTGCAGGTGTATCTGCGCCAGAGAGAGAATGACAAAAAAGAGCCTTATCAGGCATTGGCAGGCTTTGAGAAGGTGGAGTTAAAGCCGGGAGAGACGAAGAAGGTGCGGATTCGTGTGGAGGGCCAGCTGTCAGATAAGGAAGTGGCTGTGGGAAGCTCCTCCCGGGATATCCGGACCATTGTCAATGATCACGGCATACTCCGGGAAGAGATGAAAAAATAAAGGCATTTCCCGGCAAAAAACTCTGGTGTTTTTCTCCCTGACAGTGTGGTAGAGTGTCCATAAACAAAAGGCACTGAAACAGGGAGGAGAATCCAATGAACAGACAATTAGAACAGCAATCAGTCAATGCAATCCGGGTGTTGGCGGCGGACGCCATTGAGAAGGCCCATTCCGGCCATCCGGGTCTTCCCTTGGGGGCGGCGGCCATGGCCTATGAGCTTTGGGCAAATCACATGAACCACAATCCGGCAGATCCAAAATGGGAGAACCGGGACCGGTTTATCCTGTCCGGCGGCCATGGCTCCATGCTTTTGTATTCGCTTTTGCATCTGTTTGGATATGGGCTGACGGTGGAGGATCTAAAAAATTTCCGGCAGGCAGGATCTTTGACCCCGGGCCATCCGGAATACGGCCATACGGCAGGCGTGGAGGCCACCACAGGGCCTTTGGGGGCCGGGATGGCCATGGCTGTGGGAATGGCCATGGCGGAGGCTCATCTGTCTGCCATATTGAATGAGCCGGGATTTCCGGTGGTGGATCATTACACATACGTGCTGGGCGGAGACGGCTGCATGATGGAGGGCATCTCCTCGGAGGCATTTTCCCTGGCAGGGACTCTGGGGCTTCACAAGCTGATCGTGCTGTATGACAGCAATGGAATTTCCATTGAGGGCAGCACGGACATTGCCTTTACGGAGGATGTGAGAAAACGGATGGAAGCCTTTGGCTTTCAGACAATGGTTGTGGAAAACGGCAATGATACGGAGGCCATCGGGCGGGCCATTGAAACGGCAAAGTCGGACCACACACATCCCTCTTTCATTGTGGTAAAGACCCGGATCGGGTATGGCTGTCCGGCAAAGGAAGGCACCGCCAGCGCCCACGGGGAGCCTTTGGGGGCGGAAAATGTGGCAGCGCTGAAAAAGATGCTGAGCTGGGAAAATGACATTCCTTTTTTTGTGCCGCAGCAGGTGTATGACCATTACAGAGAGCTGGCAGGACACGGGCAACGGGCGGAGAATATATGGAAACAGATGTTTGATGTCTACTGTGAGAAATATCCGGAGAAAAAGAAGCTGTGGGATCAGTATCATGACCGGCATGCGGGAGAGCGGCTCTGGGACGATGAGGAGTTTTGGGCCTGTCAGGAGAAGCCGGATTCCACCAGAAATCTGTCCGGCATCATGATTAACCGTCTAAAGGACAGGCTTCCCATGCTGGTGGGAGGGGCTGCGGATCTGTCGCCGTCCACAAAGACCTACATGAAGGGGGCTGGAGATTTTTCCAGAGAGAGCTATGAGGGCAGGAATCTGCATTTTGGCGTGCGGGAGCTGGCTATGGCCGGAATTGCCAACGGACTGGCGCTTCATGGGCTCAGACCGTTTATTTCCAGCTTTTTTGTGTTCAGTGATTATATGAAGCCGATGCTGCGGCTGGCGGCGCTTATGAAGCTGCCGGTGACTGTGGTGCTGACTCATGACAGCATCGGGGTGGGGGAGGACGGACCTACCCATGAGCCCATTGAGCAGATGGCCATGCTGCGGGCATTGCCGGATTTTGTGGTATTCCGGCCGGCAGATGCCAGGGAGACGGCGGCGGCCTGGTACTATGCGGCCAGCTCTTTAGATACGCCGGTGGGACTGGTGCTGACCAGACAGAATTTGCCCCAGTTAAAGGGCTCAGGAAGAGAAGCGCTGCGGGGGGCTTATGTGCTAAGGGACAGCGAAAAACAGGTTCCGGACGGGATTTTGATTGCCAGCGGGTCGGAGGTAAGTCTGGCAGTGGAGGCCAGGGAGCTGCTGCTTAAGGAGCATATGGATGTGCGGGTGGTCAGCATGCCTTCCATGGATGTGTTTGAGAGACAGACCCCCGAATACCGGGAGACGGTGCTTCCAGGCAGTGTGCGGCGCCGGGTGGCTGTGGAGGCCATGAGCGGCTTCGGATGGGAGCGGTATGTAGGTCTGGACGGCGCGGTGGTGTGCATGGAGGGCTTCGGGGCTTCGGCGCCGGCGGACGGGCTTTTTAAGCGGTTCGGATTTACGGCGGAGCATGTGGCTGAGGTGGTAAAGCGTTTGTTTTAGCATGTGAGAGCAGCTGTAGATGACGGTTGTAACAGTTCAAGGGCTATCTGGACGGTTACTGACGGTTGCAAAAAAACGGAGACGGTTATGGAGAAAAATTATTTAATCGGAATTGATGTGGGTACTTCTGCGACAAAGACGGTACTGTTTGATGAAGAGGGAAATGTGACGGCCTCGGCGTCCATGGCTTACCCGCTGCTTCAGCCCAAAAACGGATGGGCGGAGCAGCGGCCGGAGGATTGGCGGGATGCAACGTTTGCCACCGTCCGGGAGGTGGTGAGCCGTTCTGGCGTGAGGCCGGAGAAGATCCGGGGGATCGGTATTTCCGGACAGATGCACGGTCTGGTGATGTTAGATGAGCAGGGAAAGGTGATCCGTCCGTCCATTATCTGGTGTGATCAGAGGACAGGGGAGGAAGTGGAGGATATGCTCAGACGGATGCCCCGAAGGAAATGGATCGAGATCACAGCCAATCCGCCTCTTACAGGGTGGACGGCTGCCAAGATTCTCTGGGTGAGAAAGCATGAGCCGGAAAATTATGCCCGCTGCCGCCACATCCTGCTGCCCAAGGATTATATCCGGTATGTGCTGACCGGGGTGTTTGCCACGGAGGTCAGCGATGCCAGCGGGATGCAGCTTTTGGATGTGCCGGGAAGAGACTGGTCTGAGGAGGTTTTGCAGGCGCTGGAGATTGACCGGGGACTTCTGGGACAGGTGTACGAATCCTGCCAGGTTACGGGAACCCTGACAAGGGAGGCGGCAGAGAGAACCGGGCTGACGACTGACACAAAGGTGGTAGGCGGCGCCGGGGATAACGCGGCCGCGGCGGTGGGCACCGGGGTGGTGAAAGACAAAACTGCCTTTACCACCATCGGAACGTCCGGCGTGGTGTTTGCCCACAGCAGCAAGGTGGCCATTGATCTTAAGGGGAGGGTTCACACCTGCTGCTGTGCGGTGCCGGGAGCCTGGCATGTGATGGGGGTGACCCAGGGAGCCGGTCTGTCCTTAAAATGGTTTAAGGATCAGTTCTGCCAGGATTATTCGGCCAGGGCGGAGGCGACCGGCCAGGATGTATATGACCGGATCAATGAGGATGTGGCCGGAGTGCCGGCGGGAAGCGACCGTCTGATCTATCTGCCGTATCTGATGGGAGAGAGAACCCCTCATCTGGATCCGGATTGCCGGGGCGTGTTTTTCGGACTTTCGGCCATTCACCAGCGGAGACATCTGCTGCGGGCGGTAATGGAGGGAGTGGCCTATTCTCTCTGCGACTGTAATGAGATTTTGAAGGAGATGGGGATCCGGGTGGATGAAATGATGGCCTGCGGAGGCGGCGGAAAGAGCGGCCAGTGGAGGCAGATGCTGTCGGATCTGTATCGCTGTCCGGTGAAAACCGTGAGCCAGGAGGAAGGGCCGGCTTTGGGAGCAGCCATTCTGGCCGGGGTGGGCTGCGGGATTTATCCGGATGTGGAGACGGCCTGCGAACGGCTGATTGAGGAGAAGGACCAGGTGGAGCCGGATGAAAAGCAGGCAAAGATCTACGAAGCATATCACCGGCTGTATCAGAAATTGTACCGAAGCCTGAAGGATGATTTCAGGGAGTTATCAGGATTATAGAGGACGGAGGAAGAGCATGAAAATATATCAGGTCGCGGATCCGGAATTTAAGGAATACGGGCGGGTTATCAAAGGCTATGACCTGCATCCGCTAATCAGGGAGATGGAGAAGCTGCCGGTGCCGGAGGATGTGGCGTATGTGGCATCGGTGCCGGAGCTGGAAGAGCTTTTGGTGGCACAGGAGTTAAAAATGGGGGTGTATGGCGGGATGCCGATTCAGGTCGGATACTGCAACGGACACAACCAAAGGCTGAATGCCCTGGAATATCACAGGGATTCAGAAGTGAATGTGGCGGTGGGAGATCTGATTCTTCTGTTGGGAAGACTGCAGGACGTGGCGGAGGACTATACACTGGACACTTCCAGCGTGAAGGCATTTCTGGTGCCTTCCGGAACCATGATTGAGATTTATGCCACCACACTCCACTATGCACCCTGTCAGACAAAGGAAGACGGGTTTCGCTGTGCGGTGGTGCTGCCGGAGGGAACCAACGGCCCTCTGGGGGAGAAGCCGGTGGTAAGATGCGGAGAGGAAAAGCTGCAGACAGCCTGCAACAAGTGGCTGATCGGACACCCGGAAGGCGGGCTGCCGGAGGGAAGCTTTCTGGGGCTTAAGGGAGAGAATGTTTCCGTTGTATAAGGGGAAGCAGACGATTATTGGGTCATAAGCATACCAGCGTTTTAAGAAGATAGGAAAGCAAGCAGTGAAATTAAGAAAAAGGAGACAAGGACAATGAATAATATTCCCAAGGTAAAGGCCGGAATCGTGGCAGTGAGCCGCGACTGTTTCCCGGAGAGTCTGTCGGTGAACCGGAGAAGGGCTGTGGTGGAAGCCTATGAGAAAAAGTATGGGAAGGAAGATATCTATGAGTGCCCGGTGTGCATTGTGGAGAGCGAGATTCATATGCTTAAGGCATTGGAGGATATAAAAAAGGCCGGGTGTAACGCGCTGGTAGTGTATCTGGGAAATTTCGGGCCGGAGATTGCGGAGACTCTGCTGGCACAGAATTTTGACGGGCCCGTAATGTTTGTGGCCGCGGCGGAGGAGAGCGGGGACAATCTGATCCAGGGCCGTGGGGATGCCTACTGCGGTATGCTCAATGCCAGCTACAACTTAAAGCTGCGCAATGTGCGGGCCTACATTCCCGAGTATCCGGTGGGGACGGCAGAGGAGTGTGCGGACATGATCCGGGAGTTTCTTCCGGTTGCCCGGGCAGTGATCGGGCTTCGGAATCTGAAGATCATCAGCTTTGGTCCCAGGCCGTTAAATTTCCTGGCCTGCAACGCTCCCATTAAGCAGCTTTACAATCTGGGGGTGGAGATCGAGGAAAACTCCGAGCTGGATCTGTTTGAGGCGTTCCACAAGCATGAGAAGGATGAGCGGATATTGGATGTGGTGAAGGATATGGAGGCAGAGCTGGGGGAAGGCAATAAAAAGCCGGAGATTTTGACTAAGCTGGCCCAGTATGAGCTGACCCTTCTGGACTGGGCAGAGTCCCATAAGGGCAGCAGAAAGTATGTGGCCATTGCAGGGAAATGCTGGCCGGCGTTTCAGACCCAGTTCGGCTTTGTTCCCTGCTATGTGAACAGCCGCCTTACCGGACGGGGTATCCCGGTATCCTGTGAGGTGGACATCTACGGCGCCCTCAGTGAGTTTATCGGAGAATGTGTCAGCCAGGACGCGGTGACTCTTCTGGATATCAACAACTCAGTGCCCGCGGATCTGTACCGGGAGGAGATCGCAGGGAAATTCCCCTATGACCACAGGGAGACCTTTATGGGCTTTCACTGCGGGAACACCTGCTCAAAGAAGCTGGCCTTCTGCGAGATGAAGAATCAGCTGATTATGGCCCGCTCCCTGCCGGAGGAGGTGACTCAGGGAACTCTGGAGGGAGACATTGCTCCCGGAGATATTACCTTCTACCGGCTGCAAAGCACGGCGGACTGTAAGCTGCGGGGGTATATCGCCCAGGGAGAGGTGCTGCCGGCAGCCACCCGGTCCTTCGGAGCCATCGGAATCTTTGCCATTCCCCAGATGGGAAGATTCTACCGCCATGTGCTGATCGAGAAGAATTATCCCCATCACGGGGCAGTGGCCTTTGGGCATTTTGGAAAGGCCCTCTATGATGTGTTCCGGTATATCGGTGTAGAGGATGAGGAGATCGGGTTTAACCAGCCAAAGGGGATGCGGTATCCGGGAGAGAACCCCTTTGGGGAGAATGACAGATAGAGGAGACCATGCTGGGAAAGGAGAGTATTTCAAATGCGATTTTTTGTTGATACGGCAAATGTGGAGGAGATCCGCAAGGCCAATGACATGGGAATTATCTGCGGGGTGACCACCAATCCCTCTTTGATAGCCAGGGAAGGCCGTGATTTTAATCAGGTAATCCGGGAGATTGCCTCCATTGTAGACGGTCCCATAAGCGGAGAGGTGAAGGCCACCACTGTGGACGCGGAGGGGATGGTAAAAGAGGGGCGGGAGATCGCGGCCATTCATCCCAATATGGTGGTGAAGATCCCCATGACCACAGAAGGCTTAAAAGCGGTAAAGATTCTCAGCGCAGAAGGGATTCACACTAATGTGACATTGGTATTTACGGCAGCCCAGGCTCTTCTTGCAGCCCGGGCCGGCGCCACCTATGTGTCGCCCTTTGTGGGAAGATTAGACGATATCTCCATGCCGGGAATTGATTTAATAAGAGAGATTGCCGAGATTTTTTCCATCCACAATATTGAAACAGAGATCATTGCCGCCAGCATACGCCATCCGATCCATGTGATTGACTGTGCCCGGGCCGGCGCCCAGATCGCCACGGTCCCTTATAAGGTATTGGAGCAGATGACAAAGCATCCCCTGACCAATGAGGGGATAAGGAAGTTCCAGAAAGATTATATGGCAGTATTTGGGTAAAAAATGGCTGCTCACAAAATGCACGCAGATGGTTCCACTTGCCTGAACCGTATGGGTGCATTTTTGCATGCAAAAAAGACATGGAAAATCTCTGATTTTTATGGTTTTTTTTGCAGAAAATATACGGTATACTAAACAAAATGGAAACTGAGGAGAGAAAAAACGTCTGGAAGCAAAATACAAATGGAGATAATGGAGAGTGGGGCAGATGGAATTTACCGGAATGATCATTGATGATGAGAAAATTGTCCGCGAGGGCATCTGTGATTTGATTGACTGGAATTTGGAAGGATATCGTTTGATCCCCGGCGGGAAGGACGGCAGAGAGGGCCTGGCGGGAATCCTGCAGTATAAGCCGGATCTGGTATTGATTGATATTAAGATGCCGGGGCTTTCCGGGCTGGAGGTGATTCAAAAGGCAAAGGAACAGGGCTTTGAGGGGCATTTTGTCATACTGACCGGATATTCGGAATTTGAGTATGCAAAGACAGCTATCTCTATGGGGGTAGAGGGATATTTGTTAAAGCCCATTGAGGAGGAGGAGCTTTTGCAGTTTGTCCGGCAGATTCACAAAAAGCTGGAGGAGGAGGCCTGTCTGAAAAGCTTTCACAGCCAGAACGAAGGAAAAGCCAGAAAGGATCTGCTGCGCCGGATTGTCTTAAAAGAGGATTCTTTGGAAAATCTGAGCAGAGATATGGAGCTTTATCAGCTGCCTTTGGATGGGAGCTGTTTTTGTGTTGCCGTATGCCGGGACATGGACGAGGCAGGAGAGAAGGACGGGAAGATTTTCCGGCAAAAGCTGAATACGCTCATAGAAGGCGACAATGCCTGCGTTGGTTTCTTTTCCGTGATGGGAGAGGCCGTGCTGGTGGAAAAGGGGATACCCTATCAGCAGTGGAAAAAACGTCTTGAAAAGCGAAATAAGCGTCTGGCAGGATATCACGGCTCAGGCTTTCGGATCGCCATTGGCAATAATGTGCGCAGCTGGCAGGAGCTTTTCTGCTCTTATGAGAGCGCCAGTTATCTTTTGGAACAGTCCTTTATCTTTGACCAGGAGGACATTCTTACCATGGATCTGATCTGCAGTCTGGAAGAGAGCAGGGAGGCAGTTTCGGTTGAATATCTGGAGATGCTTATAGAAGTGGGGGAGGAGGAAGGAATCCGGCGGGCTATGGGAATGTTTCGGGATTACTGCGCCTGGCAAATGTTAAAAAGCGCGGAGATCAAGATGATGCTGGTCCAGGAGCTGTTCCAGCTCCAGATGCGTCTGGGAAAAAAATATGTCTCAGATGTCCTTTCCAATGAGAATTTTCAGCCTCAGATTCGCAAGGTTATGGAAGCAGAGGATATGGGGGGGCTGTTAGCCTGTTTTGAAAAAATCCTCATGGAGCTTAGCAGAGAGGTAGGGACCGGAGGAGCAGGCAATATTATCCGCAGGGTTTACTATTATATGGAAAAAAATTATGACAAGGATTTAAAACTGGAAACGATTGCAAGAAACTTTAATTATAACAGTGCTTATCTGGGAAAGCTGTTCCGCAAGGAGATGGGGGAGAGCTTTAATAATTCACTGGATATTATCCGAATCACCAATGCCAGACGGCTCTTGCAGGAAACTAATTTGAAGGTATATCAGATCTCTGAGAAGGTAGGCTATGGAAGCATTGATTATTTTTATATTAAGTTTAAGAAATATGTGGGGATCAGCCCTAAAGAGTACCGGAAAAATTTAAAAAGCGAGGAAAGTGAAGACTGAAGAAAAAACAATATCCGCATTAAAAATCTCTAAAATTTCTGAAATTCAGATGCATTTTTTCGGGTGTTTTCCAGGGCAGTCAGAGTGTTACAATAGATACAGACAGATTGGAATCTTAATATTTCAAGAAAGGGGAGGCAACATGAAGAGAAGCTTTAAGACAAAATGGGAAGACCATGTAAAGCGGCTGACTGCCCGGGTCCTGGTGGCCGCGCTGACCGTGACAGCCTGTATGCAGACCATGGTATTTCCTGCCCATGCAGAGAGCTATGGGAAAAACGGCATTGTCCGGGACAATATGACATCCTGGCAGATCGTGGATGATATGGGACTGGGATATAACATCGGTAATACCTTTGACAGTATTGGTTCCTGGATCACCATCGAGGATCCCTGGGAGTATCAGAGGGCATGGAACAATGACCCGGTGTCCAAACATTTTATCCAGAAGGTACACCAGGCAGGGTTTAAGACGATCCGCCTGCCGGTAAGCTGGGCAAAATGGATTGACAGTAATAATCAGATTGACCCTGGATATATGTCTGCCGTGCAGACGGTGGTGGACTGGTGCATGGAAGAAGATATGTATGTGATTTTGAATATCCATCATGACAGCGGTGCTGCCGACAATTCCTGGGTGCGCAATATTGTGACGGATTTTGACGGGACATCAAGAAAATACGCGGCAGTGTGGACACAGATTGCCAATAATTTTGCAAATTACGGGGATCATCTGATCTTTGAGGGAATGAATGAGGTGGAATTCCCGGCTGCAGGCAGCAGGTCAAGGGAATATGAGCTTTTGAATCATTTGAATCAGCTTTTTGTGGACACGGTCCGGGCAACCGGGGGCAATAATGCAGGACGACATCTTTTGATTCCCGGTTTTAACACGGATATCAAGATGACCAGCGACCGGCGCTACCATATGCCTAATGACCCGGCGGGACGATGCATTTTGTCCATTCACTATTACAGCCCGTCCCCCTTTGCGGTGGCAGAGCACAATGTGGACTGGTGCGAGCCGGTGACTACCTGGGGCACGGAGGAGGATATTCAGGCCGTCAGAGATCATCTGTCCGTCCTTGTTGATAATTTTCTGGGCAAGGGAGTACCGGTTATCATAGGAGAATACGGAGTTCTTACTGAGGACAATAAGGAAAAGGAAAGTGTCCACAGATATGTGCAGAAGATCCCCGAGCTGATGATGGAGTATGGCATGTGTCCGGTGCTGTGGGATACCAGCAATGCAGGGGATATGAAATTTATTGAGCGGAACACAGGGGAATTTTATGATCCTCAGATCCGTGCCAACTATGCAGAGCTTGCCAGGAAGAAGGCTAACGGACAGATTGCCAGACAGGATCTGACCCTTCCCGCCTACAAGGAAGTAGAGCTTCCCGTCAGCCCCGGCGGCTGGGTGTCTCTGGAATCCTTTGAGCCGTCCAAGGTGCTGGGGATAAAGTTCCGGCTTTCCTGCTCCAGTGACTGGGACAGCTATGGAGGCGGCGGGATCTGGATTGACGGATATTCCAACACTCCTCAGTATCAGTTTAACAGCGTGTTTGATGAGGTGACCTACATGTTTACCGAGGAGGAGCGGGCCAGAATCGGCGACCGGCTGGGAATCCTTCTCTGGTGGACCGATGAGTCCAAGGGAGGAAACAGGGTTAAGGATCTTTCCTTTGAGAATGGAAGGGTGACGCTTCTGTACGCAGATGGTGAGAATGTGAGTCAGGCAGGTCCCTACACCAACACCGGCGTCAGCACCCGCAGCGGCGGAGGCGGCGGTGGCGGAGGCGGCGGTGGCGGTGGCGGCGGTGGCGGCCAAAGCAGCCGGCCGAACAACAGCACAACGCCGGGAGGAAACGGGAATCAGTATGGGGAGAAGGATGTCAAGGACTACCCGTATCAGATTGTCGGTACGAATGCAGGTAATGATCAGGTTCCCTGTAAAATCGATGTGAGGGAGATTTGTCCCGGTTGTGAGGTTGGGGATAAGGTCAGACTTACCATGTATCCGCTGACCGATGACTGGGCGTCTGGTGTGATCAATGTGGCGGGAACATCTCTGGATCCCCAGTTTGACAATAAAACAAAAGAATGGACCTTCACTTTAGACAGCACGGAACTGGATTTTATTATGTGGTCAAAGGGCGGAACCTATTATCGCTTTGCATTAAAATGTGAGATTGTGGAAAAAGCCAGGAAGATTGATCCGATTATTTTAAATGAGAATAATACGGCAGAGGAGCCGCAGGAAAAAAATCTGAGCCTGAGTGAAATAAAACAGATGCTTGATATGCCCGAATTGAAGGAAGGAGAGCGCTATCAGGTAACAGTCGGGGCGGAATCTGAGGACGGGAATCCCTACAAATGCGAAGTGACCATGATGGATAAAAATGGGGCTGAGGTGAAGTTTGAACTGGAAGGAAAGCCGGATGACACCCGGGCACGGTCTGTCGCTTCCTACCCAACCAGCGGAAGCCTGATTGGAACTCCAAAGGCAGATTCCGTAATCAAAATCAAGGTAACGGAAGGAAGAGTCTGCATTAAGAGAATTGCAGTCAAAATCCTGGAAGAATATAAAGGGATCTCCGAAATGCGGCAGATAGGACAGGTGATTATTAGAAGCGGACAGATTGAGAAAAAAATTGTGGGCGCCAACCAGGCAGAAGGCTTGAAAATCTATTACCATGCGGACGCGAGTATGAAGGGAGACATAGATGGTCATCTTTTAGTCAATGCCAGAGAGGGATGGGATGATAAGCTCACGGCTGATAAATGGACATTCTCGGAAGACGCAGGCGGAAAATATATTTATATTCCGGCGGATTCTTATAGCGGAGTGGATATTAATTTGGTGTTTTTGCGTTTGTGGACGGTAAACAAGGCATTTAAGATTGAGAAGGTTGTGCAGGAGAAGAGGGAGACCTTGCCAGAACCGATAGAGACGAGTATAGAAGTTTCTGCCACGCCTGTAACTGATGGAGATGGCAACACAATTTATAAAGCACCGAACCATGAGAGAACATGTATTGGATTTAGATTCCAAATCGGGAATGACACAGGAGAGGGAGCACTGAAAGTTAATGGAGTAGCTGCAAATAATTACTGGATTGGCAGTTGGTCTGTTGGAGAACAGCTGATATTTATTGATGATAACAGTCTGTTTAGTGAAAATATAACTTGCAAAGAAGTTATGTTTGATAGTGGGATCAAAGTTAGTGATTTTACATTTTTATATTGGTATGGAAAGGAAGCAGAAGCATCTGACAGAGTGGAAAATATAGATGGCTCCACTCTTGGTATTATTCTTCCAAGCAGCATCTGTCCTGTTTATTTGCGCTGGGAAAAGGGAAACGAACATGGTCGGGATGGTATTGATTTGTATGTAAAAAAGGCTGATAACTGGGAAAAAGTAACATCCCCTGATAATGGTTGGTCTGATTTTGGCGGTTGGAGCGAAAACGGAGTGAACAGTTCAAAATTAAATTGGGAAGTGATATCAAGGCAGATTGCATCTGAGGGGTACGAAAATGTGGCATTAGGTTTCTATGGTAATGCTCCAGGAACCGTAACCTTTTACTACGACCAGGATCCAGGCATAACAGCCGCTTTGTCATTGGACGCTATGCCTGTATACAACACTGTAGAAGCAGTCCAAAAATCCCCCGGCATGTTCTATATGCCTATCAGCAATGTGCCGGTGGGAATCCGCTACACCACCAGCGAAGCAGAGAATGAGGAAAATGTGGGCGAAGGCCAGGCGGTTTTGCGGATGACAGTACCTTATGAGGAAGAGGACTCCAAGGACAAGACCGGCAATACCAATGCGAACAATACGAATGCAGGCAAAGCCCCGGCTTTCAAAGCATCTGCAAAACTCCCATCAGAAGAGTCCCTGTCTATGGCAACGCCATCGGATGCAGAATTGACAGCAGCCTTCTTTGACACCGCTCAGGCCATGACGGAGTCCTCAATCGAGACGGCCAGGGAAGCGGAGGATGGATTGGATGATGTGACAGAGCCGGCACCAGAGAAACCGGAACTTCCGGACGAGATGATCTCGGTAGCCACATCCTCTAATGCCGCGCCGGCGGAGGATGAGGCGGATCAGCCAACAGCCAATGAGGATCATGAGGATGAGGCGGATCAGCCAACAGCTAATAAGGATCATGAGGACGAGGAGGACACGGATGTGTTGCTGACGGCCACAGGCTCCAACGGGCTTCCTGCGGACTCACAGACAGAAGCCAACCTCGCGTCTAAATGGAAAGCAGTGGTGAATCATTTAGACATCCGTCCGGACAACGAGCAATACTATGAGTTCACGCCGGCCGAGCGGGACGCCATCGGAAGCTTTATCCGGTGGGCCAAAAACCATGATTCAGAAGAACCGCCGGTTTTGTATTTCGACTTTGATGAGTTCTTCTGCCAGGTGGAGAAAGTGACCTTGATATTTGAGCCGGATGAGATTCTCGATATGGATGGATTCGGCGATGAAGAGTATTTGGAATAGACAGAAAGGGGAAACAGAGATGAAAAGGACACTGCAGCAAGCATTTGCAGTATGTATGATATCCCTGCTCTCCGCCTCCATGATTCTTCCTGCCTTCGGGGAGGAAGAATCGGAGAAAACCGGATGGGTGCAGGAAGCGGATGGGCGATGGGCCTGCCTGGATTCCAACGGAGAAAAAAAGACAAGCACCTGGGTCCTGGGAAAAGATAGGAACCATTACTATCTGGACGATGACGGTTATATGGCAGCCGGCACGGTTGTTGATGATGGAGATGATATCTATTATGTGGATGAAAAAGGTGTACGTGTGGTAAACTGTTGGGCCTCCCAGTCCAATGCAGACGGGCTCTGGGATGAGGATGTGGACACAATCTGGTATTATATCGGGCCTAAGGGCAAGGCAAAGAAGCAGGAGAACCATGCCTATCATATCAAGGACAGGGCCGGGGAAATGCAGAAGTATTTCTTTGACGATGAGGGCCATATGCTCAGCGGGTGGCAGAAGATATTAAATAATGACGGAAACTATGACACTTATTATCTGGGCAATGAAAATCAGGGCTATGTCCATACCCAGTGGCAGTATCTGATGGTGCCGGATGATCCGGACGATGAGATTTTAGACAACCCGTCCAAATCCTATGACGGCTATGAGATGTTTTATTTTGGATGGGACGGAAAGATGAAGCGGTCCGATGAGTCCAAACTGGAAAACGGGCAGCAGTTCGGATTTGACGAGAACGGCGTCATGCTGACAGGCTGGGCGCCGGCGATTCATTCCTACAATCCCAACCGTCCGGGAAATGACAGCAGCCGGGACAATCTGGGAATAAACCGTTATTACGATGAGGTTACGGGCATTATGGCTACCGGCTGGCTGTATACCACGGATCCGGATACAGACGGAAGCGGAGATCCCCACTGGTTTTACTGCGACAAGGAGGATGGCTATCTGTACAATGAGGGCGGCAAGGACAGCGATGGGGTTCTTGGCTGGAAAAAAATTGACGGACAGATCTATTTCTTTGACGATTACGGTCATCTGGTGACCGGGCTTATCAGCACCGGAGACAATGATGTCAGCGGAAGTCCCTTTGCGGAAAGCGAATTTGATTTTACCGGCACAGGAGTGATCGGGACAGGGGGCAACGCCCGGCCTGCAGGAATCTATTATCTGAGCCAGAATGAAGGGACGCTGGGGCAGATGGTTAAGGGGAAGAGGATCCATCTGTCTGTGGACGGGGAATCGGAGACCTATCATTTCAGCAATGCAGGCTGGGCCTATGCCAATGTGTTGGTGGACGATCACATCTACGGTGATGACGGCGCCATGCTCCACTCGGATTCCGGATGGGAAATCTTTACTATGGATAAGGATATCTATGACAAGGACGATATCCGGGAGGATGACGGGGATGTGACGGTGAGAACCGGTGCAGAACCTCTGATCCGTGCAGGGGAAACTGTGATTGTCAACAAATCCGGCAAGGTGAAGAAGAAAGGGAATATCAAGGTGGAAGGCACCCATTACGATGTGACGGATTATGTGGCGACCGTGCATGTGGATGAGAAATAGGGGGAATATAGCAGAAAGGTGAACCGTATATTTGATGCAAAGGATAGGAAAAGAATATCGGGTTAATTGCTGAAAATAAGGAATTCCGGCACATTGGATGTTGCTGGAATTCTTTGTTTATGTGCGCCCGGCGGGCGCACGTTCTAAGGGGGGAAAGTCCCTGACCCGCCCGGCAGTGGGAAGGGTGCAGCCAATCTCTTCTGCGTCCGAGCCGCTGGTAAAAGATGTTATTTAGCCATAAATTTTCTCTTCCGTGAGTGGCCGGATGCCCGTATTTTACATTTTGGTAAAGATTTTTAGGTGTGATTGATGGTAGAATTAAGATATCAAAGGGCATACAGGGAGGATGAGCGTGAAGAACAGGATACTGGTAGTGGAGGACGAGAGGATCATTTCGGATCTGATCTGCATGAATCTGGAAGCGGCGGGATACGAGACGAGGGCCGTTTACGACGGCAATGAGGCGGCCGGGCTTCTGCAGGAACAGGGACAGGAGGCCGCTGACCTGGCCCTGGTGGATATCATGCTGCCGGGGATGGACGGCTTTGCGCTGATGGAGCTGTTTCAGGGAAAACGCATTCCGGTGATCTACCTGACGGCAAAGGCTGACGTGACGTCCAAGGTGCGGGGGCTGAAGCTGGGGGCGGAGGATTATATTGTCAAGCCCTTCGAGGTGCTGGAGCTGCTGGTCCGCATGGAAAAAGTGCTGGAGCGGACCGGGAAAATGAAACCGGAGCTCCGTTATGGCGATCTGGTGGTGGACTTAAACATGCACCGTGTCTGGGAAGGAGGAGCCGAGGTGGACCTAAAGCCCATGGAGTTCGGCCTGCTGACCGTGTTCCTGAAAAACCGGAACGTGGTGCTGGGCAGGGACCGGCTGCTGGATCTGGTCTGGGGCAGCGACTTTTACGGGGAGACCAGGACCGTGGACGTCCATGTGGCCAAGCTGCGCAAGAAACTGAAAAGCGCCGGGGCGATCAAGACGATCCCCAAGGCGGGATATATGTTTGAGGACGACGGCCTATGAAACTGAAGACAAAACTGGTGCTGCTGGTATTTTTCATCCTGGCGGTCTCCATGGGCGCCTGCGCGGCATTTTCCATCGCGCGTCTTAAGGAATACAGCCTGTCGGTGCAGGTGGAGAGCGAGCGGGAAAAGCTGCGGATCGCAGGTAGGGCCTTCCGGCAGGTGGGAACCCGGGAGGACTTTGAGAACATGGGCGAGATCGCCCGGGATGCGTATTTGAAGTATCAGTTCGGCCGCTGTTACCAGAGCGGTTACGCGCTGATCAAGGACGGCGTGTGCATCGCCAATCAGACCGATTACGATATTGTAAACCTAAGCGGCCTGAAGGGAGAGTACATGGTTCAGGAGCTAGGCAAAAAGCATATCCTGCTGCTGCGCCGGGCCCTGGAATACCCGGACGGCTTCGAGGTGCTGGCGGCCCGGGACATCTCGGATTCCTGGGAGCTGTTGGAGCGGCAGGCGGGGCTGTATTTGACCGTGTTCGGCGGCGTTTCCCTGGCAGCGGCCGTGATCTTCGCCTTGTGCCTTGGACGGGCCTTAAAGTCCCTGGAGGAGCTGCGCCAGGCGGCGGCCGCCATCAGCTGCGGGGAGCTGGGCAGTAAGGTGAAGGTGCATGGGCGGGACGAGATTGCCCAGGTGGGAGAGGCGTTTAACCGTATGTCGGAGCAGGTGGAGGCGCAGGTGGAGAACCTGGAGCTGCTGTTAGGCGCTCTGGCCCATGAGATGAAAACGCCGGTGACATCCATCATGGGATACTCGGAAAGCCTGTTAAGCGTGCGCCTTTCGGAGCGGCAGAAAAAGCAGGCGCTGCAAAATATCCACAGCGCAGGCGTGCGCATGGAGCAGATGAGCGCCAAGCTGCTGGCGCTGGTGGGCATGTATGAGAACGAGGCCATCCGGAGGGAAGAGCTGTCCCTGAGAGACCTGCTGGATCAGGTGCGGGAGGAGACGAGGGCGCTGCCTGCCGCCAGGGACGTGGCTTTGCGTGTGGAACTTCAGGAGGACATGCGGATTCTGGGCGACCGGGAGCTGCTGTGCAGCTTGTTTGTCAATCTGGTTCACAACGGCTGTAAGGCCTCCGACCCGGGCGGGGAGGTGCTTGTGAGCGCCTGCGGGCGGACGGTGACGGTGGAGGACAAGGGCTGCGGAATCCCGGAGAAGGACCTGCCTCATGTGACGGAGGCATTTTACATGGCGGACAAGTCCCGCAGCCGCAGCGAGGGCGGCTCTGGCCTGGGGCTGGCCCTGGGACAGCGCATCGTGCAGCTCCACGGGGGAACCATGGAGATCGAGAGCAAGGTGGGGGAGGGGACTCGGGTGTCGGTAACATTTCCTTAAAAGGGAATGGGAGCGCCGGAAAACAGAAGAGATGCGGTTTTTACAACTATTTTACATGCCGGTGATTTCTTTGCGGACCATGTCTGTTATCATGGAGTCATCAGGAGAGGAAACCGGGCAGGAAGCGGTTTCCGGGAAAGGAGCTATGACAAGATGGATAAGGAGAATCGTGGAAACTGGAGGCGTTTCTGCCTCCCGGCAGGGCTGGCTTTGTGCGCCGCCGCTATTCTGGCAGCGCAGACAGGCTGTTCTTCGCAGCAGGGGGAACCGGTGATCGCAGAGCGCACATCCCAGGCGGAACAGCCCCAGGGCGGCAAAGAGATATCCGACGCCGGGGGAGAGACAAAGGGAGCAGACGCGAAGGAACCGGAGAAACGCCTGGCGGAGCAGACGGAGGCGCCGGCCCGCTACGAGACGAAGCTGATCGGTGAAACCATGAGGCTGGAGGCCGACGCTGCGGTGAAGGTGCCGGAGGCTTACGCCGCGCCCGTGCTGCAGGTGGAGCGGGAAATGCCCTATACGGAGGAGGATTTCACCCGGTTTAAGGAAGTGGTGTCCGAGGCAGAGGGAATCCAGTGGAATGAGAACGAATATCCGCCGGAGAAGAACACGGACCTCAACAGCTGCACATCAAAGGACGACCAGTACTTTGTGTCCTTCAGCAAGGGACCCGGCGGCGAAACGCCGCTCATCTGGCTGAACCAGCGCCAGCTCTCCCATGGCAGCGGGGACAGCTTTGATGCTACGGACCTTTCGGATATGACGCTTAGCGCACAGGAACAGGAACAGATTGAGGGGGAAATGCAGAAAAAGGCGGAGAAAATCCTGGCCGGCCTGGGACTGGAGCATTTTGAGCTGAGAAGCAGCCAGTGGCGGGCTCTGTCCAGATCCACGGATTACATGTGGGTCCCGGACGGCCGGTATGGTTTAAAACTGAGCTACTGCCGGAATGTGGACGGGATACCGGAGCCCTCCGGCGGCGGGGCGGCCTGGGGGATGGGCCCGGCCCTGAGCCAGTATGTGGAATTCGTCTACGCCCAGGACGGAGAGTTGGTGGAACTCAAGGATATCAACCGGGAAACCGTGGTGAAGGAGCGGGAGGAGGAAGGCTTTTTGCTGCCGTTCTCAGCCGTCACTGAGATTTTTGAACAGTACGCCAAGACATATTTTGAGCAAAGTAAGCCGGGGATTCCCGACGTGGATGAGGTGAGCCAGCTCCAGGCCGCGGACAGCGGCAGGACTAAGGCTAAAGCCGGGGATAAAAGCCAGCTCCAGGCTGCGGACAGCACAACATCGGAGTGGGAGACCGAAAGTATCCGACCCTCCACGCTGCTCCCCGTATCCCCTGAACCCCGCACCTATATATTGGTGTCGGAGGTCAGGCTGGAATACCTCCTGACCTATGAGGTTGACCAGGGAAACACCACCGACCGGGGACGGCTGGAGCCGGTGTGGAGCTTTTATGGGGATGTGGTGATCACAGATCAGAACTGGGATAAACTGGATAATGGCAGCCCCCTGCAGGAGTATGCCAAAAAGCGTAATCTGCTGGTGTCCATAAAGGCGGCGGACGGGCAGGTGGTGGGATTTTAAGCTCAGGCATCGGAGCAGTCCAGTTGTATTTTCCTGTTGATCTTTGTGCGGTTTGATGTTAGTCATATCAATATGAGCGCACTGGGATACGGGAGGATGATTGTATGAAATTAAATTTGATGGAGCTTCTGTTTCATGTAATTAACACACAGGGTCTCGATTCCGTGGATTATCAGATAGTATCGGGTCTATGTGGAGAAGGTGGGAGAGATGGAGGTGGATTTTGTGGCCGAAAGGCCTGATGATAAGCTTTATATTCAAGTGACGGAAAGCATGTTAGAATTTTCATGGAAAACCCCTCTGAATTTCGGGGTTTTTTATTTTGCCCTTGATTTTTATAATTATTATTAAGAAAAAACAAGGGAGGTAATCGGTATGAAAAAACCGAAAAAGAACCCGGCGGCAAAGGAAAAGTTCAGCTGGGAGCTGATGTACAAGCAGCGCTTTTTGCTGATGATGTCGGTTCCGTTTCTGATCTGGCTGATCATTTTCAAGTATATTCCCCTGTGGGGCTGGACCATGGCGTTCCAGGAGGTGACTCCAAAGACTTTTGCCATGTCTGTATGGGAAAGGCCGTTTGTTGGTTTCGGGAATTTTGTGACAGCATTCACGGATCGTCTGTTTGCCCAGACTATGATTAACACCATCTTTATCAGTATCCTGGGGATTGGGCTGGGGACGGCGGGGGCGATTCTCTTTGCCCTGATGCTCAATGAGATCCGGATGCAGAAGTTCAAGAAATTCACCCAGACCGTGTCCTATCTGCCCCACTTTGTTTCCTGGGTTATTATCGCAAGTATTGCCAAAATGTTTTTGAATGACGGCGGCGCTTTAGAGACCATGCTTGGAGGCACAAGGCTCCATCTGATGAGCAGCAATTCGCCTATGTTCTGGATTGTGGTGTGCCTGATCAATGTGTGGAAGGAGGTGGGCTGGGACGCCATCATCTATCTGTCGGCCATGGCAGGCATTGACCAGGGGATCTACGAGGCGGCCAAGGTGGACGGAGCCAACCGGTTCCAGCAGATCTGGCATATCACCCTGCCGGGGGTGAAGCCAACGGCCATTGTGCTTTTGATCATGAGTATCGGAAGCGCCTTAAACGTAGGCATGGAGCGGCAGATGCTCCTCAGCAACGGCATTGTCCAGGATCACGCCATGGTGCTTTCCTGGTTTGCCTATGTCCGCGGTATCGGATCCAACAATTACGGGCTTGGTACGGCCATCGGCATGTTCCAGTCGGTAGTGGGAATCATTCTCCTGTTCATTGCCAACAAGATCGCCGGCATGTTCGGGGAAGACAAACTGGTCTAAGGAGGTGCATGACATGAAGCTTGAATCGAAAAAGACAGCGTTTGACTACATACTGCTGGCAGGCTTTTGCGTGCTGATTGTGATTACGGTGTATCCGTTTTTGAACGTGCTGGCCATCTCTCTCAACGATCCCATGGATACCATGAGAGGGATCAATTTCATCATTCCCAGGGTGTTTACCCTGAGCAATTACCAGTATATTTTTTCGGAAAACAATATGGTCCAGCCATTGATTCTCTCTGTGGTGCGCACCCTGGTGGGCACGGGGCTGGGTGTGATCTGCACCTCCATGCTGGCCTATGTGCTGAGCCGGAAGGATTTCTATTTCAATAAATCCTTTACCATCATTTTTATCGTGACCATGTATGTGAGCGGCGGCATGATTCCGGAGTATCTTTTGATTATGCGCACCCTGCGGATGGGACAGAATTTCTGGGTGTACATCATTCCCGGACTGATCTGGGTCTACAATGTGATTCTCATGCGTTCCTTTATCGAGGGGATGCCCATGGCTCTGCAGGAGGCGGCCAAGATTGACGGCGCCAATGATTTTGTGATATGGTATAAAATAATTCTTCCCCTGTGCAAGCCGGTGCTGGCTACGGTGGCCCTGTTTGTGGCAGTGGGACAGTGGAACTCCTTTATGGACACCTACCTGTATGCCAGGGAATTGCCTACCTTGCAGTATGTATTGTATGAGGTCATGCAGTCGGCGGAGATTAAGGTGGACACCCACGCGGCCAGCATGGGACTGGTGCAGAATACGGTGAGCCCCATGTCCGTGAGAATGGCTGTCACCGTGGTGGCCACTTTACCGATTCTGATCGTGTATCCGTTTTTACAGAAGTATTTTGTGGGCGGTATGACTCTGGGGGCAGTAAAGGATTGACAAAAGCAGGTCATGTAAAGACTGGAGGCAGCCGCAAGGATCGAAGGCGGTTATGATTGGAGGAAGAGTGAAAAATATGAAGAATTTTAGAGAAAAACGATGCATGGCTTTTGCGTTTGCCATTTCTTTATGTGCCGGTGTTTTGTCCGGCTGCGGTTCGGCGGCCACGTCCGGCGGCGGTTATGCCGAGGATGGGGTTTTAGAGCTGGAATTTTTCAACAAGGACGGGGAGGAGGATCTCTGGGACAATCCGGTGGCACAGAAGCTGACGGAAAAGACCGGAATCCGGCTGAAGGTGGATTATCCTGTGGCTGCGGATGACATGAAGGTGGCTCTGATGATTGCGGAGCAGAATTTTCCGGATATGATCTATGCCAAGGGGGATGTGGCCAGCCTGGTGGAGGCAGGGGCCCTTCTGGATCTGACGGATTTGATTGAAGAGTATGGGCCCAACATCAAAAAGATGTACGGAGATGAGTTTGACAAACTGAAATATTCGGCAGAAGATCCGTCTATCTATCAGCTTTCCTCCTATCCCATGGGAGCCACTCCCTTTAAGGATGCGGGAAATGCCCAGATTCAATGGGCGGTGTTAAAGGAGAATGATTATCAGGTGCCCCGGACGTTGGACGATCTGGAGAAAATGCTAAAGGATTACATGGCGGCCCATCCCAAGACAGAGGATGGACTCGACACCATCGGAATTACCCTTTCCACCTCAGACTGGCACTGGCTGATCACTCTGGGCAACCCGGCAGGCTTTATCGCTGACGGGCAGCCGGACAACGGGCAGTGGCTGATCGATGACGAGTACAATGCCATGTATAAGTTCCGTTCGGATGCGGAGCGGGAGTATTTCCGCTGGCTGAACCGGATGTACCAGGAAGGCGTGCTGGACCATGAGTTTGCCACCCAGACCCATGAGGATTATATCGCCAAGATATCCTCTGGCCGTGTGCTGGCTCTGGTGGATAAGGACTGGGACTATGTGGATGCAGAGCGGGTGCTGATCGCAGACGGCAAGATGGACAAAACCTATGCGCCGCTGCCGGTGACCATCAGCGAGGATGTGAAATGTCCATCTCTTATGAGCCAGGGTCTTACCACGGGCCAGGGCGTGGCCATCACCACGGCCTGCAAGTACCCGGAGGAGGCCATCAAGTTTTTGGATTATCTCTGTTCCGATGAGGGGCAGGTGCTGGTGAACTGGGGTGTGGAGGGTATCAACTATTCGGTGGACGAGAACGGAAAGCGGTATCGTTCCCAGGAGGAGATTGATGCCTCCAATTCCGATAAGGATTATGCCAAGAAGACAGGCGTTGGATTCTATGCCTATCCCTTCCCCACCTATGGAAACGGGGTGATGGACCCCACGGGCAACGGTTATACCACCGCAAGCCGGGAGGCGGTGATGGCAGAATACAACGATGAGCAGAAGGCTGCCTGTAAGGCCTGGGGCGTGGAACTTTTGCTGGACATTTTCCCGCAGCCAAATGAGTTTGAGATCCCGGACTTTTCCCCGGTGTGGGCCTATGCCAAGCCGGCCGAGATCGAGGATATCACCAAGAAGCTGGACGAGATCGCCTGGTCGGGGCTGATCGGATGTGTGATCGGCAAGCCGGAGCAGTTTGACGCCAACTATGACGCTATGATCAAGGCCTTTGAGGGCAGCGGCATGTATGAGGCGGAGCAGATGATGGGAGATATTGTGAAGGCGCAGGTGCGGATGCTAAAGGAGTAAGGCATAGCGGAGTACACTGGCTGGCGATAACGCCGCAAAAAAGCACCCTGAATTTCAGGGTGCTTTTTGGGCGGAAAGGCCTTATAATAGAGGTAATGTCATTTTAGTTGATTTTTTTTCGGAAGGTACGCCATGGAAAAAGGAGCGGGAAGAGGCCTGAAATGGTCTGCTGCTTTTTCCGGTTTCGGGATCAAGAATTCCTAAAATCTCTGATTTTTGCTAAAAGCGAAACGAAAATCCCCAAACTCGCTTCGCTCAGACAGAGTGGATTTTCGTTTCAACGCAAAACTCAGAGATTTAAGGACTTCTAAATCCCTGCAAAGTCAAAATCAGCAGACCATTTCAGGCCTCTTCCCGCTCCTTTTTCCATGGCTGACTATTCTCAGAGCTATATGATCTATTGGGACCGAAAAACAGTATAAAGAAGAAGGATAACAGGAGACCGAAAATTATGAATGAAGGAAAGAAAAAGGACAGAGAGCGGATTTTTTCTCATCCCGGAGTGAAGAAAATCCTGTATGGGGGGGACTATAATCCTGAGCAGTGGCCGGAGGAGATCTGGGAGGAGGATATGCGGCTTTTTAAGCTGGCAGGGGTGGATTGTGTGACCCTCAATGTGTTCAGCTGGGCGGCGCTGCAGCCGGATGAGGATACCTATTGCTTTGAGCGGCTGGACCGGATCATGGAGCTGGTGAGGAAGAACGGGCTGTATGTGATCCTGGCCACCTCCACGGCGGCTCACCCGGCATGGATGGCAAAAAAATATCCGGAGGTGCTGCGGACAGAGTTTTCGGGGATCCGAAGAAAATTTGGGAGCCGGCATAATTCCTGCCCCAACAGTCCGGTGTACCGGAAATATTCCCGGCGGCTGGCAGGAAAGCTGGCCGAGCGGTACGGGGGATATGAAAATGTGATTGCCTGGCATGTGGGCAACGAGTACGGCGGGGAATGTTATTGTGAGAATTGCGAGAGGGCGTTTCGGGAATGGCTGAGGGAAAAGTATAAAACTCTTGAGGAACTGAACCGGGCGTGGAATACCAGCTTTTGGGGACACACCTTCTACGACTGGGAGGAGATTGTGGTTCCCAATATGCAGAGCGAGCATTTTGAGGAAAACCGGACCACCTTTCAGGGAATTTCCCTGGATTACCGGCGGTTTTGTTCGGATTCCATGCTGAGAAATTACCGGGATGAGAAAGAGGCGATCCGGCAGGTGACAAAGGATATTCCGGTGACCACCAATCTGATGGGATTTTATAAACTCCTGGATTATCAGAAATGGGCCGGATATATGGATTTCGTGTCCTGGGACAATTATCCGGCCAATGACACGCCGCCGGCAAGGATTGCCATGAACCATGACCTGATGCGGGGGATCGGGGGTGGGCGGCCCTTTGCGCTGATGGAGCAGACCCCCAGTGTCACCAACTGGCTCTCCTACAATGCGCTAAAACGGCCGGGAGTAATGCGCCTTTTAAGCTGGCAGGCGGTGGCTCACGGCGCGGACACGGTGCTGTTCTTTCAGATGAGAAGGAGCATCGGGGCCTGCGAGAAATATCACGGGGCGCTCATTGACCATGCGGGGCATGAGAACACCCGGGTGTTCCGGGAAATGCAGGCGCTGGGGGAGGAGCTTAAAAGGCTCGGCGGAGGGACTCTCGGCGGACGGACGCCGGCAAAAGCGGCGATTCTGGTGGACTGGGACAACTGGTGGGCGCTGGAGTATTCGGCAGGACCCAGCTGTGACCTGAAATATCTGGATGAGGTGGAGCGGTACTATACGGCATTTTATGAACAGAATATTCCGGTGGATTTCGTCTCGGTGGGGGATGATCTTACCGGGTATGGACTTTTAGTGGCGCCGGTGCTCTACATGGTAAAGACTGGCTATGAGCAGGTGCTTTACAGCTATGTGGAGGCAGGGGGGATCCTGGTAACAACCTTTTTCAGCGGAATTGTCAACGAGCATGATCTGGTAGTGACCGGGGGATATCCGGGGCGGCTGCGAAAGCTCTTAGGCATATGGGTGGAGGAGATCGATGCCCTGCCGGCAGGAGAGCAAAACGGCTTTGTCTGGAACGGGAAGCATTATCCTGCGGAGCTGCTCTGTGATATCCTGCATCTGGAGGGCGCGGCCGGGGAGACGGTATATGAATCGGATTTCTATGCCGGAAGTCCGGTGCTGACAAGCAATCCTTACGGAAGGGGGACTGCCTGGTATGTGGCGACCCGCAGCAGCCGGGAGTTTTATCATGACCTGGTAAAAAGGCTGGCAAGGGATGCAGGGATAGAAGAGCTTCACACGCCGGTTCCGGAGGTGGAGGTCTGTGAGAGAGAGAGCGGGGAAGGACGCTTTCTGTTCTTTTTAAACCACGGCCAGGAGGACGTGGAGCTTACGATGGAGGAGGCCGGGGTATGGCTGCAGAGGGAAAAGTCCTGTGAGAAGGGGGAAAAGGTTTTGCTGAGGGCAAAGGATGTGATGGTTTACCGGACAGGGGAAGACCGTTGACATTTCAGAGAAAAGGAATACGTGTGACAATGCTGTAGAGGCAAAAAAATGGTTATGGGGGTGATATGGGTGAAGGCAGGAAAACAGAAAATCCGGCATCTGTATGACTGGATACTGGGCATGCGGCTCTGCTACCAGATGGCGCTGCTTTATATTATCGGCGGCGCCCTGCCGGTGATTCTGATCGGTCTGTATCTGATACAGGGCACCAACCGGATCCTGGTGGAGAGGGAAAAGCAGGCGGAGCTCTCGGAGCTGGATCGGATCAGCCGGGAGGCGGACAGTATGTTTGGCACGGTAAATTCCCTCTCCAAGACCTTTTATTTTGACGAGAAGCTGGAGCATATTGCCGGACATTCATACCGGGAGTATCAGGAACTGGTGGATGACTATCGGAATTACACGGCGTTCAACACCACGGCAAATCTGTACAGCCGGCTGCTTCATTATATCACGGTCTATATGGAGAATGACACCATTGTGGAGAATGCCCATTTCCAGAAGGTGGATGAGGAGCTTCGCAGCCAGGACTGGTACCAGAGGGTGCTGTACCGCGGAGGAGGAGGCGTCTGGCAGTATCTGCCCTTTCATCTGGATCAGAAGAATTATCTGGCGCTGACTCGTCTTGTGCGGACACAGAAGGCAAAGAATGTGGGAGTGCTGGTGATCTATCTGCGCCCGGAGCGGCTGGAGGAGCTGCTGGGAATACGGAAAGAGGATGTCTGTATTGTCCTGAACCAGGAGGATATTCTGATGGGGGCAGAGGGGCAGACATGGCGTGAGGATATTCAGGAAATTTTAAAGGAGAGAGGAACGGAAAGCTTTCAGGAGAAGCGAAAGGTGGGAGGGCAGGAGTATCTTCTGACCTGTGTGGCGTTCGGCTCCCGGGAGACGGATGATGTCTTTCAGATTGTCAGTATGAAATCTTATGGGAACATTTTAAGACAGGCTAACGCCCAGAACCGCAGGAGCATCTGGGTGTTCCTGGGGAGCGCGGTGCTGTCGGTGACCATGATCTGGCTATTTTCCCGGGCTTTCAGCGGCCGGGTCAACCGTTTTCACCGGCAGATGCAGAAGGCGGCCTCCGGTGATTTTGACCTGGAGGAGAATCTTGGGGGAAATGATGAGATCAGCCAGCTGTATGGATATTTGTGGACCATGATTCTCGATATCCAGCGGCTACTGTCGGAGATCTATCAGGAGCGGCTACACGCGGAACAGCTTTATGCCCGGCAGAAGGAGGCGGAATTTAAGATGCTGGCCAGCCAGATCAATCCTCATTTTCTCTACAACACGTTGGAGACGATTCGCATGAAGGCGCGGGTGAACCGTCAGCCGGAGATCGAGGAGCTGGTGAAAATGCTGGCAAGGCTTTTGCGGAACAATGTTCATGCCGGGGAGCGGGATGTACCACTTAAGCAGGAGCTTAGCCTGGTGGAATCTTATCTGAGGATCCAGCAGTACCGTTTTGACGAGCGTCTGGAATACGAGATTTCCATGGAAGAGGGAGTGGGGGAGGAGCTGATGCTGCCGCTGATACTGCAGCCGATTGTGGAAAACTCAATCATTCACGGTCTGGAGTGCAAGGAGGGAGTGGGGCACATCCGCATCCGTGCCGGCCGGGAAGAGGAGGATATCCGGATTGTGGTGGAGGATGACGGCCTGGGGATTTCCCCGGAGGCCCTGGACAGGCTTCGGGAGAGTCTTGGCAGCCGTGAGATGAACCGGACGCATATCGGCGTCAACAATGTGCATCAGAGGCTACGTCTCAAGTACGGGAACGGATACGGGCTGACGGTGGAGAGTGAGGCGGGATCCTACACCCGGGTGACAGTGCGGATCCCGTCAGGAGATCAATACTAATGCTTATGCCCCGGCGCCCATAACCACCTCCACGCGGCAGGTGCTTCCCGGATATACGGGAAGAGGATCGCCGGGGGTTAAGGGTGCTCCGTCAAGGGTGAGGGAGCGGACGCCTTTTTGCACATGATCCGGATTGGCCACGTGGATGAGATAGCGGCAACCCCGGTACCGGCGCTCCACGGTAAATTCCTCCAGCTCCTCCGGAATACAGGGATCCAGGATCAGCCCCTGGAAGTCGGGGCGGACACCCAGGATGTACTGGGAAATATTTACAAACGTCCAGGCGGCGGTGCCTGTCAGCCAGCTGTTCTTTGCCTCTCCATGCTTGGGAGCATCCTTGCCTGCGATCATCTGAGAGTAGACGTAGGGCTCAGTGCTGTGGATATGGCTGATGTCTTCGATATAGGCAGGAGCGATCCGGCGGTAAACCTCAAAGGCCCGGTTTCCCCTGCCGATCCGGGTCTCGGCGATGGAGATCCAGGGATTGTTGTGGCAGAAGATCCCGGCATTCTCCTTATATCCCGGCGGATAGGAGGAGATTTCCCCCAGATTCACATAATAGCGGCTGTAGGCAGGCTGCTGCAGCATGATACCATAGCCGGTGTCCAGCCGTTCCCGGACAGAATCCAGTGCTTTTTTGGCCAGCCCCTCCGGGATGCCGATATCCGCCAGGACGCAAAAACCCTGGGGCTCGATAAAAATCTTGCCCTCCTGGCACTCATCAGAGCCTACCTTTGCCCCCACAGCGTCATAGGCCCGCAGAAACCACCTGCCGTCCCAGCCGGCGTCCAGAACCCGCCCGACCATGTCCTGCACGGCTTTTTTTGCCCGGCCGGCTTCCTTTTTGTTGCCCAACAGGCGCTGGAGCTTTGCGTATTCCCCACCGTATTTGACAAACATGGCGGCGATGAAAACCGATTCGGCTTTAGGTCCCTCCGAGGGTCCAAAGGTCTGAAAGGATTCACCGGGCTCTGTGGAAAAGCAGTTTAAATTCAGGCAGTCGTTCCAGTCGGCTCTTCCGATTAACGGCAGGCCGTGGGGGCCTAAATGGGTCAGTGTGTAATCAAAGGAGCGGGTCAGATGTTCTAAAAGGGAGGCTCTGTTTTGTGTGTCATTGTCAAAGGCCACCTGCTCGTTCAGGATGGAGAAGTCGCCGGTTTCCCGAATGTAGGCAGAAACGGCGGCAATCAGCCACAGGGGATCGTCATTGAAGCCGCTGCCGATATCCGAGTTGCCCTTTTTTGTCAGAGGCTGGTATTGATGGTAGGCGCTGCCGTCTGCAAACTGGGTGGCGGCGATATCCAGGATCCGTTCCCTGGCCCGCTCCGGGATCAGATGGACAAAGCCCAAAAGATCCTGGCAGGAATCCCGAAAGCCCATGCCTCTGCCGGTTCCGGATTCATAGTAGGAGGCGGAGCGGGACATATTGAAGGTGACCATACACTGATACGGATTCCAGATGTTGACCATGCGATTCAGCTTCTCATCACAGCTTTTTAAGGTATAGCAGGAGAGCAAGTGCTCCCAGTAATCCTTTAGGGCCTCCAGGGCTTTCTCCACCTGCTGATCGGTGGAAAACCGCGCCATGGCTTCCCGGGCATGGGTCTTGTTGATGATGCCTGGCGCCTCCCATTTTTCATCCGGGGCATTTTCACAGTAGCCTAAAAGGAAGATCAGACTGCGGGACTGGCCGGGAGCCAGGGTTATGTGTAAATGGTGGGATCCGATGACGGCCCCGCCGCTTGCCATGGTGCCGGAAAGCTGGCCCCAAAGGACTGCCTGGGGGTGTTCAATGCTGCCGTAGGCGCCAAGAAACCGGCTGCGGTCGGTCTCAAAGCCGTCCACAGGGGCATTGACCGTGTAGTAGGCAAAGTGGCGGCGGCGTTCCCGGTATTCGGTTTTGTGATAGATTTCCGATCCGGTGACCTCCACCTCTCCCAGGCTTAGGTTCCGCTGAAAATTGGAGGCGTCATCCACCGCGTTCCAGAAGCAAAATTCCACATAGGAAAAGAGATCCAGCTCTTCGGTATCCGTGCCGGTGTTGGTCAGGGTTAAGTGGTTGACCTCCAAAGATTCCCTTAAGGGCACAAAGGCAGTCAGCGCTGCCTGGATATTTCCCTTGGAGGACTGCCAGCGGGAATAGCCAAGGCCGTGGCGGCACTCGTAGGAGTCTAAGTGGGTTTTTACGGGCTGCCAGCCGGGAGTCCAGAGAGTGTCGCCCTGTTTGATAAAGTAATAGCGGCCATTGGTGTCTTCGGGGACGTTGTTGTAGCGGTAACGGGTCAGGCGCAGAAGCTTGGCGTCTTTGTAAAAGGAATATCCGCCGCAGGTGTTGGAAATCAGGGAGAAAAAGCTCTCGCAGCCCAAGTAATTGATCCAGGGCTGGGGAGTGGTTGGAGTCGTGATGACATATTCTTTGTTCTGGTCGTCAAAATAGCCGAATTTCATGATGGGCCTCCGTCTTTGTTTTTGAATGTTGGTTTCAGGTTTATATTAGCGAAGATGGGGCGGAAGGGATACCAGAAAAAGTGGAGGTGTTGTACCAGGAAAAGTGGAGGAGGTATAGACATACGGGGGAAAATGGAAAGAATACGGTAGCGGACCATTTCTGTCCGCCTCCCGCCTCTTTTCCAAGGCGTATCTTCTGGTAAAACTTAACTAAATGACATTGGTTCACGGGGCGCGGCAGGTGTGATTGACTTTGACGATTTTTGGGATTAGAATGAAGGGAATTGAAAGCATTGGATGATGCAGCAGACGAGGAGCGTGGCATATGAATAACGATAATATCTGGATTCGAACGGCAATGGCGGAAGATGCCGCAGAATTGCTGGAAATTTACAGGCCTTATGTGGAGAAAACGGCCATCACCTTTGAATACGATGTGCCAACGCCGGAGGAGTTCCGGGCGAGAATCGAAAGGACGTTAAAAAAATATCCGTATCTTGTGGCAAAGAAGGATGGGGAGCTGCTGGGCTATGCCTATACGGGGCCTTTTGTGGGACGCGCCGCTTATAGCTGGGCGGCGGAGGTGAGTATTTATTTAAAGGAGAACCGGCGGCGGATGGGAATCGGAAAGATGCTTTATCAGGCGATCGAGGAGATCTCCAAAGCCCAGAATATTACGAATCTGAACGCATGTATCGGCAATCCGGATCCCGAGGATGAATATCTGACAAGGAACAGTATTCAGTTTCACGAGCATATGGGGTATCGCATGGTAGGCCAGTTTTATAAATGCGGATATAAATTCGGACGCTGGTATCATATGGTCTGGATGGAGAAGATAATCGGGGTACATGAGGCGGAGCCGAAACCAGTGGTGGAGTTTGGGAAACTACCCGACCATTTGGCGGATAAGTATGCCTATGGATGCAAATCAGATGCCATAAGCGGTTCATGAATGCAATGAGTGCAAAAGAAGAAAGGAATCAAAGGAAATGTTGAATCTGCGGGAATTTACGGAGCTGGTGGACAAGCTTGGGGAACTTATGACGAAGGAGGAGCTGCAGACGGCCTTTCACAGCCTTGCCCGAAAGGTTCCGGAAGAGAAAAGGGAGAATTTTCTGGAAATCCTCAATCATGTGAGGGAAATAAAAGACGTGAAGGCGGAAGCCGGGGACGTTGTTCTTATGGCAAAAGCTCAGGACAAGGAGGAGATTGAAAAAGAATATGCCCGCCTGCAGAAGGCATTCGAGGAGATTGAGGAAGGGGAAGTCGGCTTTGACGCACAGGGCTATGAGGATTATTCTTCCGGATATTGGGACAGTGATTTTGTGTATGAATATGAGGATCCCCAGGATATTGGAAGCACCTATGAAGATGCGGCGGAGTTTATAGGACGCTGCGTCAATGACGGGTTTTATCAGGAAGCCCAGGAGATGTTTGACCAGATGATGGAGACGGAGGCATTTGTAAGTGACGGAGAGGATGGCTTTTGTCTGGGGCTTTCAGAAATGATGGAGGAGGGGCTGGTCTCCGTAGACAAAAAGCTGCTGAAACAGAATGTTTTGTATGCGGTTTATCAAAATACCCCGTCTCAGGACAGGCCGGAGGAGCTGTATGATTATTTTATATCCGGGTTTTTCTTCGACGTGAGGCTGGAGGATGTGATGTCCCTGGGAAAGGAGGAGCTGCCCGGGTTTTCGGAGTTCTGGAAAAACTGGATTGGATTTTTGTCGGAAAAGAGGGGGGATGAGGCGGGAAGGCTGCTGCGGGAGGCAGTGACCGGCCAAGGCAGCAAGGACGAGATGACAGAGGCGGCCAGAAAGGCGGCCGGGCTGCACCCATCCTTATTCCTTGGAGTTTTGGAGTATTTTGAGGAAAACGGAGAATTTGAGAGGCTGCTTGTGGCAGGGAAAGAGGCTCTTGAAATCATAGACAAAAAATATATCCTCCGCAGCCAGATTGCCCTTAAGACGGCCCGGGCTGCCCTGGAAAGAGGGGATGTGGATTTTGCGGAGCTGTGCTGGCAGAAGGCATTTGAGTCCTCGTCTTCGCCGGTGAATTATCTGCGAATTGCCGGGGAGAGCCGGGACGGAAAGAGTTTTTGCCGGGAGGCGGCAAGGTTTGTGGAAGAATTAAACCTGGAGGATCCGGGGGAATACAGCCGAGATTCTGTGAAGGAGCTGGCAGTCAACAGGCTGTCGAAAAATGAGAAGCTGCAGATGGAGTTTCTGACAGGGAATTTTGAGGGTCCTATGGCGGCGTGCCGTCAGGTAAAGGAAGGGTTGGGATGGTCCGCAAAATTTGTAAAGTGCGGGATTCCTTTGTTTTTGCTGCTTCTTTTGAGGGCGGACACCTTGGGAAAAGGCGGATGTTATGCGGCAAAGGAGGCGGCTTTTCACCTGGGGTTCCGGGCGGAGGAGTACGATAAGGGAACCATCCATCAGATTTTACCAGGAAAGCCTTCTGAAAAATCGGAGGACCGGGGCGGGGATGTCCAGGTGTTCTGGAAATGCTTTTGCCGCTGGAAGGAGAACCATGGGGCAAGTGAGACAGAGGAGGGGATGGCAGGAAGGCATCTGGCTTACTTGGAGAAGCTGGTGGACATGCGGGTGAAGGCGATCATTTCCGGGCAGCACCGCGCCCACTATGGCAGTGTGGCGGCGCTGGCGGCCGCCTTGGGAGAGGTGAAGGAGTCCCGGGGAGACTATGGGGCAAAGAACCGGCTGCTTTTGGGATACCGGGAGATGTTTCCCAGGCACAGCTCATTTCATGAAGAGCTGCGCAGATATGGGATGCCGGATACCAGGAAGAACGCAAGGAGAAGATGATTTCGGGGACAGTTCCTAAGGAGTCTGGTTCAATAAATAAATGGACAGGTTCAAATAACCGGCAAAGGCCACCCATAGCAGGTATGGAATCATCAGATATCCGGCCCACTTTGATATTTGACGGAACAGAAGGGCTGTTTTGAGAATCAGCAGCCACAATAAAACAAGCCAGATCCATGCAAAGAAGTACAGTTTCAGATTAAAAAAGATAATAGACCAGAAAAAGTTAAATACAAGTTGGACGCCGTATACAGCCAAAGCCGCATCGTTCGGCTTACCGGACGTGAGTACCAGATACGACGCAATTCCCATCAGAATATACAAGATCGTCCAAACTACCGGGAACAGCCAGCCTGGCGGGGCCAGGGCCGGCTTGTTGATGGATGCAAAAGCTGCCATGCTGTTTTGCGTCAGGAGAGCAGACAGGCTGCCTGTTGCGAGCGGTATGGCAAGACAGGTAATCAGGTTTTTCCATTGAATTTTCAAATTATCACCCCCCTGCTATTATTATGATGTAATTTGATTTTTATTCCGTTTAATCTCTCGTGGCCAAAGGAAAAGAGATTTCGTTCACGGATATTTGTGAATGGTAATGAAAAAAGTGAAGTGATGAAAAACGCAGGCATACAGAATCATTCAGAATAACGTAAAGGATTGGTAAGAAATCTTTCCCATAAAATTCCCCACTAAAGACCGTATCTATAGTAAAATGATGGATATCGGAAAAGGAAGGAGAAGAATATGGCAGAAAACAGAAAGGGGTTGCTGGCTTGTCTGCTGGCTCTGTCCATGGGAGCGGCAGCAGTCACCGGATGCGGGAAAAATGTGGGACCTGGCGGTGTGGACAGTGGAAAAGCCCTGATGAAGGCGGAAGTCATCGCCCAGGCGGAATATCCCCTGGAGCCGGTATACAAAAATGAGGATGAGCGTTACGAGGCACGGCGCAGCCGGAAGGTTCCGGAGAGGTTTGAGGAGGCTTATGGTTCCTTTGCCTTCCGGACCGCCTCCGAGGTGTTGGGGAAGGACAGCCAGGTAAATACGGCTTATTCTCCCCTGGGGCTTTACTATGCCCTGGCTATGAGTGCCCAGGGGGCAGCCGGGCAGACACGGCAGGAGCTTTTGGCTTTGCTTGGGTATCCGGAGACGGAGGAGCCGGACGGTTCAGGGACAGAGCCGGGAGTGCTGGCCCGGGACTGCCAGATCGCTTTTCAGGCACTTTATCATGTCCCCAATCCGGCTAACGTAAAAAAGGATGAGTGGGGAGAACTGCCGTCAGAGGCTCTCTACAACCTGCGGATTGCCAATTCCCTGTGGGCGGACCATGCCCTGAATCTGAAACAGGAGTTTGCAGATCAGGCTGCCCGGTATTTCTATTCTGATATTTTCCGGGCCGACCTTAAGGAACCGGAGACTGCCGGGGCCATGGCGGACTGGGTGAAGGAACGGACCGGCGGAATGATTGTACCCGGACTGGAGCCGGTCCCGGAAGGAGAGCTGCTTTCCCTTCGGAATACGGTCAGCTACTATGACGAGTGGATTGACCGGTTCAATAAGGACAAAACAGAGGCGGATGTATTCACCACAGCAGAGGGAACCCAGGTGACTTGTGATTTTATGAACCGGGTCATGGATTCCCACGGCTTTCGGCGGGGGGAGAATTTTACATCCTCCGTCTTGTCCCTGAAAAACGGCTCTATGGAGTTCGTTCTGCCGGATGAGGGTGTGGATGTCAGGGAGCTGGTGAAATCCCCGGAGATACTAAAGGAAGTGCTGGAAGGAACGGACGGACAGGGTATGGGGGAAGTGGTATGGAAGGTTCCCAAATTTTCTTACGGAAGCAGTATGAAGCTTTCCGGGAACCTGGAGCGGCTGGGTGTCCAAAAGGCTTTTGGAGGGGATGCGGATTTTTCCCGGATATCGGATGATAAGCCCCTGGGTATTTCCGGCGTCAGCCAGGATGTCCATATCGCTATCGATGAGAATGGCGTGGAAGCGGCGGCTTTTACGGAGATCGCCTATGCAGGGGCGGCAATTCCCAAGGGAAGGGCGGATATGGTGCTGGACCGGCCGTTCCTCTATGCCATCCGCAGCCAGGGACAGATTTTGTTTGTAGGGATCTGCGGAAACCCAAAGCTTCAAGCGGCAAAAGAGGAAGAGCCTCAAAGCCAGGCGGACACGGACGGCAAGGCAGGGCGGACCGGAACAAAGGCGGAGCCGGAGGTTCAGGGCAGGACAGGAGCGGATGGCAGCCGCCGGGCTTCTGCCGCCGCAAGAGATTTTTTGGATGCCAGGAATCCCTACATTGGCAATGCCTCTGCCGATGGAAAGCTCGTTAGCCTGATATGGGATTACTATGGCCTGAAGCCGGGCTGGAGCATGGAGCTTCAGACTACGGAACCCCCCTATGGAATGACTCTCCATCTGGAACAGGAGCTGGACAATATTACCATGCAGAAGGCCGCCGGGCTGCTGATAGGCCTGATCGACAACTGCTACAGCGTGTCCTGGGATTATCCCAGGGACGGGCAGGGAAACAGGGAGTATTTCTATATGCCGGCGTCTGCTTTCAGACAGTACGGGAATATTGCGTTTATAAAGGAATACGTCCGGGAAGATGAACAGTTGGAAAAGGTGGAGGAGCTTCTGGAGACTCTGGAAGAGGCAGACCGGCCCCTGCGGCCAAGAACCCGGGCAAAGACCCTGGAACAGGCCGTGGCGGCTGCCGTTCTGGAGTACAACCGTTACAGCTATTCCCAGGACTGGGAGGTATCCGGAGAGGGGCATAAGCTGTTAGGGCAGGAGGAGACAGACACGATGACTTCCGTGTATGCCCTGACCATGTACGGCACATACCGGTTCCAGGACGGGAATTTTGTCAAGGACGGAGGATGCGGGGTGATCCCGATGGTATTTCAGATGGCCAGGGAGCCGGACGGCGCTTATGTGGCTGTCCGTTGCCAGAGGCCGGAGGATGGAGGCGGGTATATTGAGTCCATCCGGAGACTATTTCCCGAAAGGCTGTGGGAATCGTGTCTGTCTCCTTCGGAAGAGGTGCGGGATGATCTGAAAAAACAGGAGCGCGCCTATGCAGAAGATTATTTAAAACAGATTGGCCGTGAAGCGGCTGTGGGAGATTACGGGGATTTCCCTCACATGATTCTGACGGATGTGGGGGTGCCGGTGGAGGTATCCAACGCTATGGGTGATACCCGTAATTTTGCCCCGGATGATCCGGCGAGATTAGCTCCCTTCTGGCTGGGAAATATCGAGCGGCTGGAGGAGGGGGAGCGGTTTATCTATGAACAGTCTTATGATGCGGATAAGAAGGAGATCCAGTTCTCCAAAATCCGGTACGAGAGCGGGGAGACGGTGGCGCGGAGCGTTTATGACGGGATTAGCGGGGAGAAAAAGGAGTAATATTTAAAAGGTATGCCCTTCGGGCGGGCGTGCTCCGTCAAGCTTCGCACGAAAAAGCATAAAAACACAGCATTGGAAAAATCAAGAAGAATCTTTCATAAGGCAATCTTAAAAAAGTGTTTAAAAATTGTTATAACATGGGAAGTTCTTGATATTTGGAAAAGAATAGGCTATATTATTAGCGGGGCATTTGCCCTGAAATTTTTCCAAATGAAAGGGTGCTTTTATGAGATTCATGGAAAACAAAAAACTTGCCACGCGAATCGGGGTGATAACAACTATTATTACCCTGACAGGAATGATACTGCTCTGGCTGATCGTATCTACCAACGCCGCTTATATGGTAAAACGTGATATTACCAATCAAATGATAGATGCCGTAGAGTCCAGAGCCGCCATTATTGACAGGTATGTGCTTTCCGCAGAGGAATATATGGCTGCTTTTGCTCTTGGCAGCGAGGTTCATGACCTGCTTCTCAATCCGGAGGACCCGGTGCTTCTGGAGCGGGCGCAGAAGTATACGGAGGATTTTGCCGCTGTCAAAGGGGTGTTTGAGGGGCTTTACATTGCCACGCCGGAGACTCATGTGCTGACCCATACCTCTCAGGGGGCCATTGGTATGACTACCCGGTCAGGAGACTCCCTGAAAACCTTTCAGGATACCGTTTTGTCCCGGAAGGAACTGACAAACCTGGGGATCATGAAGTCTCCCGGCACCGGCAGCATGATTCTTTCCATGTACTATCCGATTTTTGAGGGACAGCGGTGTATCGGATATGTGGGCTCCGGGGTCTATGCCAGCCATCTTATGGATTCTCTGTTAAATCTGGATATCAAGGGCCTTCCCTCCAGTGAATACGACTTTCTGAACGTAGATACCGGCGTCTATCTCTATCATGAGGACGATGCCCTTTTGAACACGGAGACCACGGATGAGGGATATCGGGAAATTATCAGCCGCATTCAGGAGGACGGCGGCACGGAGGCCAGTACATATTCTTACCGGGATGAGAATGGGGTCAGACAACTGGTGGTCTATAAGTATCTGAAAGACCGGGGCTGGGTTTTTATGGTTCGGGACAATGCTTCCGAAGTCTATGCTTCCGTGACTATCGTGCGGGTTTTGGTAGGTGTGCTGTGCGCCATAATGACTGCCGTTATTATCTTCATTACCCTTTTGATGCTGCGCCGGGAGGGAAGAGACCTGATGGTGGTGGAGCGTGCCATCGAACGTCTGGGTGATCTGAATCTTTCCGCAGACCAGGATTTGGAGCCTTTTTACGGCAGATCCGACGAGATCGGCATGATTGCCTGTACTACCCACCGGTTCTGCAGTTGTCTGCGAAAGACCATTGATGATGTGAGCCGCATTTTAGGAGAGATGGCCGACGGCAATCTGGCGATTGACGTTACGGCCAACGAATCCTATTATATCGGTGATTTTAAAGCTTTGTCCGCAAGCCTTAAGTCGATCCATTCCAATTTGGTGAATATGATCTGCCGTATTTCCCAGGTGGCCGGACAGGTGGATACCAGCGCGGAACGGGTGGCTTCCGGCGCCCAGGATTTGTCCCAGGGTACAACAGAGCAGGCCGCCTCTGTTGACGGGCTTATGACAAATATGACAGCCATTACCACCCGGATCCAGACCAGCACCGTGCGCTGTGGCAGCGCCAGTGAGCTGGTGGCCCAGGCTGCCGGCTATGCGGCGGAAGCGGACACAAAGATGGAGCAGCTCACTGCAGCAACTGAAAGCATCAACCAGTCCTCCGCCCAGATCGGCACCATCATCAAAACCATTGAGGACATTGCATTTCAAACCAATATCCTGGCCCTGAATGCCGCCGTGGAGGCAGCCCGGGCGGGAAATGCGGGGAAAGGTTTTTCCGTTGTGGCGGACGAGGTACGGAATCTGGCGGCCAAATCCGCCGAGGCCGCAAAAAATACCAACAGCCTTATCAGTCAGTCTGTTGAGAGCGCCAAAACGGGAGTCGAATCTACGGATCAGGCAGTTTCTGCCATGGAACTTATCAACGGCTGTATCCAGTCCATCAAGACGCTGATGGATGAGATTGCCGCTGCCAGTGTCCAGCAGTCAGAGATGATTTTGATGGTTGAAAACGGGATCAAGGAGATATCTGCCGTGGTTCAGGACAATTCTTCTGCCGCGGAAAAAAGTGCGTCCGTGTCCAAAGAGCTGTCCCGGCAGGCCAGGACACTGAACAACCTTATCAGCCGCTTCCGCATCCGGTAGACGGCTTTGGACAGATGCGGCGTGCCGCAAGAAGGAAAACAGAATCTTATAAAAACAGGAAGCAATCATCAGATTTGATGATTGCTTTTTCTTACCGCGTTGTCGTAGAAACGGAAATAGTCCGGGCGGTGGCGGGACTGGGTATACTCAAACATCACGCCGTCGCTGTTGTAGGTCTGGCTGCTGACCACTGCCATGCAGTTGTAATCCTGAACGTCTGCCATCAGATATTTCTCGTCAATCTGTGTCATCTTTTCCACAGTCATGATGCGCTTGCTGTTTACAATAGTCATATGAAGCGTCTGCTCCAGATATTGATAGATGGAGTGTTCGGCAATCTCCTTTGTGAGGCCGGGGACTGCCTCTTTCAGGAAATAATTGTGGTTAAGAATCAGCGGCATGGCATCCAGATAATGAAGACGCTGGATATAATAAATATCCGCTCCCGCGGGAAAGCCTGTGTGCCGGGACTGCTTTTCATGGATGGTAAATTCGGTAAACAGAAGGACTTTCGTAATGGCATGATGGCCGTTCCGCGCGGCAGATTCCCGGAACGTCTCAATTTCCCCTAAGGTAAAGGCGGTCTGTGCGATAGGCTGATAGATATTGCGGACGCCCTTTCCCTGCATGGTCTGCACATAACCGTCGGCTACCAGACGGCTGACCGCCCGGCGCAGGGTGTTGCGAGAACAGTTATAGGTTTGAATCAATGTATTTTCTGACGGCAAAAGCTCCTGATAAGCGAAGACATCCGCTTCGATTTTCTGTTTTAAATCTTTATAGATCGTTTCGTAGATTGATTTTGGCATAGTTCTTTCCTTCCATAGAAAACATACGTTTGGCTCCAAGATTCCTGCAGCTTTGTACGGATATCATTATTATAGAAATAACGAATTAAAAAGTCAATAACATGTTTAAACAAATTTGCGAAAAAGTGTTGACATGTTTAAACAAGTGTGCTATAACATAATACAGAAACATGTTTAAACAAGTAAAACAAATGGAGGGATTGAAGCATGGGAAGATATGCAGAAGACGCAAAAGAGTTGCTACGTCTGGTCGGCGGGAAAGAGAACATTGCGGCCGTTTCACATTGCATGACAAGAATGCGGTTTGCCCTGGCGGAACCGGGGAAAGCAGACGTGAAGGCCATTGAGGCCATGAAGGTGGTAAAGGGAAGCTTTACCCAGTCAGGACAGTTTCAGGTGATTATCGGCAACACGGTAGCCGACTTTTACAATGATTTTGTGAAAGAGGCGGGGATTGAAGGGGTATCCAAGGACGCGGTGAAGCAGGCGGCAAAGAAAAACCAGAATCCTCTCCAGAGAGTGATTACGGCGCTGGCGGAGATTTTCGCTCCTCTCATTCCGGCCATCATCACAGGCGGCCTGATTCTTGGATTTCGCAACTGTATTGACAGCTTGTACCTGTTTGAAAACGGGACTAAGACCCTGTGTGATATCAGCCAGTTCTGGGCAGGAATCGACAGCTTTCTGTGGCTTATCGGGGAAGCGGTATTCCATATGCTTCCGGTAGGCATCTGCTGGTCCGTCACAAAGAAGATGGGGACCACCCAGATGCTGGGGATTGTCCTGGGACTGACCCTGGTATCGGGACAGCTCCTTAACGCCTATGCGGTGGCGGGGACAGCGGCGGCGGAGATTCCCAAGTGGAATTTCGGCGGATTTCAGGTGAACAGGATCGGGTATCAGGGACAGGTGATCCCCGCCATTTTAGCCGCGTTTACCCTGGTGTATCTGGAAAAATTCTTCCGTAAGATTACGCCCCAGGTGATCTCCATGATCGTGGTTCCTTTCTTAAGCCTGCTGCTTTCAGTAATGGCTGCCCACTTTGTGCTGGGACCTATTGGCTGGAAGGTGGGAGCAGCCATCTCTGCAGTGGTATTTGCCGGAATTACCGGAAGCTTTAAGGTGGTATTCGGCGCTTTGTTTGGCGTGGTCTATGCCCCGCTGGTCATCACGGGACTTCACCATATGTCCAATGCCATTGACCTGCAGTTGATTGCAGACTACGGCGGAACCATGCTGTGGCCCATGATCGCCCTGTCCAATATCGCCCAGGGCTCCGCGGTATTGGGAATGATCTGGCTCCAGAGAAAGGACGCCCAGGCCCAGGAGGTCAATATTCCGGCATGTATTTCCTGTTATCTGGGTGTCACGGAACCGGCGATTTTCGGCGTGAACTTAAAGAGAGGCTTCCCCTTTGTCTGTGGAATGATCGGTTCTGGTATAGCAGCGATTGTCTGTGTCGCCACAGGGACCACGGCCAATGCCATCGGCGTAGGCGGTATTCCCGGTATCCTGTCCATTCAGCCCCAGTTTATGGCTTCCTTTGGGATTTGCATGGTCATTGCCTTCGGAATTCCGTTCCTGCTGACAAGTATTGTGGGAAAGCAGCGTTTGGCGGCAGATGTGGGAAATGAGAAAGCAGAGGAACAGCATACCACTCAAAAGGAAACAAGCAAGGAGACGGAAGGAGAATTAAAAGCGTTTTTAACGGGAAAGGCAATTCCTCTCAAAGAGGTGGGAGACGGCGTTTTTTCAGAAGGAATTTTAGGGGACGGGATGGCGATCCTTCCGGAGAGCGAGATATTGTACGCGCCGGCAGATGCAGAGATCGCAGCGCTGATGCCGGATTCACGCCATGCCTGCGGATTAAGGCTTAAGAACGGCATGGAGGTTCTGTTACATATCGGCCTTGACACCGTAGATATGAAGGGAGATGGCTTTGAGTATCTGGTGGAGGAAGGCCAGAAGGTCAGCGCCGGAACGCCTCTGATCCGGTTTGACCGGGCAAAGATAAAGGCGGCAGGCCATCGGGACGTGACCATATGCATTATCAGCAATACGGGAAATGCCAGAGATATTCAGTTTTATACGGGAATGGACGTAAAAGAAAACGACACGATTGTAGTAACATTTAGATAAGAGGAAGAACGCGATTTATGTAAAGGGAGGACAGCAGAATGTTGGATTTCAGCAAAAAGACCGTGTATCAGATCTACCCGAAATCTTTTCGGGATACCAATGGGGATGGTTTTGGAGACATCCCTGGGGTTATTGAAAAATTAGATTATCTCCATGAATTGGGGGTGGATTATCTGTGGCTGACGCCGTTTTTTCCGTCGCCGCAAAATGACAACGGGTATGACGTGGCGGATTACTGCGCCATTGATCCTAAGTTCGGGACGATGGAAGATTTGGAAAACTTAGTGAGCCAGAGTGAAAAGCGGGGCATAGGAATAATGCTGGATATGGTATTTAACCACACATCCACATACCATCCATGGTTTCAGAAGGCGTTGGCTGGAGAAGAAAAATATCAGAAATATTATATTTTCAAGGAAGGCACACCGGATCATGCCCCCACAAACTGGCAGTCAAAATTCGGCGGTTCTGCGTGGGAATATGTGCCGGCCTTAAAAAAATGGTATCTCCGGCTATTTGACGTGACCCAGGCGGATTTAAACTGGGATAACCCACAGGTCCGTGAAGAATTAAAAGAAATCCTTCGGTTTTGGAAGGGAAAAGGTATTCAGGGATTTCGGTTCGACGTGATCAACCTGGTCTCCAAGCCGGAGGTGATGGAAGACGACTTTGAGGGAGACGGGCGGCGGTTTTACAGCGACGGCCCCCGTATCCATGAATACTTAAAGGAGCTGGTAAGGGATGCAGGAATTGAGGATTTCGTGACAGTGGGGGAGATGTCCTCCACATCCCTTGCCCACTGTATCCGGTACTCTGCGCCGGAGGAGAAGGAGCTTTCCATGTGCTTTCATTTTCACCATTTGAAGGTGGATTATAAGGACGGGGACAAGTGGGCTCTTATGGAACCGGATTACAGGAGATTGAAAGAGCTTTTTACAGAATGGCAGACGGGGATGCAGAAAGGGGGCGGCTGGAATGCTCTGTTTTGGTGCAACCATGACCAGCCCCGTATTGTTAGCAGGATAGGAGACGAGCACGCTTACTGGAAACAGTCAGCCAAAATGCTGGCCGGCATGATTCATCTGATGCGTGGAACTCCCTATATCTATCAGGGAGAAGAAATCGGAATGCTGAATGCCCATTATCCCTCTATTGATCAGTACCGGGATGTGGAAAGCCTGAATTACTATGAGATTTTGCTGGAGAGGGGCAGGACGGAGGAAGAGGCCCTTGGGATCTTGGCGGCCAGATCCCGGGATAACAGCAGGACGCCCATGCAGTGGAGCAAAGAAACCTACGGTGGATTTTCCAAGGTCGAGCCGTGGCTTCCCATGTCTGCTGAATTTAGAGAGGAAATCACGGTGGAAGCCCAGGAAAAGGATCCGGATTCCATTCTTGCTTTTTATAAGAAGCTGATTGCCATGAGAAAAGAGTATCCGGTGATTGGGAAGGGGGAAATATCCTTTTTGGAGACGGGAACGGATATGGTCATTGCCTACCAAAGAGCGCTGGGGGAGCAGGAGATGCTGGTGCTTTGCAATCTGGACGGGAAAGAGCAGGGAATCCGTCTGGATGGGGAATGGAAAGGATATAAGGTGCTGTTGGAAAATTATCCTTTGTCCTGTGGGGAACCCTTGCCGGCCGAAGGCAGGGAGCCTTTGGAGGAAATATCATATGTTATGAAACCTTACGAGCTTTTGGTTCTTGGAAAGAACGTGGTATCATAGGGAGTAAAATACCTATTGACATAGTAGGTCAAATGTGTTATCATTACACATACCAAAAGAATAGGTAATAAATGGAAAGGAGATGCGAATTTATAATATTCTCAAAGAAGGCGGACCTATGGTATACTATTTTGAAAAACTCGTCAGAGAAAATTTCCGTTTCGGACGAATGTATCGATGTATGAAGAAGTGAAAATCATACAAAACATTCTATAACGAAAGGAAATACTACTATGTCAGATTATAAATTTGAAACTTTGCAGCTTCATGTGGGACAGGAAAATCCGGATCCTGCAACGGATTCCCGCGCTGTCCCGATTTACGCAACCACCTCCTATGTATTCCGCAACTGTGAACACGCGGCTGCCCGTTTTGGCCTGGCAGATGCCGGCAATATTTACGGCAGGCTGACAAACTCCACACAGGATGTGCTGGAACAGAGGGTAGCGGCTCTGGAAGGGGGAACGGCGGCGCTGGCCCTTGCGTCAGGGGCGGCAGCCATCACCTATACCCTGGAAGCCCTTGGCCAGAACGGCGGTCATTTCGTGGCGCAAAAGACGATTTACGGAGGCAGTTACAACCTGCTGGCACACACGCTTCCGGGCTTCGGCATCACAGCCAGTTTTGTCAATATTCACGATCTGACTGAAGTGGAGGCTGCCATTCAGGAGAACACCAGGGCGATTTATATGGAAACACTGGGTAATCCCAACAGTGATATTCCGGATATCGATGCTTTGGCAGAGCTTGCTCACAGGCACGGCCTGCCGCTGGTAGTAGACAATACGTTTGGCACCCCCTATCTGATCCGTCCCATAGAGCATGGCGCGGATATTGTGGTCCATTCCGCCACAAAATTTCTCGGCGGTCACGGCACTACCCTTGGCGGCGTGATCGTGGATTCGGGCCGATTTGATTGGGCGGCAAGCGGAAAGTATCCCGCCATCGCGGATCCCAATCCCAGTTATCACGGAGTGTCTTTTGTAAAGGCAGCCGGCCCTGCCGCCTTTGTGACCTATATCCGGGCAATCCTGTTGCGGGATAAGGGAGCCACGATCTCTCCCTTTGCGGCATTTCTGCTTTTGCAGGGGATTGAAACCTTGTCGCTGCGCCTGGAACGCCATGCGGAGAACACCAAAAAGGTGGTGGAGTTTCTGCACGGTCATCCGCAGGTGGAAAAGGTCAATCATCCGTCTCTGCCGGATCATCCGGACTTTGAGCTGTATGAGAAATATTTTCCAAAGGGAGGAGGCTCCATTTTTACCTTTGAAATCAAGGGCGGCGTGAAGGAAGCTCATAAGTTTATTGACAGTCTGAAGATTTTTTCCCTGCTTGCCAATGTTGCGGATGTCAAAAGCCTGGTGATCCATCCGGCAACCACTACCCACAGTCAGCTCAGCGAGGAGGAACTAAAGGAGCAGGGGATTAAGCCTAATACCATCCGTCTGTCTATCGGTACGGAGCATATTGACGATATTATTGCGGATTTGCAAAAAGGCTTTGATGCAGTTAAGGAGGTATCAGAATATGAGTAAGATTTACACATCTGCCGACCAGTTGATCGGCAAAACCCCACTTTTGGAGCTGACCCATATGGAAAAGGCTCTGGGGCTGAAAGCAAAGGTGATCGCCAAGCTGGAATATTTCAACCCGGCGGGATCTGTGAAAGACCGTGTGGCCAGGGAGATGATAGACGAGGCGGAGGCTGCGGGAAAAATCACAGCTAGCACGGTGATTATCGAGCCTACAAGCGGCAATACCGGGATTGGCCTTGCCTCCGTGGCCGCGGCAAGAGGCTACCACATTATCATTGTCATGCCGGAAACCATGTCTGTGGAGCGCAGGCAACTGATGAAGGCATACGGAGCAGAGCTGGTGCTCACGGAAGGCTCCAAGGGGATGAAGGGCGCCATTGCAAAGGCGGAAGAACTGGCAGCCGGGATCCCGGACAGCTTTATCCCAGGCCAGTTTGTGAACCCTGCCAACCCCAAGGCCCACAGAGAAAGCACCGGCCCCGAGATCTACGAGGATACGGACGGCAAGGTGGATATTTTCGTGGCAGGTGTGGGCACAGGCGGAACCGTCACCGGTGTGGGAGAATATCTCAAATCCAGGAATCCCAGGATTCAGGTGGTTGCCGTAGAACCAAAGTCCTCGGCGGTACTTTCCACCGGTGTGGCCGGAGCCCACAAGATTCAGGGGATCGGCGCGGGTTTTGTCCCTGATGTGCTCAACCGGGATATTTACGACGAGATTATCCCGGTTTCGGATGAAGATGCTTTTTCCACCGGCAGGCTGATCGGCAAAAGCGAGGGGATTCTTGTGGGGATTTCCTCGGGTGCTGCTGCCTTTGCAGCCGCCCAGTTGGCGAAGCGTCCGGAAAACGAGGGGAAGACCATTGTTGTCCTGCTGCCGGATACGGGAGACCGATATTTGTCTACTCCGCTGTTTGCCCAGGAGAACGAGTGAGATGATGATTTCCACGAGAGGGAGATACGCGCTGCGCGTGATGATTGATCTGGCGGAGCATGTTCAGGACGGATATATTCCCATGAAGGTTATTGCCCAGAGGCAGAATATCTCCCTGAAATATTTAGAACAGATCCTTCCGCCCCTGACGAAAAACGGGATGATCGAGGGATTGCGCAGAAGGGGCGGAGGATACAGGCTGACTGCCGCGCCGGATACATACCGGGTGGGGGATATCTTACGGCTTACGGAAGGAGATTTGGCGCCTGTGGCATGTCTTGGCTGTGAGGCCAGGGCATGTGAGAGGGCCGAATCTTGCAAGACGCTGCCTATGTGGAAAGAATTTTATCGGATGACAAATGCGTATTTTGACGGGATTACCCTGGCGGAGCTGGTGAAATCCCAATGCGGAAAGGGACAGGCCTGATAAGCGGGAACCGGCTGACAGATTCAGCATATAGCCAATGATTTGTGTCGGAGGCTATATGCTTTTTTTCTTTTTGATTGATAGAAGGCTGTGTTTTTGTTGTCTTTGGCAGATGACAATGCTATAATACAAGAGGAACCTGGTTTGTTTTTTAATAGAAGATGAGGTGTTAATGAATAGAAAGCTGTTTAAGATTATTCTCATTCCGATGTATTTGCTCATTGGGCTGTGGATGTTCTGCATTATGATTGACATGTCTGACAGTTTGAATTTTTTCTTTTATTTTATCACCCTTATGTTTGTTCCCAGCGCTTGTCTGCTTAGTTTGCCAAACAGCAAATCTCATCAACGAAAGGGCATGATCGGATTTATAGTATTGGGTTTTCTTTTGCCTGTTACTCAGTCGTTAGAGTTTGAGTTTCAAGGCTTTAACGGGTGGATTTTATTGGGAATGACTGCAATAATCTCCGGGGTCGGCGGGTTTATTTATCAGAGCAGGCGGAACCGGAGTTTGGAGGGATAAGGATGAAATTAAAGAATGTTTTAATCGTGGTTAAAGATATTGAAAAATCGAAACAATTTTATCATGACCTGTTTGGTCTTGACGTGGTGCTTGACAATGACGGCAATCTGATTGAGGTGAGAACGCCAATGCGGCGTTGACATCATACCGGAAAACGGAAAGGAGTTATCTCATGATGAATGAGCAGATTAAGAACCGGGTACACGAATTGTACTGGAAGGACGATATAAATTGCGCGAGGACGGCTATCCTTTGTTTAAGTGAATTGTTTGAAGTCCGTGTTGAACCGCAGGTACTCTGGTCCGCAGTCGGACTGCATGGCGCGGGCGGGTACAGGGCGCAGTGTGGCTTGGTGGAAGGCACGTTAATGTTTATTGGAATTTATTTTCACATGCTGGGAAAAACAGAAGATGAAATGGTATCTGCCTGTTATAATTTCGCCTCTGCCTTTGAAAGGACCTTTGGTTCATTAAGATGCTTAGAATTGCGGCCTGGAGGCTTTTCGGAAAATGACCCGCCGCATCTCTGTGAAAAGCTGACATGGACCGCAATTGAATTTGCTTATCAGTTTATTGCAAAGATCGCAAAACAATAAGGCAATTCTATCTGGAGGTTTGTATATGAATAACGTTAAAAAGATATCGGAACATTTTTGGGTGATCGAAGAAAACGGAGTGCGCATGTTTGTATTTGAGGGAGAAAAACAGGCGATGGTAGTCGACACCGGTTTTGGAGGCCTGGCTTTGAAAGAAATAGTTGCAAAACTGACTTCTTTGCCGGCCATGTTGGTTAATACTCACACGGATAAAGACCATGTGGGATGTAACCGGGATTTTGGGCCTGTGTATATGCATCCTGCGGAGATGGACCATTACAGGAGGTCCCTGCCGGAAGGATGCCGCATGGAAGATGTGCGTCCGTTGTGGGAAGGGGATGTCATTGACCTGGGGAGATGGAAATTCGAGGTGATTCTGACACCAGGCCATACGCCGGGAAGTATTATGCTTCTGGAGCGGGAGAAGAGGATGCTGATTTCCGGTGATTCGATTCAGGACGGAGATATTTTTATGTTTGGTTCCGGGCGGAATATCCAGGCATTTCAGGAAAGCCTTAGAAAAATGCTCAAAATGTCACAGGCTTTTGACGTTATCTGGCCATCCCATGGCAGCTATCCCTTAAAGCCTGATATTATTCCAGGAATTTTGACGGGAACGGAAGAACTGCTTGCGGGGAAATTGTCGGGGCAGGAACCACCCTGGCCCATGCCATGTAAGCGATATCGTTGCGGCGCGGCAGGATTTCTGTATCAGTTTTAGATGAAAGAAAAATCCGGCCCGCCTGTGTTTTCACAAGCGAGCCGGATAAAAAGGGGAGGATAAGTATTTCCACTCTTGTCAAAAGAGCATCGATACATTATCATTATCACCATGATCTTCCGCTTTATACATCAATTTGAAAATTTTATTTTCCGGTACAGATACGCGGGCAATCCGTCCTTCATAGGGGGATTGGCATTTCCTTCAATCAGCGGAAGGAGATAATGAATATACTCTTCTGTCATATCGTTTCCCTCTTCGGAGATCCAGGATATCGGCACGGTTTTTTCCCGGTTGCAGACCGCATTCACATCCACAGGGCAAAACTCCAGTTTATAATGATCCATGTCATTTTTGCGGATTAGGGCAACCATGATGCCGGTCTGCCCATTTAATGCATATCTCACGCCTTCCTCGCCGGCTTTTTCGGCCTCTTCGATATCTGTCATTGAGGCCAGGATTCCGCAGCAGCGCTGGCTGACGTTCAGCTCGGCCGAGCGGACCTTTACTCCGAACCGTTCTCTCACAAACCGTTCCAATACCTTGCCGCAGCCGGTCAGCATTTTATGGCCGAAAATATCAACCATGGCAGGGCTTATTTGTGCATCATCGGCCGGGGCAGGCTCCCTGCCTAAGCAGGCCTGCAATTTCTGGTCTCCGTATTCACAGAGAAAGGTTCCCTCAGAATCGGCAATCCCTTCTGATACACATACCACGACGCTGCGTCTTTGCCCCAGTTCGGTCTCAATATCCTTTGCGAACTGTTCCAGTGAAAAAGGCCTTTCTGGCAGGTAAATCAATGCGGGGTTATCCCCTTTGTGCTTGCGTGCAAGGACAGATGCCGCTGTCAGCCATCCGGCATGGCGTCCCATTAACTCAATAATGGTCACGGATTTTTGACGGTATACGGAAGAATCCAGTACGATTTCCCGCACTGTGGAGGCCACGTATTTTGCCGCGCTGCCAAATCCGGGAGTATGGTCCGTGAGGATAAGGTCGTTGTCAATGGTTTTCGGTATGCCTATAAAGTGGACGTCAAGGCTGTTTTTCGCCGCGTACCGGGATAATTTACTGACCGTGTCCATGGAGTCGTTGCCGCCGATATAGAAAAAATATCCGATGTTCAGTTTGTCCAGTTTTGCGAAGAGCAGCGGGTAGATCTCGGAATCCAGGTCTTCCGGCAGCTTATACCGGCAGGAACCCAGATAGGCGGCAGGAGTAAGGCGCAGCAGCTCTAAATCGTCCTGCGATAATTCTGTTCCTAAATCCATATACCAGTCGTCTAAAAAGCCTTCAATTCCGTGAACCATGCCATAAATGGCGCCAATCTGGTTTTTCCGGGCAAGGCTCTCCCGGATGATGCCGCACAGACTGGCATTGATAACAGCGGTGGGGCCTCCTGACTGGCCGATGATTACATTTTTTTCAGACATTTGTCATATCCTTTCGTAATGATGCTTACGAGTATAGTACGGCTTCAGGATTTTAAAAAAATTTCCTGTTGTGTGAATAAGTTGCTGCAGATAGGGGATAATGTGATTAGTACCAAAGAAAAGAGAAATACTTATCCTCCCCTTTTTGATACCCTGTCCGTTGCCGTATGGCGGCGGGCGGGGTATTTTTTGATTTTCTCCTGCGGACCCTTCGGGAAAATCCTTGTGTTATGCCGTTTCGTCCGTGTCTTCTTCCAGGGCATCCGCCTTCTTTGGCGCAACTCCCATACATGTTTTTACCTGTTCCAGGGCGTTGGCAAATGCCAGAAGGGACGCCACGTCTTCGTCAGGCATAAGGCGGACTTTTTTGATAAATTCCAGTTTAACGGCGGAAGGGGCGGAAGGAGATATCATGGCGCCGGTGCCGTATTTGACCCACTGGGCAGAGTAGCCGTAGGTTTCTTCAATGAGTTTTGCTAAGGTCTCGGAAATATTGTCCTTTTTTCCGTTGACCAGCAGGTTGGTATAATTTGCGCTGATTCCCAATGCCCTGGCAAACTGTACCTGCTTTGTGTGACGCTCTCTTAAGATTAATTTGATTCGCTCTGCTAATGTCATATTCATATGTTTTCACCTCTTTCATTAAATATAGCATAAAAATAAATCTAAATCAAATAAATAGAGAAAAAATAGAAAAGAAAAATAAATTGCAAATTTTCGGGAAGTGGGTTATACTAGTGAAATAATGTTTACGGCAGTGCCGTGGAATAAAAAGAACAAAGCTGAGAAAGGGTGCGGATTATGGCATTATTGGAAACATGGAGGAATCTTGCATATGGCAATGGTTCCAATGATAAAGAAAAACAAAAACTTTGGGACGGTTATTTTGCTGTCGAAAAGGGTATTTATGAGAAGATTCTGTCTGACCCGTCACAGGTCGTAGCCGGTACGGTCCGGGAGCTGGCGGAGAAATATGGAACAGAGATCCTGATCATGACCGGCTTTCTTGACGGAATCAATGAAAGCTTAAAAGGATATGAGAATCCCATCGACACCATGGATGAGGATACACAGGTCAAGATCGAGATCGACCCGGAGAAGCTGTATTATAATATGGTGGCAGCCAAAGCTGAATGGCTGTATTCTCTGCCTCAGTGGGATAATATTCTGAGTGAGGAGAGGAGAAAGGAGCTTTATAAACAACAGAAGGCTTCCGGGACCGTGCGTAAGGATAAGAAGATTTTCCCCAACGACCCCTGTCCCTGCGGCAGTGGGAAAAAGTATAAGAAGTGCTGCGGAAGGAACGTCTAGTACAGCAATGCTTAATTTCGGCAACGCCGTACCGGTACATTGCTTTCGGATTGCCTGATCGGGAGACGGGATGCGGCCGGCTTGCTTTGGCTCGCAGTATCGGGAATTGCCATATAGAAGCGGGAGGGCCGCTGTAAAAGGGAACACAGATGGATGCATATACGGGATTTGCTGAAGTTTATGACTTGTTCATGGATAATATCCCCTATGAAGAGTGGGCAGACCATATAGCCGGTCTTTTGCAGGAACATGGCGTAAAGGACGGGCTGGTGCTGGATCTGGGCTGCGGTACAGGGAAGCTGACGCGGCTTTTGGAAAAAAAGGGATATGATATGATCGGCGTGGATTCTTCCGGAGAGATGCTGGGGGTTGCCATGGAGAAGAATTCAGATGGCAGGATCTTATATCTGCAGCAGGACATGAGAGAATTTGAGCTGTATGGTACGGTGGGCGCGGTAGTCAGTATATGTGACGCCATGAATTATCTGACAGAATATGAGGATCTGGTGCAGGTGTTCAGCCTGGTAAACAATTACCTGGATCCGGGAGGCTTATTTGTCTTTGATATGAACACTCCTTATAAGTACCAGGAGCTTTTGGGGGATCAGACCATTGCGGAGAACAGGGAAGAGGGCAGTTTTATCTGGGAGAATTATTATGATAAGGAAACCCAGGTCAATGAATATGACCTGACTTTGTTTGTAAAAGAAGGCGACGGGATATACCGGAAGTATGAAGAAACTCATTTTCAGCGGGCATATGAGACCGAGACCGTGAAGCAGGCATTAAAGGAAGCAGGGCTTAAAATGCTGGCTGTATATGAGGCATGGGGCAGGAATGTGCCGAAAGAAGACAGCGAAAGAGTATATTATATAGCGCAGGAAGTGAAAAAGTAAAGGAAACTATTTAAGGTGTCCGCTCATAGCATATTCTAAAAAGATATGCCAGGGCGGACATTTTGATTACTATTAGTTTGTGCATGATTGTAAAAAATGAGGAGCAGGTATTGGGACGCTGCCTTAAGGCGGCCGGTTCTTTTGCGGATGAAATTATAATTGTCGATACGGGATCCTGCGACAGGACAAAGGAGATCGGGAGAGAATATGGGGGAAAGGTATATGATTTTGCCTGGAGGGACGATTTTGCCGCAGCCAGAAACGAGGCGTTTTCCAAGGCAAACATGGATTATTGCATGTGGCTGGATGCAGATGACGTGGTGACGGAGGAGAATCAGGAGAAGATAAAGAAGCTGAAGCAGGAGTTGGAGCCGGACACGGATGTGGTAATGATGAAATATTCCATAGCGGAAGATTCGGACGGGAAATCCTTGTTTTCCTATTATCGGGAACGGCTGGTAAAGAACGGGAGGGGTTTTTACTGGGAAGGAAGGGTTCATGAGGCTATCGCGCCGCGGGGAAAGATAATCTATTCAGATATTGTGATTTCCCACAAAAAAGAAGGGTCCGGGTCCAGGGACCGGAACTTGAAAATTTATGAGAAAATGATAGAGGAAGGAGAATCTCTTTCGGGGAGGAGCCTGTTTTATTACGGGAGGGAACTGCTTTCTCATAACCGGTATGAAGAAGCGGTGCAGGTGATGGAGGAATTTTTGGAAGGCGACGGATGGAGGGAGAATAAGATCGAGGCGTGTTTGAATCTGGCAGAGTGTTTTCGGATGCTGGGAAAAGAAAAAGAGAGTGTGCAGGCGCTTTTTAAGAGTTTCCTTTATGACACGCCCAGGGGGGAGGCATGTTTTGAGCTGGGAAGATATTTTCAGGGAAAGGAAAAATGGGAACAGGCGGTTTTTTGGTATGAAACGGCTTTAAGACAGCAGCCCTCAGACAAAGGAGGAGGGTTTATACGATGGGATTATTATGGGTATCTGCCGGAGATTAACCTGTGCGTATGTTATGACCGGATGGGAAACAGGGAAAAGGCTTATGAGTACCATCAGAGATCCAGTGCAAGAAAGCCAAAGGCAAAAGAAGTACAATGGAATGAACAATATTTCAGGAAAATGGGATATGGGAAGACTGACAGGATGGACGAACCAAATTACGGCAAGTACATATGATATAGTAAACCGACAGCTTAAAAAAGGAAACAGGAACAGGGGATTTTTGAATAGCCATCCTTTTAGAGGTTTGCCGGGGAGAAGATGAAAGGAGTAATCGTATGTATTGTAATTCTATAGATTCCTTTGACGGGAGAAATCAAGGATGTGGAAGGAGACGATGCTGCTGCCAGCAAAACCGGCCGTTTCCACCAGGCCCGCCGATGCCGCCAGGCCCACCGATGCCGCCAGGTCCGCCGATGCCGCCAGGTCTACCGATGCCGCCAGGTCCACCGATGCCGCCAGGCCCGCCAAGGCCGCCGTTTCCACCAGGTCCGTCCTGTTGCTGCCGGGGACCGCGGGGGCCTGTTGGCCCGACCGGACCAATGGGACCTCAGGGATTCCCGGGACCGGCCGGACCCCAGGGGTTCCCCGGACCAACGGGAGCTACCGGCCCGACTGGCCCGATGGGACCGGGATTAAGTACGGCAGGAGTCTATGATCCGGCCAGACAGTACCTGGAAGGGGATCTGGTGTATCTAAATGGTTATCTTTACCGGGCAAACCGGGATTATCCGGTTGGAATTCCTGGTGTTTCATCGGATTTTGATCTGGTGACGGCTGCTGGCCCAAGTGGAGCAACGGGAGCGACCGGAGCCACCGGTCCAACTGGGGCGACCGGAGCTACGGGACCTCAGGGAATGCAGGGGGCCCAGGGACCTCAGGGACCCCAGGGAATTCAAGGTCCGGTTGGGGCAACGGGAGCGACTGGAGCCACCGGGGCGGCAGGAGCGACTGGAGCGACCGGCCCAACCGGGGCAGCAGGAGCAAATGGGGCCACTGGGGCGACCGGCCCAACCGGGGCGGCAGGAGCAAATGGGGCCACTGGGCCAACCGGCCCGACTGGAGCTACGGAGCCTTATATTTATACAAAACACTGTAACCCCGCATGGTTACGGGATTTTCTGCAAATCAAAATATTACGGAAATCTCTATAATCGCACATATTCCCATAGCAGGCAGGTTCGGACAAGCTGAGATTCGATAATCCCATGCGGACCGTTCCTTTTTTATTTCAGTACATCTTTTAAATTCAGTGTTTTTGTCCCGTCTTCTAACAGAAAGCAGGGAATCCCGATTCCGCCGCCTGCTTTTACTTTTTCATACAGAGGGTCCTGGTCGCGAAGGTTTAAATAAACCTTCAGATCCGGCAGAGAGGCGGAAAGATTTTTAAATTCGATGTCTACCCCTGCCTCTACCAGTTTGTTGAGGGCATAGAGGGTGTCCGGGCATAAATGGCTTCCAACTACAGTAACTTTCATGGTCATAATCTCCTTTTTCTTCTATTTTTATAATCTGTCTTTCTGTGAAAGGAACCGAAGGGGTTATGAAACCCCTTCCCTGTTTCAAATTTTACTGCTTTACGGCAATGGCTTCGATTTCACAGAGAACTCCCTTGGGAAGGGCTTTTACCGCCACACAGCTTCTGGCCGGCTTGGAGGTGAAGTATTTGGCATATACCTGGTTAAATTCTGCAAAATCTCCCATATCGGCCAAAAAGCAGGTGGTTTTGAATACACATTCCAGCCCGCTTCCGGCGGCGGTGAGGATTGCTTCTACATTCTGGCAGCTTTGCTCCGCCTGGGCGGCAATGCCGCCGGGGACCTCCCCGGTCCGGGGGTTTACGGGAATCTGCCCGGAGGTAAATACAAGTCCGTTGATCTCAAATCCCTGGGAATAGGGTCCGATGGCTCCAGGCGCGTTGTTGGTTTCTACTACATTCATGATAAATGGTCTCCTTTCCATGATAATTTGTGATACTGGATTTTTTGTGATACCCGCGGGCGTCCTTATCTGACAAATGATGGGTCTTTTCCCTGAAAGCAGGGAAACATGTTGTCAAATGGCTATGCCCGCGGATATTGTTCCAACGGATGCATGTTCATGCAGGTTCCCTTGGAACAGAGGTGTTTCGTACAAAAAGGGTATCTATATTCATCAGGCGTCCACCTGGCCGCTTGCAATCCGTTTTTCCAGCCAGTCTTTTCCTTCCACCAGACGGGCGATAATCATGGAGGCGATGGTGTCTCCGCTGGCGTTCAGACAGGTAGCTGCCGGGTCAACCAAAAATCCAATGGTGGCAATGAGAGGAAAGGCTTCTGCAGGAAAGCCGAACAGGCTGACGATCAGCATCTCGCCTACTAAGCCGCCGCCGGGGGCGCCGGACAGGACAAAAGCGCTTAAAATAGCTACCACGATGGACATGGCATAGGTGCCTGCCCCGGTATAAGGCATCTGGAACACGCCGTACAGAAAGGCAATTTTGGTGATGGAGGACAGCACAGAGCCGTCCATGTGCATGGTTGCACCCATGGGAAGTACAATGTTGCTGATGTCTTCCGGAACCCCGATTTTTTTGCAGGCTTCCATGTTCACAGGAAGGGTGGCCACGGAACTCTGGGTGGCGAATGCGGTGACAGCCGGATTGAAGATATTTTTCAGCATCCGGTTGATGCCTGTTTTGCCTGCTGCAAAGTAGCTGTACAGGGGGAAGAAGACCAGTACATAGACAGCGCACATGGGATAGTAGACCAGCATGGTACGTCCGTAATCCCCAATTAACTGAGGGCCAAATTCCCCTACCAGGTTGGCAAAATACGCGCCCAGCCCAATGGGAGCCAGCTTCATGATCATGTCAACCATCAGCATAATGATATCGTTTAAGTTGTTGAGAAGCTTTCCGGCCCAGCTTTCCTCACCGCCGCATTTGGCCACGGCAAAGCCGGACATGATGGCAAATACGATAATGGGAAGCATGTTGCTCCGGCTCATCAGGCCGCTGAAATCATTGACCGTAAGAGAGCCTACGATCATGTCGCTGATACTGGAGGTTTCCGCCATTTCCGCCGCGCCCATAGTGATTGCCGTGTTTGCCGCCGGAGGCCAGATATTGACCACAACCAGAACCAGGGCTGCGGCAAACCCGCCGGTGACAATGAATGTACACACCAGGCTTCCCAGGATTTTTCCCAGACGTTTCATGTTGACCATATTTCCCACGGCGGTGGTGATGGACACATAGACCATGGGAACCACGATGGTGAACATCAGATTGAGGAAAATGTCTCCCAGAGGGGCCAGGACCTTGGCCTTCTCTCCTAAGATCATGCCCAGGATGGCTCCTGTAAAAATACCACCTAACAATAATAACGGAAATTTATAGCTGTCCCATATTTTCTTTGCGTTCATAAGAATACCCCTTTCATCTTGTGTTTGCGTCTACGGCTTCTTTTAACTGCTTCATGGCCTGTTTTAAGGTGCTTCTGGGGCAGGCGGCGTTCAGGCGCATATAACCGCTTAAGCTTCTGCCGAAGGTATAGCCTTCATTTAACCCAAGCCCGGCTTTTTTGATCATAAAGTCCCGCAGGGTTTGGTTATCCATGTGAAGCTCCCGGCAGTCCAGCCACATCAGATACGTGGCGTCCGGCACATTGACCTTAATCTGGGGAATGTGTTCTTCGCAGAAGGATTTTACATATGTAAAGTTGCCGTCCAGGTATTCCAAAAGCTGTTCCAGCCATTCTTCTCCCTCGTTGAAAGCGGCTTCCATGGCCACGGAGCTGAAGGCATTGTTCCGATGGATGTCCATGTTCATCCAGAACCGGTCAAATTTTTCCTTTGTCTCCAGGTTGGGAAATACGGTGGTGGACGCCTGGATGCCGGCCAGGTTAAAGGTCTTTGTCCCGGAAATGCAGCTTATGATTTTTCCTGCGATATCCTCTGATACCATGGCTGTGGGAAGGTGCTTTTTCCCGTGGAAGATCAGGTCGGAGTGGATCTCGTCGGAGACCAGGAGAACGTCATGTGCAATACAGATTTCCGCCATTTTCTGAAGTTGTTTTTTTGTCCATACAATACCCAGGGGATTGTGGGGGCTGCAAAGCAGGAAGATCTTTGCCTCTTTGGCTTTTTCCTCAAAATCTGCGAAGTCAATAGTCCAGTGTCCGTCCTGTTCCACCAGTTGGTTTTCCACCACAACCCGTCCCCAGGCTTCGGTTACATCATAGAACTCAGAGTATACAGGGGTCTGAATCATGACCTTATCACCGGGATTGCTGAAAATCTTTACAATGGCCGACAGGGCAGGCACCACGCCCAGAGACCAGCTCACTAAGCTTTTGTCAATCTTCCAGCCGTTGCGGCGTTCCTGCCAGCCGCAGATGGCGTCAAAGTAACTGTCGGGGCGGGAGGTGTATCCCCAGATCCCTTCTTCTGCTTTTCTTTTCATTGCGTCAATGATGGGCTGGGCGGTTTTAAAGTCCATATCTGCCACCCATAGGGGGATCACATCGTTGGTGCCGAATTTTTTGATTCTTTCGTCATACTTTGCCGCACGGTTGGCGCTGCGGTCGATTACCTGGTCAAAATCGTATTTCATAGGTGTTTTTGCTCCTCTCGTTGGATTGATTAAGATGGTTGGCAACGATTCGGTGAGGCGGAATCATTACGGTTCTTGTTCACAAATATTTCTGCCGGCCAGTTTGATTTGTGATGATACCAGATTAATGAGCAAAAGGTGTGCCAAAAGTCGGATGAAAAGAGAAAAAAATATTTTTTGGTGGTTGGTTTCCTTATTTAATGGGGGTGAATGAGGGGATTTAATGGGTGAATGGGGAGGGATTTGTAGTTATATTCAGGGGGGATGGGAGGGATAAGGGGAGGATGGGGGTGGGAGAGAGGCAGGGAAGACAGGGGGAGCACAAGGGGCGGCGGGGGAGAGGTGGTGAGGAGAAGGGGAAAATGGGGGATGTTTTGACCAATTAGGGTGATTGTTTAACCAAATGGCGGGTGTCAGGGTTTATTGGGTGGGGGAGGAGAGGAACAAGTTTGTCTGAGGAGGGTGATTTGGTGATTGATTTGGCTTGGGGGGTGGGATGTGATGGGATAAGGGGATTTGCTGAAATTTTGGAACGGCTGGGAGAAAGTGAGAGGTAAGGTGTTTTGTTGTGATTCTGGCATGATTTTTGCTGTATAATATGGATAGCAGTGGGGAGCTTGTTGTTTATGGGGATTGCGGAAGGTCCGCCTGGACGTGTCCCCTATTCCCATGAGGGTACGTTCTCACTCTTGCTGACCCTGCAGCGGTACTAAGCTCGCAAAGGACGCGAGCTAAGGACCGGCGGGTCAGAGGCCCCTCATGGGAATAGGGGACACGTCCAGGCTGCTTTTCTGGCAGGGCCGAAACTGGAATTGTGACGGAAGATGACTGTGGGGGGAGAAATTAAAAGGGGTGTTAAAGGAGGATGTTAAAAGAGAATGCCAAAGAGGATGCTAAAAGAGAGTGCCAAAGAGAATGCTAAAAGAGAGTGCCAAAGAGAATGCTAAAGAAGAGTGCCAAAGAGGATGTTGAAGGAGAGTGCCAAAGAGAATGCTAAAGGAGAGCTCCAAAGAGGATGTTGAAGGAGAGTGTCAAAGAGGATGCTAAAAGAGAGTGTCAAAGGAAACGCTAAAAGAGAGTGTATAAAGGGACGCTAAAAAAGAATGCCAAAGGGAACACCAAAAGAGAACATCAAAAAATACGAGATAAAAATATCAAGGATCCAAAAGAAAGGAGAATAAGATGGAAAGAACGATTGTAATTGTAGGCGGAGTGGCAGGAGGGGCTTCGGCGGCTGCGCGGGTCAGAAGGCTGGATGCCCATGCCCAGATTCTTATGTTTGAGAGAGGGGAGCATGTTTCTTTTTCTAACTGCTGTCTTCCCTATCATCTAAGCGGAACCATAGAAAACAGTGATTCTCTTGTGCTTATGAGCCCGGAGAAGTTTGGCAGGCAGCATGATATTGAGGCGCGGGTGAATAGTGAGGTGACGCAGATCCATCCAGAGGAAAAGAAGGTGACGGTGAAAAATCTGCAGACAGGGGAGTGCTATGAGGAGTATTATGATAAGCTGATTCTGGCTCCCGGGGCGAATCCTGTGATGCCGGGGAGCATTGAGGGAATCGGGAAGAAACATGTGTTTTCCATAAGAAATGTGGCGGATATTCAAAAGCTGAAGCAATATATAGACCAGAACCATGTGAGAAAGGCGGCTGTAATCGGCGGGGGATTTATCGGTGTGGAGACGGCGGAGAATCTGAAGATGGCAGGGATTTCGGTGGCGCTGGTAGAGGGAAGCAGCCAGATCCTTCTGCCGTTTGATTCTGACATGGTACAGATTTTCCATAAGGAAATGATGGACAACGGAATCCATCTCTGTCTGTCCGGCACATTAAGGGAGATCAAGGAAGATGCCATTGTGGTTCAGAGACAGGGGAAGGAGGAAACCATTGAGGCAGAGGTGGTGGTCATGGCTGTGGGCGTGGCCCCGGAGACGGATCTGGCCCGTAAGGCGGGGCTGGGTATAGGGAGCACAGGGGGAATTTTGGTAAATAAAAATTATCAGACCACGGACCCGAATATCTATGCCGTGGGGGATGCGGTGGAAAGCTTTCACCGGCTTCTGGGACGTCCGGGCCGGCTGGCGTTGGCAGGACCGGCACAGCGTCAGGCCAGGGCGGCGGCAAACCATATTTACGGGGGCTCTGACGTCAATCACGGATTTATTGGTTCTTCCTGCATCCGGGTTTTCGGACAGAACGGAGCCTGCACGGGGTTAAATGAGCGGACGGCAAAGGAAGCAGGGATTTCCTGTGAGTATGCCCATGCCATAGCGCCGGACAAGGTGGGGCTGATGCCAGACAGCCATTATATGAATCTGAAACTGATCTTTGAGGTCCCCACAGGCAGAATCCTGGGGGCGCAGGCCATTGGGAAAGGCAATACGGATAAACGGATTGACGTGATCGCCGCGATGATTGCCATGGGAGGAACCCTGGAAGATTTAAAGGAGCTGGAGCTTTGTTATTCTCCGGTCTTTGGCACGGCAAAGGATGTGGTGAATCTGGCGGCTCTTATTGGCCTGAATCTGCTAAACGGCTGTTACCGGCAGGTTCCCGTGACGGCTGTGCGCGGTCTGGTGGAAGAAGGAGCCTATATTGTGGATGTGAGGGAGGAACATGAATTTGAGGCAGGGCATCTGAAAGAAGCACACAGCATTCCCTTAAGCCAGCTTCGTCAGAGAATGGAGGAGATTCCCAGAGATATTCCGGTGTATATCCACTGCCGTACCGGGCAGCGCAGCTATTATGCAATCTGCTGCCTTCAGGGACATGGATATAAGAATGTGAGGAATATTTCCGGTTCTTTCCTGGGAATCAGCCTCTATGAGTATTTTCATGACAAAGACGGGAAACGGACGCCTGTGGTGACGGAGTATAACTTTACCTAAGCTGTGTTTCCCGATTTTCCCACAGAGAACGTCCCTGGGGAGTCAGCCGGCTTCCGCCCCGCCCCCGGCTGACTCTGGCAAGGCCCTGTTGTGACATTTCTGTGAGTATGGCTCTTATTTCCTGCTGGGACACAGGAAGATAAGAGCTTTTGGCCCTGGCAAGGAGCTTTTCCCTGCCTAAGCAGGCGCCTTCTTCTGACGCCTGATAAAGCTGTCCTAAAACAAACCAGAAGGCGTCGGTGTGGGACTGGGGCGTCCCGGACTTTTCGGCCGGGGAGGCAAGGACCGGCCGGAGACGGGGGGTGCGTGCCTTTAACACGGTAGGGGGCAGGTCTTCCATGGTAATGTGTTCATGGCCGGTGTAGATAAAGTATTCCACCACGTTGCGCAGCTCGCGGATATTGCCGGGCCAGGAATATTGCTTTAAAAATTGCCTGACTGGTTCTGTCAGTTCAAAGGAACTGCCCAGTTCTTCCTGAAAATGGCGGATTAATAAAAACAGGTCGTCTTCCCTCTCGGCAAGAGGCGGGATCATGACCGGAAGAGTATTGAGACGGTAATACAAATCCCGGCGGAAGCTTCCTTCTTCCACCTTCTGTTCTAAGGATTCATTGGTGGCAGCCACAATGCGCACATCAATGCTGATGATATGGTTTCCTCCCACCCGCATGATTTCCCGCTCCTGAAGCACCCGGAGAAGCTTGATCTGCAGCATGGGACTCATTCCCTCTACTTCGTCTAAAAACAGGGTTCCCTTATGGGCAAATTCCAAAAGCCCCGGTCTTCCGCCTTTTTTTGCCCCTGTAAAGGCTCCGTCTTCGTAGCCAAAAAGCTCGCTTTCCAGAAGATTTTCCGGAAAGGCGGCTACATTGACGGCCACAAAAGGTTCCTTTTTTCGTCTGGATGCCTGGTGGAGGCTGTGGGCGAACAGTTCTTTGCCGGTTCCCGTTTCTCCGATAAGAAGTACCGGGCTTTCGCTTTCTGCCATCCGCTTTAAAATATTTTTGGCCCGGATAATGGCCTGGGATTCTCCGATAATATCGCCCATGCCGTATTTGGCATAATGTCCTTTGTGAAGAAGCTGTTTGCGCAGCTCCCCCTGCCGCATCTCCACATCATTAAATTTCTGTAAAATGGCAAAGGCCCCCACACAGGCGTCCTGGCGCAGCACAGGCACCACCTCCACGCTGATGTTAATGCCGTTGATCTTTTTTACCTGGGCTTTTACACGGCTTTTTTCTTTCAGGCATGTGGAAAAATCGATATAGGGAAATACCTTTTCCCCTCTCTTTCCCATAATCAGGGAATTGCTGACTCTTGTGATTTCTTCTGCATGATGGCTGCATGCAAAGATCTCTCCTCGTTCGTTTACCCCGATAACGCCTTCCTCCAAGGTTTCCATAAGAATATGAAACTGGCTTTCTAAGCGGATGGATTTGGCAAACATTTGGTCAAAGCTGTAGTTACTGGTGGCTATGGACCTGAAATATTCCTGAAAAGGTTCCGTTTCCAGCAGAAAGGCAAGATCCAGGCGAAGGGCGATCTCAATCATCATGCCGGAGGTACAGGAACGCTGCCCCAAGTTGATTTTCGTCTCAATTTCCTGTGGCACATAGCGCATTTCGTCAGGGGTCACGGCCAAATGTACATCTTCTTCCAGAACGGCTCCCGGATAGAAGGGAATCAGGTGGATGTGGTTGATTCCAAACTGGTTTAGCTGGGTGATGGCTTCCCGCGCCATGGTCTGGGTCATGTTGACAAACAGCACTTTGCTGCCCTGGGGAATTTCTTTTAGCTTTCTCAATTCACTCCAGCGGAAAGAAACCTCCACGGCCATGGTCTGGCAGCCTATGGGAACATGGCGGGCCACTTCTTCTGCAGAACCATAGGCGTCTGTGGACACCACAAACAGGTCCGCCCGGGGAAGCGCCCCCATGGCGGAGCCGTCCTGTACGTGGTAGAGGGAGATGTGGGCATAATCTCCGAACAGGGATTCTACTTCCCTCCCATAGGACCGTCCTGCACGGGCGTCAAGGCTCACAATGGCAATCTGTTTTTTTCTCACAGGTTTTTCCATAACATTCTCCAATTCAACCATTTATTTTAACCATTTTCTCATAGATTTCTTTTGAATGCAAGCTATATTCCGTGCACAAACGCAGAAGTTTCTTCGGACGCAAGCCATAGTCACCAGAGATATGCAAATGGGGTTGGCTGAAACAGGATCTATACTTATAAAAAAAGGCAGAACCGGGTTTTTGGCATGATTTTTGCTTTTAATATGGATTGTAGGGAATCGAATATTTTATACCCGTCAAGATGTTTATTTTCCAAAGGCTATCAAATCAAAGGGCGTTTTGGAAAAATAGGAGGACATGCCGGCCGGTCCTTTGATTTGCGGGTATAAAACCATAAACATACAAAACGAGAGAGAGGAGAGATTCATATGATTACCAAAACCGAGTTACTGACTTTACTGCATCAGGAGGTGGTTCCTGCCCTTGGCTGTACGGAGCCGGTGTGCGTTGCCCTTGCGGCGGCCGACGCTTACCATGCAATCGGCGGGGAGATTGTGTCTGTGAAGGTGGAGGTGAATCCGGGCATCTATAAAAACGGCATGAGCGTGGGGATTCCGGGCTTTGACCGGGTGGGACTGAAATATGCTGCCGCCCTGGGAGCCTGCCTTGGAAATCCCGAGAAAAGCCTGCAGCTTCTGGAGGACATCAATGAGGAGATTTCCGGGAAGGCCATTGAACTGGCGGAGGCCCATCATGTCATTGTGATGATTAACCACAATGAGACCCAGCTTTATGCGCGGGCGGAGATCATCACCACAGCCGGAATCGGAATCAGCGAGATACGCAATACCCACGCCAACATTGTTCTGACCAAGAGAAATCATGAGGTGCTTTTGGAAAAGGAGTACGCGGTCAGCTCCAACGATGAGATTCATCAAAAGCTGATGGAAATGTCTGTGGCGGAAATCAAATCGGTGGTGGACCAGTGCAGTGAGGAAGAACTGGCTTACATGACAGAAGGCGTGGAAATGAACGGGAAGCTTGCGGACTACGGCCTGGATCATTCGGTGGGAATCGGAATCGCGTCTGCCCTTCAAAAACAACTGGGATCGGACACCATGGGGGACAACCTGTTCAGCAGAGCTATGGTGCGGGTGGCAAGCAGTGCGGAAGGCCGCATGAGCGGCTGCCCTTATACGGTAATGAGCAGTGCGGGAAGCGGAAACCATGGTCTTACAGCGATTCTTCCGGTGGTGGAGATGGCGGAGCATGTCCATGCGTCCAGGGAACAGACGGTAAAGGCCCTTGCGTTTTCCCACACCCTCAATGTATATATTAAATCTTATACGGGAAAGCTTTCTGCCACCTGCGGCTGCGGGGTGTCTGCCGCCACGGCCGCCTCTGCCGCCATGGTCTGGCTTCTTGGAGGAAACGATACCCAGATCGGATATGCCATCATCAATATGAGCGGCAATCTTACGGGGATGGTCTGCGACGGCGGCAAGATCGGCTGTGCCTTAAAGCTGGCTACGGCCACAAACGCGGCCATGATGTGCGCTTATCTTGCCGTGTCGGATGTGGTCCTTCAGGGGACGGACGGCATCTGCGGCTTTACCCCGGAAGAATCGATCCGCAATATGGGCAAGGTAAGTAATCCCGGAATGCTGCAGACGGACCATACGATTTTGAATATTATGATGGAGAAGGACTGCTGAGGGAAAAACCGGCTTTACTGTAAGCATGTCCTCCTGTCCTGACCGGGAAATAAGGAGACGAAACGGAATTGTTAATGTGGGGCGGGCTATCCTGCCCCTTTGGTGTTTACACGCTCGATCTTATTTTTGTAAAATTCTGTTTTTTCGTCTAATTTTATCTTATCCGTGTCAATACAATTTTGATACAAAATGGCGGGAGGTGAGATGATATTGAACAAACAGGTAATCATAGACTTTACTACTCGACAACTTAAAGGAGGACGAAAAATATTGTTGGCAGAACAGCTTGAGAGTATGAGTCAAGATTCCACTGAGGACATACCCAGAGACAGAAAATATGGTTACTGAAAAAACGGCGAATATTTAATGTCGGATACGCCAAAGTAGGCACCTGCATAATGCCGTATTGCGTACAAAGTTCCGGCTGTCCGCCAATCAGATAAACGCTTGCCCAAAAAGGCATGAAACACTGTGCCGGAAGTATAAAGGGTTTGAAGCTCATTTGGTAAACTGCCGCAAATAATGTAATTAGCTTGAATAAATCCGTAGCAATTCTTTCTTTCTAACAAAGAAATTCTGCGGTTTCCAAGGAACTTATTGGCTGCTATCATATGGAATTAGAAAGAAAACGGCAGGAAAATATAAGAAATAGAACATAGAAACAGACAACGAAAAACACGGTCAGATTGTGATCAGCTCAATCTGACTGTGTTTTAATTCATCCGCTATTTCTCCGGAGATCTGCCCGTCTGTAATGACCATGCGGGGATAATCCCCCAGGTTTAAGGGGACGATACCGTGCCGGGCAAATTTCTCACTTTCTGTCAGGATCACGATCTGCTCTGCCTGGCGGGCCATATCCCTTACGGCCTGGGCTCTCATCTGGTCACGGTTGGTAAAACCGGTGCGTTTGGAATAACCGTCCGTGCCGATAAAAAAGTATTTTACATAGAAATTTTCCACGCACTGACGGATCATGGGACCCACTAAAACCTGGGAATCCTGCTGGTAAATGCCTCCCAGAAGCACGATCTGAAAGCTGGATCTTCCACGGATATAATCAGCGATAAAAGCACTGTTGGTGATAATGGTCAGGTCTTTTCGGGAAGCGGCCAGCTCCTGGGCCAGGAGGGCGCAGCAGCTTCCACTTTCGATCATCAGCGTGTCGCCGTCACAGATAAGCCCCGCGGCGCACGCGGCGATCTTTTGCTTGGCTTCGTAGTGATAGGCAATGCGCCCATGGAGGTTGTCCGCGCTTCTTAAGCAGGCAAAACCATGTTCCCGGACAATGATGCCCTGGTTTTCCAATTCATCAAGATCCTTGCGCACCGTGACCTGGGAAACCCCCAGCTGTTGGGCAAGGAGGGAAACTTCTATCTTATTCTCTTCGGTCAGAAATTCTAAGATCTGATTGGTTCGTTTGTTCATCTTCATTCCATAACCTCTGTTTTGTTTGCCTATATTCTACCATAACGAATATCCGCATGCAAGAGGAAAACTTACAAATGAAAGTTTAGAAAAATGCATCTGTTACTTTTCACGGGATGGGGAAATTAAAGCATAATAACTAGGGGGCTCTTTTGAGCCCCTCATTTTTCTATCCCACCAGATAGAATCTCATTTGAAGCTTTCGGTTTTTGGGCTTTCGGTTTCGGCGGTTTCTGCCTGGTGAATATTTCTTTTAC